>CAMDTE010000062.1 GCA_945907425.1 Owenweeksia hongkongensis DSM 17368 | reverse complement strand
TCCAATTATTCTTCCATGACGCAAAGCGCCTTACATACTCCGTTCTTTACATTGGATACAAACAAGGTCTATCGGATGCATTTCCGCCACAATATGTTCTCAGAACAATACCATGACGGGGGTTCCGTCGATTGGTCTTACGATGGCGGTATCACGTGGTTTACTTTGGGCAATGTATTTATCAGCGGACTGTGGTACAACACCGTGCACGTTACCTCCTTGGATTTGGTCCGACCAGGCTGGTCAGGAACCAGCAACGGATGGGATTCGTCAGTGATTCATTTCACGGTGCAGAATCCGGGCAAATTGGTTTTCCGATTTCGTTTTGGATCTGATTACACTATCATGAAGGAAGGATGGGCTGTGGATGATTTCTGTTTGAAAGAGGCCCCTGCCGGCATACCGGCCGATATCATCGGAATTGGACAAGAAGAGATAGAAATACCCGGCTTGTTCCTTGGCGATGTCGTTCCAAATCCAACAAACGATGAGGCCCTCTTCCAATTCAATGCCTCTAGTCGTGAACCTGTAACGCTTCGAATAGCCAACATCCATGGCCAAATTATGTCGCAGGACAAAATACGGACAGAAAATGGGGTCAACCTTTACAAAATCCAGACGGCTTCCTGGGCGCCGGGTATGTACTTGTTGTCGGTGCAGTACGGCGATATGACGGTAACCAAACGCTTCCTAGTGCAACACTAAAAAAGGCACGCCGCTTAAGACAAAGCCCCTCCGCGGAGGGGCTTTGTCGTTTTGTCTTGTTTACAAAGCGATTGCGCGACATTTTGTCAGCTAAATCGGGTTGGTATATGCTTGGATGGACTATAAGTATGGAAAATTACACGATCAAAGCGCAAGAATCACTGCAAAAGGCGCAAGAACTTGCACAGAGTTTGGGGCACCAGGGCGTGGATAGCGCGCACGTATTGTCCGTATTATGCACACACCATAAGGAGGTAATCCAGACGGTTGTAGGTGCTTTAAACATACCCCTGGCGTCATTGGAACAATTGGCTGAGAAGCAAATCAAGAGCATCGCCAAAGTAGAAGGCGGCGAAACGTTTTGGACTCGTTCAGCACAAGATGCCATCAGCGCAGCCCAAAAATCAGCCAAAGAAAACGGAGACGAGTTCGTAACCATCGAGTTTTTATTGGTGGGATTGCTCAAAGGAAAAGACGCCATCGGTCAAGGATTAAAGGAATTGGGGATCAAGGAGAAAGAGGTACTGCTCAGCATTGCCCAGCTTCGATCCGGGAACAAAGCATCGTCTGCCAGCGCTGAAAATAGTTACCAGAGTTTGAAGAAATACGCTGTGGATTTGAACGAACGAGCGGCAAAAGGCCTGCTGGATCCGGTCATTGGCCGAGACGAAGAAATTCGTAGAATTCTTCAAATTTTGAGTCGACGATCCAAAAACAACCCGTTGTTGGTGGGAGAACCAGGCGTGGGAAAAACGGCCATTGCAGAAGGGTTGGCGCACCGCATTCTTAGAGGAGACATTCCAGACAACCTCAAAGACAAGCGCATTTATTCCTTGGATATGGGTGCTTTGATCGCAGGGGCAAAATACAAGGGAGAATTTGAGGAACGACTCAAGGCCGTTGTCAAAGAAGTGCAGGATTCCGACGGTCAAGCCATTCTATTCATCGATGAAATCCATACACTCATTGGTGCGGGAGGCGGTGAAGGAGCTATGGATGCTGCCAACATCTTAAAGCCGGCCCTGGCCAGGGGTGAGTTGCGCGCCATAGGGGCCACTACCCTATCGGAATTTCAAAAATATTTTGAAAAGGACAAGGCATTGGAGCGTCGTTTTCAGCCCGTGTATGTCACGGAACCCGATACCGAGGCCTCCATCAGTATTTTGCGCGGGATCAAAGACAAATACGAAGCACACCACAAAGTCCTCATCAAGGACGAAGCTATTTTGGCTGCCGTCTCGTTGAGTCAACGGTACATTACCGAGCGGTTCTTACCCGATAAGGCCATCGACTTAATGGACGAAGCAGCAGCAAAATTGCGCTTGGAAATCAATTCCAAACCCGAGGAGTTGGATACGTTGGATCGGAAAATCATGCAATTGGAAATTGAACAAGAAGCGATCAAGCGAGAAGGCGATGCCAAAAAAAGTGCTTTTCTACGACAGGAGATAGCTCAATTCACAGAGGAAAGGACCGCTTTGAATGCACGATGGACTGCCGAGAAGGAAATCATCGAAAAGGTTCAAATAGGCAAGATCCTTTTGGAGGAATTGAAATTACAAGCGGATACAGCGGAAAGAAGCGGAGATTACGGACTGGTCGCTGAGATACGGTATGGGCGCATGAAAGAGGCTGAATCCGAATTAGCCAACGCATTGGAAGCGATGCATTCTTCAAGGGACAAGGCCCCTTTGATTCAAGAAGAGGTAACGGCAGACGATATTGCGGATGTGGTTGCCCGTTGGACTGGTATACCGGTTCATCGATTGCTCGAGGGAGAACGCGGAAAACTGTTGCGTCTGGAGGAAGAACTTCACAAACGAGTGGTTGGGCAAGGAGAAGCCATCTCTGCCGTGTCGGACGCTATACGGAGAAATCGAGCCGGTCTGGGAGATCCAAAACGACCTATGGGCTCTTTTCTTTTTCTAGGACCTACGGGAGTCGGTAAAACCGAGTTGGCGCGCGCATTGGCTGATTTTCTCTTCGACGATGAAAACGCCTTGGTACGGATCGATATGTCTGAATATCAAGAACGTCATAGCGTCAGTCGATTGATAGGAGCGCCTCCCGGATATGTCGGATACGATGAGGGTGGTCAATTGACAGAGGCGATTCGACGCCGTCCCTATGCGGTTGTTTTGCTCGATGAAATTGAAAAAGCACACGCCGATGTCTTCAATATCTTGCTCCAAGTGTTGGATGATGGTCGATTGACAGACAGCAAGGGGAGAACAGCCAACTTTAAAAACACCTTAGTAATAATGACTTCCAATATGGGTTCGGATTTGCTGTTGGCCGGCGAAGGCCCTGACGCTGTCTATGAAGTTGTGCGAAAGACCTTGCGGCCTGAATTTCTAAACCGCATAGACGAGGTGTTGACATTCACTCCTTTGAACGAATCCGATGTGTTGGGTGTGGTGCGTATGCAATTGCACCTTCTGGCAAAGCAATTGAAAGAACAAGACATCACTATTGACTTCACGGAGGCAGCTATTGCCCTATTGGCCCACGAGGGATACGATCCCTTGTTTGGTGCCCGCCCCGTGAAACGCACCATTCAACGACGCATAAGCAATGCATTGTCTAAAAGCATTTTAACTGGTGAGATCACTACCGATAGTGTCGTTTTGGTCGACGCAGAAGAAGGCGTATTCTATTTCAAAAATGCGTAGCAGCATGCCCGGGTCGCTGGCAGCGACCCGGGACAGCCATCCATTTTTTTAATGGTAAATCTTTTGCTTGTTTAACCACCGGATGTAATCCATCCGATTTTTTTCGTGGGCCACATCATCCACCGCAAAACGATGAGTACCGGGTCGATCCGGATTGGCGCACATAAAAATATAACGGTGTTTTTCCGCAGACAGCACCGCGTTCATAGATTGGATTTCCGCTACGGCAATGGGTCCTGGCGGCAGCCCTTGCACCTGATACGTGTTATACGGCCCGGGGGCACGCAACATATAGTTTAAAACGCGCCGAATAGTTTTGGCCTTGGGGTGGGACTGTTTGTACGCATAAATCACCGTAGGATCGCTCTGCAACAAAATACCCTGATGCAATCGATTCAGATACAACCCGGCCACGCGAGCCATCTCCTCCTCGTGCGCCGTTTCTTTTTGAACAATACTAGCGAGCGTTGCTACTTGCAAAGGAGTTAAACCCTTTTTTTTGGCAGCAGCTCTCTTTTCCTCCGTCCAAAACGATGCGTGGCCTTCCAATATCTTCTGGAGGATTTCCGTGGCAGAGGCATTCCAATACACCTGATACGTATTGGGAACAAAGGCGGAAAGCCGCGCAGCAGGAGCCCATCCCCCATTTTTTCTCCAAAAGGCGGTGTCCCGCAACACGGTGTACAGGGAGGCGGAATCTGCTTCCAACTGAACGTCTAGCTTGGAAGCCAGCGAAGCCATATCATCCACAGAGTGAAAAGAAATTTCTACCGGGTCTTGCCAACCTCCCGCAATATTGCCGAAAATTGTCCGATTTCCCATCGTGGGTTTCAATAGATAATGCCCTCCTTTGACAGAATCAGGCGTTGATTTGATCGATGCCCAACCCATGAAAAGCCAAGGGAAACGAAGCGCAGGACGTACCGAATCCATGGCCGTTTCCCACGAGGAACCCGTTGGGATATAAACAGATATAGATTTTCCAGTGCCTTTTACATTGGGCAGAAAAGGCAGGCTCCAAACGGCCAATCCCGCTAGGGAGGACAGCACCACCAGGGGCAAAAGAATTTTTTTAAAGAGAACTGTCTTCATTGTCCGCAAAGAACTGAAAAAGTACAACATCTTTAAAACCTTTTCTGGTTCGGTGCCATTGGCGCCAAAGCCCGGCCTCCTTGTACCCTACTTTTTTAAAAACTGCCAAACAGGGAGCGTTGTCGGCGTGTACCTCAGCACACACTTGATGCAAAAGAGCGTGATCAAAAGCCCATTGATGAGCTAATTGCAGCGCTTCCACTGCGAGACCTTTGCCGCGAGATGATTTTTCAACAAAAATTCCAACGCCGGCCCGTTGGTGAAGGGCTTGGGCATCAAAAAAATCCACAGCGCCCACCGCCTTGCCCGAAGACAATTCCTCAACGATAAAACGCATCTGCCCCATTTCCCAGAAATCTGCACCGGTAGAATCCGTATACTTCTTCAGAAAATCTTCCGAATAAGGCGTAGTGCGGTTGCTGACTCCCCAAACGGATGGATCATTCTCCCATTGGGCCATCAAAAGCCCGTCGGAAGGTTCCACAGCCCTCAATTTGATCACGCCATTGGATAAGGCATTCATTTCCATTGTCCAGAAAAAACGAATTCAGCTGGACCCATCAATTCAATCCGATCGAATCCATAGGGCTCCTGTTCCCATTGTACTTTGAGTTTCCCTCCCGGTGTATGCAAAACCAAAACATGGCCTTCCACTTTTTTCAAATGGGCCAAAACCAGCGCCACCGCGGTAACTCCTGTACCGCAACTCAGGGTCTCTCCCTCTACACCGCGTTCGTATGTGCGCACGTGCCAAGCTCCCTCTTTAGAGCGTTCCACAAAATTAATATTTGCACCTGCAATACCATAGGTAGTATACCGCAGAGATTTGCCTTCTTCCTCCACCGGATGCGTAGCCAAGCCGTCCACAAAACGAACGTGATGCGGAGATCCCGTGTCAATAAAGAATCCTCCGTGCTCTTGACGAGGAATGGAAGTAGGCGCCATATGTACTCTGATTTCCTCCTGGTCAATCCAGGCCTCGTGTGTGCCATCTGCTGCATCAAAAGCCAAGGCATGTCCCTTAAACAAGCCTATTTTCTTAGCAAAAGAAACAGCACAACGCGCCCCATTGCCACACAGACTTCCCACCCCTCCGTTCGCATTGAAATAGATTAAGTGAAACGCGGTTCCCGTCTTCTTTGGCGGGCGCAAAACCATCAAACCATCGGCTCCAATACCAAAATGTCGATCGCACATTCGCTGTACCAAATCGGCATCCTCTAGGGGGAATTCTGCTTCGAAATCGTGCAGTAAGACAAAATCATTGCCTGTTCCGTGGTATTTTGAAAATGCAAAGGACATGGGCTAAAGGTAGGACTTGACTCCGTTTGTGAAATCACTCGCTGAGATAAATTTCAAAGGGCGAATCGGAAAGTTAGAACGACTTCCTACGGAATTCAACCCCTCTGATGATTTTGTTCCTTAGGATAAGAAACCGACTTAAGTGTTAAATATACACTTACATAAACTCTATAACGCCTTGTTTTGCAGACCATTAGAATCACTGAAGGATTTTTCGTGAAGGGCTTTCGACTTTACCTTTGCGCCTACCAAAACCATTTTAAAAATATATACCCTATGAGTCCATTGGAATCTTACGACCAGTCCGTAGCAGATCGCATTGAAAAAGAAAAAACAGCGGCCGCCTTGATCAAGACCATCAGTGATCTTTTTTACGAAAAAGGGGTGGAAGTGGTTTTATTTCGGCAAGGACTGCTCGATTTGCGCCCTTCTGAAATTTTATCTGCCCATGCCCACGCACACGTGATGGCCGGAGTGGTTGTGCCTGTGGAAGAGTCGTTGGCCCTCATGCGGGAATTGGGAAAGATGGCTTTGGCTCCCTCCCGGATTGATATCGGTCGTTTAGCGGCAGAATGGTCCAAGGAAGGCGCGGCCGCCCTCAATAGAAATCGGTTTTTGAACGAAAAACTGGGTGACTTTTTGAAACCCAATCAGAAGACAAAGCACACTCCTGTAGATGTGGTTCTCTACGGATTTGGCCGTATTGGGCGATTGGTTGCTCGAGAATTGATTGCACAAGAGGGAAAGGGCGAACAGTTGCGATTGCGGGCTATCGTGGCCCGCGGAGACGATCCGGAAACCTTGGAGAAACGAGCCTCTTTATTGCGCGTAGATTCTGTGCATGGGGCCTTTGCTGGAACAGTGGTTGCCGATCCTGTGAATAAGTGCATCGTGGTGAATGGCCGGCCCATCCATATTGTGTCTGCCAGCAATCCAGAAGATATCGATTACACAACCTACGGTATCCAGGATGCTCTCTTGATCGATAATACGGGCGCCTTCCGGGACGAAGTAGCTTTGACTCGTCATTTGCAATCCCCAGGAATTGCCAAAGTGTTGTTGACGGCTCCCGGAAAGGGAGTGCCCAACGTGGTGGTCGGCGTCAACGAAAAGACGATTCCTACCGATGCGAAAATCATATCAGCCGCCTCTTGCACAACGAATGCCATTGTCCCTATTTTGAAGGTGATGAATGAGGAATTCGGTATCGAAAAAGGACATATTGAAACCATTCACGCGTACACAAACGATCAGAATTTGGTGGACAATATGCACAGCAAGTACCGCAGAGGACGCGCTGCCGGCCTGAATATGGTCATTACAGAAACAGGCGCAGGCAGTGCTGTTGACAAAGCATTGCCTGGCTTGGGTAGCAAACTGACGAGCAATGCGATTCGAGTGCCTGTTCCCAACGGATCCTTGGCCATTTTGAATTTGACACTGTCCAAAAAAACCAACCGCACCTCTTTAAACGCAGCGCTGAAACAAGCGGCCTATACGGGTGATTTGGTCGAGCAAATTATGTATTCTATCAGCCCGGAATTGGTGTCAACCGATATTGTGGGCAATCCTTGTCCGAGCATTTTCGATAGCGAAGCGACTATTTTACACACCGATGAGGTATCAGCCGTTCTTTATGTTTGGTACGACAACGAGTATGGATACACGAGACAAGTTCTGCGTCTAGCGAAGCATTTTACGGGAGTAGAAGGCCGTCGGTATTATTAACTAGTGAATAGTTTCTAGTTAATGGTGACTAGTTAATGGTTGATAGTTAATGGTTGATAGTTAATGGTTGATAGTTAATGGTTGATAGTTAATGGTTGATAGTTAATGGTTGATAGTTAATGGTTGATAGTTAATGGT
>CAMDTE010000061.1 GCA_945907425.1 Owenweeksia hongkongensis DSM 17368 | reverse complement strand
GAGGATGTTTTTGTTCGTCAGGCACGCTATGTTCGTCGATTTGGAGCGGCCGTGGTGGTGATGGCCTTCGATGAAGAAGGTCAGGCAGATTCGTACGAGCGCCGCATCGCCATTTGCGAACGGGCCTATCGATTGCTGGTGGATACGGTGCACTTCCCTCCAGAAGACATCATTTTTGATCCCAATATTTTCCCTGTAGCGACCGGTATGGAAGAACACCGCCGGAATGCATTGGATTATTTTGAGGCAACCCGATGGATAAAATTTCACCTGCCGAGAGCAAAAGTCAGCGGGGGTGTGAGCAATGTTTCTTTTTCCTTCCGCGGCAACGATGCCATTCGGGAGGCGATTCATGCGTGTTTTTTGTTTCATGGCAGGGCGTATGGAATGGATATGGGGATTGTGAACCCAAGCCAGCTGGTGGTGTACGATTCCATTGCTCCGGACCTACGAACCTTGATTGAGGACGTTCTTCTGAATCGGACGGACGATGCCACGGAAAAGCTGTTGGCTTTTGCGCAGAATTTCAAGGGGACTTCCAAGGTGACGGAAGTGGATTTGGCTTGGCGTGAGGCCCCTGTGGCCGATCGGATTCAATACGCCTTAGTCAACGGGTTGGATGCCTTTGTGGTGGCCGATGCAGAAGAGGCGCGCGTTACACTCGGCTCTCCTTTGGCCGTGATCGAAGGCCCTTTGATGGCGGGTATGGATGTGGTGGGCGACCTGTTTGGTTCCGGAAAAATGTTTTTACCGCAAGTGGTCAAAAGTGCCCGCGTCATGAAACGCGCGGTGGCCCATTTGGAGCCGTTTTTTTCGGAGGAATCGGGGGGAGACACCCCTAAAAAGCCACGTAAAAGAGGTAAACTGCTGATGGCCACGGTCAAGGGCGATGTCCACGATATTGGTAAAAACATTGTGAGTGTCGTGTTGCAGTGCAACAATTTTGAGGTGATCGATCTGGGCGTCATGGTGCCGACCCAGAAAATCATCGATGCCGCGGTAGAACACAAAGTGGACGCAGTAGGATTGAGCGGCTTGATTACCCCTTCTTTGGATGAAATGGTGTTCTTAGCATCGGAGATGGAACGTCAAGGCCTTCGGCTGCCCTTATTGATTGGCGGTGCTACAACATCTAGAGCCCATACTGCCGTAAAAATCGCCCCATCCTACAGCGGTCCGGTCATCCATGTCAACGATGCTTCCCGTGCCGTTCCGGTGGTTCAAAAATTATTGTCCGTAGATTCTGCCGCTTTTGTTGCAGAGATGTCCGCCGAATACGACCACTTGAGGGAGCAATACGCCAACCGAAGTGCACAACGACAAACGGTGACATTGGCTGTGGCCCGCGCCAACGCCTACAAGCCGGATTTTTCTAAAAAGGCCGCTGCGCCAAAGCAAATAGGCGTTTTCACTTTCCCCGATGTTCCGTTGGGTCGTTTGCTAGAGTGGATTGATTGGACACCCTTTTTTCAAGCGTGGGATGTTCACGGAAAATATCCAGCCCTTTTGGACGATGCGGTGGTCGGAGCCCAAGCGCGTTCTTTATTGGCCGATGCCCAGGCCTTGTTGTCCCTTGTTGTTCGCGAAAAGTGGCTTCGCGCAGACGGTGTCTATGCTCTTTTGCCAGCCCACAGAGAGGGGGATGACATCGTGTTGGAATCCACAAATCAAACGCCGGAATCGCGCCTATTGACCTTGCGACAACAGGGCGCCAAAGCTGCGGGTGTGCCTCATTTGGCCTTGGCGGATTTTGTCGATACACAGGACGACCACATCGGATTGTTTGCGGTCACAACGGGGCATGGAATCGAAGCCCACGTGGCGCGTTTTGAAGCCGATCAGGACGATTACAGCGCTTTGATGCTCAAAGCGCTGGCCGATCGTTTAGCAGAAGCTTTTGCTGAGTACCTCCACTACAAAGTGCGCACGGAATTCTGGGGTTACGCGGCGTCTGAATCACTCAGCAACGAGGCGGTGATTTCCGAGGCCTATCAGGGCATTCGGCCCGCTCCGGGATACCCCGCTTGTCCAGATCACTTGGACAAAAACACCTTGTTTGAATTACTGCAAGCGACGGAACGCGCGGGCATGTCCTTGACCTCTTCCTTGGCTATGACCCCAGCGGCCTCCGTGAGCGGATTTTATTTGGCGCATCCAGAAGCCAAGTATTTTGGCGTTGGAAAAATCGGGGAAGATCAACTTTTGGATGTTGCCCAACGGCGCGGTATGGATCCTTTTGAAGTCCGGCAATGGCTTCAGCCGGTTTTGAATTAGGTAAAAGTTAATAGTTAATAGTTAATAGTCGTTAGTTAATAGTCAATAGTCGTTTAGTCAATGGTCATTTAGTCCTTTAGTTTATAGTCATTTAGTTAATAGTCGTTAGTCGTTAGTTATGAAAGTGATTGATCATATTTCCCAGGCGCAAGGCCGTACGTTGTTTAGTTTTGAGATTCTTCCTCCGATGAAGGGCACCTCCATTGATGGGTTGTTTGACTCGATCGAACGCTTGATGGCCTTTGGGCCAAAATTCATCGATGTAACGAGCCATAGGGAGGAGTTTATTTACAAAAAACACCCCAACGGTTTGTTGCAAAAAGTGCACACCCGCAAACGGCCGGGAACGGTAGGAATCTGTGCCGCTATTCAGAACAAATTCCACGTAGATACGGTACCGCATATTATCTGTGGAGGATTTTCGGCCGAAGAAACGGAGTATGCCTTGATTGATTTGCATTATTTGGGCATTGACAATGTGTTGGTTTTGAGGGGCGATGCACTCAAAAGCGAAGGGACTTTCACCGCAGAATTGGGAGGACACGCGCACGCGATCGACCTGTTGAAGCAAGTAAAAAATCTCAACCAAGGAAAATACCTACACGACGAGGTGCAAAATTCAAATCCTTCTCATTTTTGCATCGGAGTGGCGGGCTACCCAGAGAAACACTACGAAGCGCCCAGTTTGAAAAGTGATTTAAAGTACCTCAAAGAGAAGGTGGATGCGGGCGCTGAGTACATTGTGACACAAATTTTCTACGACAATGCATCCTATTTTTCTTTTGTGGAGAAATGCCGTGCCATGGGCATTGAAGTTCCCATTATTCCGGGTCTAAAACCCATCACGACTAAAAACCAATTGCACACCCTCCCGCGCAATTTTTATTTGAATGTGCCCGATGATTTGGTCGATGCTGTAGAGGCGGCAAAAACACCGGAAGAAGTCAAAGCAGTGGGAGTGGAATGGTGTATTTCCCAGTCGCAGGAATTGATGAAAAAAGGGGCGCCCGTACTGCATTATTACACCATGGGAAAGCCAGACGAGACGGAAAAAATTGCCGCAGCTCTATTTTAGTTCTTACCTGTTTTTAATGTGAAGCGCATTGCCGTCGTAGGTCGTTTTGTAGGTATACAACGGGTAAGTCGTCGAACCACCGAGGGCTTGTCCATCGTACAATAGAAATTGTTGTCCGTCGCAGGGACATTCTGCGTATAAGTTATCGACCAATGCAAGCGTTCCGCAGCCGCTGGAAACATGGTTAGGGCACGTCAAATCGTATGCGCCAAAGTCATCGTTGTCGCCCAGTGTCGTCCGGCGATAGACCACAATGCCTTTGTAGCCGGCATCCGGCAAAAGCACGGTTCCACCGATAAATTGCAAGGGATAACCCGTCGGTGTGGAAAGGTAAACCCACTCATTGACAGACACATACGGCACGGGGTGTTTCACCGTGTCCCCACAACCAAGGAGTAGGAATGCAAATACCCATAAGGGGAAACGATGAATACTATACGACATGATTGTAAATTTAGTGTAAAACAGAAGGTCGGGAGAATAAGAAAATACTTTATTTTAGCGCTTCCTATACGCAAGTACATAAAAAGGTTCCACCTATGCGGAGAATTCTACACATCGCAGTTGTCCTCTTGTTGACAACTACTTCAGTTTTAGCGCAATCCCGTCCCGGTTCATTCCGCGGCCGCATTTTTGATAAAAAGAGCGGTGAGGAAGTTCCCAATGCCATGGTTTCTGTCATGAGCGGGAAATTCATTGTAGCCAAGGGTTTGTCTGACATGAACGGTAACGTCAACATCAACCCCATTGACCCGGGCACCTACACCATTCGTGTGACCAACGCGATGGGTTACGGCGACGCGGAGTTGCAAGGAGTGGAAATTGCACCAGGTCGCCCTACGGTAAGGGATATTTCCCTTTCGGAAGCATCGCAAACCCTGGGTGAGGTAACCGTGAAAGTAGACCGTGCCCCGTTGGTAGAAAAAGGCAAAACATCGACCACGTTCAACCAAGACGTGATCAAGAATTTACCGACCCGTGGTTTGGGCGGGCTGTTGTCTTTGACCGCATCTGCTGTTCAAAACGAGGCTACCGGAGGCGTTTCCTTCCGAGGGGGTCGTGAAAATTCAAACCAAGTATTTATTGATGGTGTAAAAGTGCGCGGAAGCATCAATCTTCCTCGGGAAGCCATTCAGCAAACGGAAGTCATTACGGGAGGAACACCTGCGCAATACGGTGACGTAACGGGAGGCGTTATTTCAACGACTACCCGTGGTCCGTCCCCAATTTTCTTTGGTACGGGTGAAGTGGTTACATCGCAGTTGTTTGACCCTTACGGATACAATTTGGCGGGACTAACCGTGGGAGGGCCGCTTTGGATCAAGAAAAATGCCATGGGTGTTTCTCGACCCATTGTTGGTTTCTTGCTTTCCACAGAATATGAACACAACACGGATGGCCGTCCCTACGCAACACCGGTGTACAAAGTAAACGATGCCAAACTCGCCGAGCTAGAGGCCCAACCCATTTTACCCACGGCGGCAGGACTGGGTACCCTCCGTGCGGGTGAGTTGTTGCGGATGTCTGATTTGGAAATTATTACTCGTCGACTCAATGTAGCCAACGATGATTTTCGTGCTTCGTACAATCTGAACATCAAACCCAGCCGAAATGTGACAGTGGTTTTTGGTGGTCGATTCAACTGGAATCAGCGGATGAATGGCTCGTTCGGTAACGCCTTAATGAATTACAAGAACAACAGCCAATCCATGAACCGCGATATCATGGGCTATGCTCGTTTTACACAACGATTCAGCGGAACGGAAGACAATGCAAACGATTTGATTCAAAATGCATACTACACTATTCAAGCGGATTTCACTCGAAATTTTTCTCGGACATGGGATCCCAACTTGCGCGACAACATTTTCCAATACGGCCATGTGGGAACGTTTGAAACGCAACGCACAAATTTCTACGGATACGGTGTAGATCCCGTCAGTGGGCTTTTGGGTTATCGCAAGTTGTTGAACCTGGACACCAATGTGGTCTTTACGGCTTCTCAGTACAATCCTCTGTTGGCAAATTACACCTCTTCTTATTACAACTTGGTCAACGCTGGTTTGATTCGCAACAACACCAACAATTTGGTAAATATCCAGCAGGGCGGTGGTTTGTTGAACGGTCAAACTCCTTACAGCATTTATAGCCTGTTCAATAATGTAGGAGCAGCCACTTCCAACTATAGTTATTCTCAAAACGACCAATTCCGGATTACAGCCAGTACCAACTTCGATATCAAAGGACATTCTTTGATTGCGGGTATGGAGTACGAGCAGCGGTTTGACCGTGCTTTCAGTGCCTCCGGTGGGGGTCTGTGGACATTGATGCGTGGTTTGCAAAACGACGCCATTCGTGAATTGGACTTGTCCAACCCGTTGCCCATTTATGTGGACGGCGTTTTTCAAGACACCGTCAATTACAATCAAGCCTACGACCCGTCCAAGCCACGAGCTTTTGACCGCAATTTGCGCACTAAATTGGGACTGAACCCCAACGGATTGGATTTGTTGGACATCGATTCTTATGATCCGTCAATGTTTAATCTGGATTTGTTCTCCGCAAGGGAACTGTTGAATTTCGGAGCGGGTGCCTATGTGAGTTATTTCGGATACGACTACACGGGGAACATCTTGGCGGGTAATCCCAGTTTATCGGATTTCTTCAGGGCGACAGACGCTCAGGGAAATAAAACCTATCCGATGGCTGCTTTCCAACCTATCTACATGGCTGGCTATATCCAGGATCAGTTTACCTACAAGGATTTGTTTTTCAACGTAGGGGTGCGCGTGGATCGGTACGATGCCAACCAACCCGCACTGAAAGATCCTTTCACCTTGTATAGTGCTTATACCGTGGCCGACGTAGAAGCCATGGGAGGATTGCCCGGCGTTTCTATCCCTGGTTCTATCAGTAAAGAGGCCATGGTGTATGTGGACAATGTAAAAAATCCCAAGAAAATTGTGGGTTACCGCGAGGGATTCAACTGGTTCAATGCCGATGGTTCTCCCCAAGTGAATCCTAAGGCCATCTCTGACTTGTCTGGTGGTCAGGCAAAACCGTGGATTGCTATCGATAATTTCACCGATGAAAACAATCCCGATCGCCCCGTTTTGAGCGAGAAAGGTTTTAAAGATTACACACCTCAAATCACTGTTTCGCCTCGTATTTCTTTCCAATTCCCGATTTCGGATGTGGCGGAGTTCTTTGCACACTATGATTTATTGGTTCAACGTCCCAACGAGAATACGCGTTTCAACCCGGTGAACTATGTGAATTTGGAATACGGTTCTGCCACTATTTCCAACCCCGATTTGAAGCCGCAAAAACAAACGGAATACGAGATTGGATTCCGCCAGTTGTTGAATCAACAATCGGCCTTGAAAATCAACGCTTTCTACCGCGAATACCGTGACTTGATTCAGTCTATTTCTGTAACTGAAGCCTATCCGGCTACCTATATTACTTACGGTAACCGCGACTTTACGACGGCGAAAGGATTCTCTTTCCAATACGATTTACGACGTACCGGTAACATCACGGTGTTTGCTAACTACACGCTGTCTTTTGCCGACGGAACAGGATCTGGTTCCAATTCGGGAGTTGCCTTGGCTCGTTCTGGCCAGCCCAACTTGCGCTACATTCAGCCTTTGGACTTTGACGTTCGACACAATTTTGCTTCGAATATTGACTTCCGTTTTGGCGGCGGACGAGATTACAACGGGCCGGTGTGGTTTGATAAAAAGATCTTTGCCAATGCAGGGATCAACATTTTGGCTACTTCTCAATCAGGAACGCCGTATTCTCGCCGGAACCGCGCCACTTCCTTGACGGAAGAAAGCGCGCCGATTGTGGGCTTATTGAATGGTTCACGCTTGCCTTGGCAAACCAAAGTGGACCTGACGGCCAACAAAGTATGGTATTATGCCAAAGGGAAGAAGAACTTTGAAATGTACCTACAAGTGCTGAATGTGATGAATCAATTGAACGTGTTAAACGTTTATCCTTTCACAGGATCCGCTTCCGACGATGGTTATTTGTCCTCGCCACAAGGCCAGCAAGCATTGTTGTTTACTACCGATGCCCAGTCGTACACAGAGTTGTACAACTTGTCTATGGTCAGCCCGTTCAACTATTCTATTCCGCGCCGTATCCGTTTGGGTGTCCGCGTTGGTTTCTAATCGTATTTACTCCAGCATATGGCTACTATGAATTCTTCCAATCGATGGTTCGCTGCTTTATTGGCAGTTTTGATAACCGTATTTCCCTCTACAGCTCGTCCGGGTGATGCCTATGTGGGCCCTGGCGCAGGAAAAACAAAAAAGAGCAACAAAACGGTAGAAGAGTTGTGTCAACCTTCCCGCTCTCAAAC
>CAMDTE010000060.1 GCA_945907425.1 Owenweeksia hongkongensis DSM 17368 | reverse complement strand
GGAGATATTCAGTACAAATATGTCGGTGACTCTACGGGAGTAGCCAACCAATACCGCGTTAAACTGGTTATTTATTGGGCCAATGCTCCGGTAGGTTTTGATCCCGGAGCCTCACAAAACGTCACCATTGTAGCTCCTAGTTGCAATATCAACACCAGCATGACGGTGACTCGTCCGGGGGCTGCCTTTCCTGCCTCGAATATTGGCGCATTTGATTGTATAGCGCAGGCTACATCTCCTTTTAATCCCATGGTCAATGTGTATTACGGGTATGTCATATTGCCTCAAGTATGCAATGACTATAAATTTTATTGGCAAACCTGTTGTCGTTCGGCGGGCATTACCGCCTTGTCCAATTCCAGTGGATTGGGATTTTATTTTGAAGCCGAATTAAACAATACGCTGGGAGCCAACAAAAGTCCCATTTTCGTTTCTATTCCCTTGGCCTATATCTGCGTAGGGGGGTATACCAATTATTTACAAAATGCCATTGAATTGGATGGAGACTCCATCAATTATGAATTGGTCCCTGCTCGTCAATTTGGTGGCGGCACGGGCACTCCCGTTCCCTATTCGGCTCCCTATACGTACACCAATCCCGTGTCCACCGCGGCCAACGGCCCCTTCCTTCTCAATTCACAAACGGGTAATATCACTTTTGTGGCCTCTCAGGCCATGTCTTCTGTTATCGGCATACGAGTCAATGAATACAGATTCGATAGCTTGTATGGGTATTGGGAAAAAGTAGGTTCTGCCAACCGAGAAATCCAAGTAACCGTTGCCGGAGCGTGTCTACCCATCGTAAACGCAGGAGTGAAATTGAAATACCCTTCTCCCGGCGTTTCGTTGGATTCCAAAGGCCGACAAGTTCGCCAATACAACTGTTTGGATTCAGCGGTGATGTTGCGATTTACTATTCCTGTTGAAATGGCTTCTGTTTCACCTGATGGTTCCGATTTTCGTTTGACAGCTCCCAATGGTCAGCCCATTCCCATCGCAAAATTGCAAGGCTATCCAGATTTTAACGGAGAAACAGATAGTTTGTTAGTGAAATTGACCAAGCCTTTGTCTCTCAATGGCGATTATTTCCTCTACTCCAAAGTGGGAATGGACGGTAACACCTTGTTGAATAAGTGCGGAAAAGACATGAACGAATTCGACACCATTATTTTGAAAGTCAACGATTGCGTGAATTTGGATATGACCTTGACCGACGTGACCATAGACAACGACTTGCATCCCCATCTGTACTGGCACATTGATCCACAGACTTTCCCTCAGTATTTGTTCAATTTGTACCGCATTTATCGTTCCGGTGATGGTGGTGGTAGCTGGCTCCCCATTGCTTCTTTGAACGATTCTGCGGCCCGTGATTTTGTGGATGTGCAAATCAATGCCACCGATGTGGACATGAAATCGTACCGTTACTATGTGCAAATGATTTTGAACAGCGATCCGATGCCTCCTACCAATGCCGTTCAAAGTATTTGGTTACGCGGAGACTTGACCAATGCGGAAAGCGTTCCCGTTGTTTGGCGCTCTTACAACGGATGGAATCCGCCGAGATACCAAATCCAATGGGGCACCAATTTGGGGGTGAACACGTGGATCTGGCAAGACTATGGATCTCTACAATTAGACACAACGGCTACGGTTCTGCATCCCAATGTGCCTCCTGGGCTGTATGCTGTTCGGATTCGTTCTGTGCGCAATATGAATATCAACAGCATCGATGACACCACCTTTTCTAATTGGATCATTGTGGGTGAGCCCGTGCCGCCGATTCCGCCGATTGACTCTGTCATCGTTCCCAATGTGATCACTCCGAATGGCGATGGCGTTAACGATGGTTTCATTATCAGAGGCTTGATGTCGTACACATCGGACAGAACCGTGAAAATTTTCAATCGCTGGGGAACCCTCGTATACGAGAGCTTGTCCTACGACAATGCCACTCCATGGGACGGAAGGGACAAAGGTGGTCAACGTGTTCCTGCGGGCGTGTATTTCTACATCGTGGAAGCCTACGATGCTCCGAACAACACACCGCCAGCCTTTGCTGGTCGTCGCAGACGTTGGAACGGAAACGTAACCGTTTTACAACAATAAACGCAAAAAGGCCCCTCGACGAGGGGCCTTTTTGCGTTTTGCCCTATGGCACACCCTTCGGAGCCGGATTCCTTTGCGCATTTGCGCGTGCTTTTGCGCAGCCTTCCAGAGAAACCGGGTATATACAAACACCTCGACGCCCAGGGCATCATTCTGTATATAGGGAAAGCCAAGAACCTTAAAAATCGCGTAACCTCTTATTTTCGCGGGAAGCACGAAAATGTTCGACTGCAAAATATGGTGATGCAAGTTCACACCATAGAAATCATGGTGACGGAATCAGAATACGAAGCTCTATTACTGGAAAATACACTAATTAAAAAAGAACAGCCCAAGTACAACATCAGTTTAAAAGACGGAAAAAGCTACCCATGGATAGTGATCAAAAAGGAACCCTTCCCTCGGGTGTTTCCTACTTTCCATTTCAAACCCAAAGACGGAGAATATTTTGGCCCTTACGTTTCGGGGAAAGGGATGTACGCCGTTTTGGATTTGATTGCCCAATTGTATCCCTTGAGGAGCTGTTCATTGGCCTTGACTCCTGAAAATATACACGCTGGAAAATTCAAAGTGTGTCTAGAGTACCACCTCAAAAACTGTTTAGGCCCCTGTGTGGGCAGTCAATCGGAAAGGGATTATCAAAGTACCATTGAATCCATTCGCCATCTCCTCAAAGGAAATTTGAGTCAGGCAAAAAATCGTTTGGCCCAACAAATGGATCAGCATGCACTCCACATGGAATTTGAAGCAGCACAGGCGTGCAAGGATCGTTTGGGCTTGCTAGAGAAATACCAAGCCAAGTCCACCGTGGTGAATCCAAAAAACCTCTACGAAGCAGATGTATACAGCATTGTAAGCGATGCTGAATTTGCCTACATCAATGGTTTGGTCCTGCGCGAAGGGGCAGTGGTTCGCGGCCACACATTGGAATGGAAGAAAAAACTTGACGAAAGTGACAGGGAGTTATTGGCGAGCGGATTGGCCGAATTGCGTCGCCTTTTTGATTCCACTTCCAAGGAAATATTCGTTTCCATCCCCCTTGGAATGGATATTCCCGGTGTGCATGTTTTTGTTCCTCAACGAGGGGATAAAATGAAACTGATTGCCTTGTCCTTGAGAAACGCACAGGCCTGTCGCATAGAAAAGCTCAAAAACATGAGCATTGTGGACCCCGAAAGACATGTTCTCCGCCTCATGAAACAAATGCAATCCGATTTGAGGTTATCAGAAGAGCCTCGGCATTTCGAATGTTTCGATAATTCCAATTTTCAGGGAAGTTATCCGGTAAGCGCTTGTGTTGTGTTTAAAAACGGAAAGCCAGCAAAAAAAGAATACCGACACTTCAATGTGAAAACAGTGGAGGGGGCCAATGATTTTGCCACCATGGAGGAGGTCATTACCCGCCGCTACAGTCGCATGCTGGCAGAAAATCATCCTTTACCCCAATTGATTTTGGTCGATGGGGGAAAAGGGCAATTGTCGTCTGCCGTGTCTGCTTTGGAAAAGCTAGGCCTGCGCGGTCAAATTGCCGTGATCGGGATCGCAAAAAAATTAGAAGAACTCTTTTATCCGAACGACCCGGACCCTTTGTACTTGGACAAACGGTCTGAGACGCTGAAAATAGTGCAACGCGCACGGGATGAAGCCCATCGTTTTGGACTAACACACCACAGAAACCGACGCAGCAAAGGGGCCATTGTTTCTGTTTTGGAGGAAATTCCAGGCATAGGCCCGGCAAGTACTGACGCTTTGTTGACCACTTTTCATAGCGTGGCAGGAATAACGGCGGCTACTCTAGAAGAACTAGCAAAGGTGGTGGGCCAGCAAAAAGCCAAGGCCGTGAAAAATTTTCTGAAAAAATAAATACTTAGACGGGGTGGGAATCCTGCAAAACACGACCGTCCTCCAAATGAATCGTGCGGCGGGCCTTTTCAACTACCCGTGGATCGTGCGTAGAGAAAAGAAAGGTGGTCCCTTCTGATCTGTTCAAATCCAACATGATGTCTAGCAAGGTGGCTGTGTTTTTGGAATCCAAATTGGCCGTGGGTTCGTCCGCTAAAATAAACGAGGGTTTGGAGGCGAGGGCCCGTGCCACAGCCACTCTCTGTTGTTGTCCTCCCGACAATTGGCCTGGGCGATGATGCGATTTGTCCGCCATTCCCACCGCGTCTAACAATTCCATAGCGCGTTTTTCTCTTTCTCTTTTACCCATCCCTTGCAACTCCATAATAAGGGCGGTGTTTTCCAAAGCACTCAGAACAGGTACCAAATTGTAGGCCTGAAAAACAAATCCGATGCGGTGCAGACGGAAATCCACTAACTGCGTATCGTTCAAGGTGGACAAATCCGTCCCGTTCACCCAAACGCTTCCCTTTGTGGGTCTGTCCAATCCTCCGATAAGATTTAACAGGGTGGTTTTTCCGCAGCCGGAGGGCCCCACCAGGGCGGTGAACTCCCTCTCTCCTACCCGAAGCGAAAGATTGTCCACAGCCACAACTTCAGACGCTGTTTCTGTGTATATTTTGCTCAAAGAATGCAGTTCAATCAAATTCATAGGATACGCATGCTTTCAATGGGGTTCAACGAGACCGCTTTCTTGGCTGGGTACAAGGCGGCTAAAAAACTCAAAACAAAAACCATGGCGGCCACCGGAAGGTACCACTCCATCACCACTTTGGGATAAATAACGGAGGAAATGCCAAATTCCGCTAAGCCTTGCTCAAACGCGGCCAAAGAAATGCCCGTTCTCGACGTGATTTCCAAGGTGACATGACCCAACAAAAGCCCTAAGGGGAGGCCTATTCCGCTCAAAAGGATGGTTTCCACAACGACCAGTTGGAAGAGCTTGTGTTTGTTTAACCCAACAGCCATCAGCATTCCCAATTCGTGACGACGCTCTAAGATCGCCATCAACATGGTGTTTAAAATGCCGAATGCCATCGCGAGTAAAATAATCAACATAAATAACAGCAAAGCCTGACTCATGACCTCGTCTGCATAGCCCATGTCAGGCGACACCTCTCGCCACGTTCGAACGGAATAGGGAAACAATTTGGCGCGCCAATGGGCAACCGAGTCTTTCAAACCTTCCGGATGAGTAGTTTTAAAGACGATATCGTGGACAGCTCCTTGCAGTTGAATGATGTCCGCCAACGGATCCCGTCGAACAAAAGCCGTGGCCTCCTCTATCCTATTGGAGCTGCCATCGTACGTTCCTTCTACGCTGTATAACGCACTGTGGACGACGCCTTGGTGGTCTTGAAACGTAATCACCAGCGGATCTCCCAACTGTAGCCCCATGCGTTTCGCTAGTTCATCACCGATCACCATTCCCATGAATGCTCGGTTCGTGTCGGTGAGAAATGTCCCCGTGGTGATACTTTTCTTTACGGTGAATACCGATTCTTCTTCTGTCGGACGCACCCCAATGATTTGCAGTCCGGCGCTGCCACTCGTTGTTTGGGCCATGGTAGATAGAGACAACCTGGCCGAAACCGCTGCGATTCCGGGCTGTTGTCTCAATACGTCGGCTACGGAATCCCCGTTCGGGATGAATGCCGCTACCGCCATCTCTTGTACATAGCCAGAGTCGTTTACGTGCCCATCACCCAAGTACCCTTGGATGGCGGATTGGGTCCTTGCTTGATTGATCCCCGAGGCCCATCCCATTAAAAAGATGCCAGCCCACACGCCCAGCGCCATGGAAAGAAAAACCACCAGACTCCGTGATTTGTTGCGCCCCAAGTTGCGCCATGCCAGGGAAAGTATGAGTTTCATTACCCTCTATAAACAGTAGGTGATGTGTAAATGACGCGTACCGGCCACAAACTGAGCGCTAGGGTCAGGGCCAAAATAATTCCTATATGCGTCCACGCTATGGCAGGATCCATGCTCGGCGGAAGCACGGGAGCCCACCCTTGTTCCTCAATGGCGTGAGCCAACTCGCCTTGCAAGCGCAGCGGATGTCTGTGCATGTATTCAACCAACAAACGCGCTATCCCTCCCCCTGCGAGGCTTCCCAGTAGCGCCAAAAAAGCAGCCTCTAACACAACAATCAAGGCCAGTAATTTTCTTTTCACTCCCAAAGCAATCTGTATGCTGAACTCTCGACGGCGTTCTTCGGCCATCATGATCATCGTGCCCAACAAGCCAAATCCGATGACCACATAGAGAACGAACAAAACAACAATCCCTCCGGTGGAATCCGCTTCAATCGCTTGATCCAACTCGGGCATGCGTTCTTCCCAGGTTTGCCATACCGCTCCCTTTTTCGGTAAACTCTTCGAAACTTCTTGGGCCATTCGTTTGTGTTTGGTCGGATTTTTAGGAGTCAACACTACTCCGGTCCATTGTCCATAAGCCCCAAAAAAGGACTGCGCTTCTGGAAGAGACACCACAGCTATTCGTTTATCCAATTCTGGATTCCCAAAGACCAGAATCCCTGCCACAGGAAAAACATCATTGGCGAGCGCTCCTTGGTACCCTTGGCTCAACGCCACAACGGTATCATGAAGCTTTACACGCAGCATTTTTGCCAACCCTTCCCCCAGCCAAATGCCGTTTGGCTCAGGAGAAAGACTACCGGAAACCAATCGCTTATTCCATTCTGCAATGCCTTCAGCCTCCCAGTCCGCACCCACCAGTTGTGCTACGGACCCTCCCTGTGTGGAGCTGATCCAGGTAAAGCCGCTCAACCGTGGCGCTGCTTTGGCAACCTCTTCATGGGCTCGCACGCGACTCAGCCATTCCAAATCTTCGGGCATGGATTGATCCATGTTTTGCAGCGGCCAATATCCTTCTTGTTGTACCTCCACATAGCCCAACACACCGCCCACTACGGTGGTAATCATGTGCCCGTAAACCCCCAACTGCAAGGAGCGGAGGGTGACGGAAAAAAATACTGCGAAGGCAACGGCAGCCGCAGCAATTCCACTGCGGCGTTTGTTTCTACTCACGTTTCTCCACGCCAAAACCACCGCCAGTCTTTTCATGGCTTATAGTGTTGGGATGGATTTTAAGCGTTCCGGAGTAAAAAAAGAAGGGGTTAAACTACTGTTTTTCTTCCACGCGACTATTTCTACTTGGGTATGTTGCTTTTTCCCCGACGGCGTGATGGTTAAGACCACTGGCATGCGGACGCCATCCATAACAGCGTGTTTCAAGACATCCACCCTTTGCGCATTGTTTCCCCGTTTGTCCATATAACGGATTCGCACAAAATCGGGAGCGTCTTTGGCGATATACAAAAGGACCTTACTCCAAACAACCGGAACGCCCGGCTTGGGCGTAGCCTCAATGACATGGCACGCACGACCGTTGGCCTCTTCCGTGCCTTTGTAAACCAGAAGATATTCTTGAGCATAGGATGCCTCCCCCAACAAATTGTCCATTTGCATGTCTGACCCCATCCATCCTTGCATCAGCATCGACGAAGGCAATTGAATGACTTTATTGGCCTTGGGCAAGAAACTCCACATTTTGTTCTGGGCCCGCACATACGCCGTCCCTCTTTCCCTTTCAGGGGCTGTGATTTGTACGAGCGCATAGGAATTGTTCAAGGCCCACACTTTCACATCCAACACCTTGGTGTAGGTTGGGCGAACAGAGGTAATCCGAATCGTTGCAGTGGAAGCAAATTTCATTTGGCTCGCTTCCGCTTTAGACACCAAAGACTTTGC
>CAMDTE010000059.1 GCA_945907425.1 Owenweeksia hongkongensis DSM 17368 | reverse complement strand
TTGCTCATGGATTCTAAACCGCCGTGCCCCATGAGATAAGAGGACACGACCGAGCGAAGGCGATCGGGTGTAAGCCGAGGAGAATTGCCCAGATGCACACGCATCCCTTCTGGGAAAGGAACATTGTTCAATCCAAAAATGCGAAGAAGTTCTTCTGTGATATCTGCGGGTCTGGTTACATCCCAACGGTACAAAGGAACGGTAACGATCCATTCGTCATCACGGTGCCGTTCAACCCCCATGCCCAGATAGGTCAAAATGGACGTCATGGTCTTCTCGTCCAATGCATAACCCATCAGCGCATTGCTCTTGGAGGGTTTAAAGGGTACTTTTCGCGGAGAAAAGTACATTTCATCGGCAGTCTCAAAGGAAACGATGGGAGAAAAACGGGCAGAAGGGCAATACAGAGAAATCAATTGGGCGAATCGATTCAGCGCAAACGCAGTCATGGTAGGATCTACCCCCCGCTCGTACCGGAAGGAGGCGTCGGTAGAAAGCCCATGACGTTTTGCCGTTTTCCGGATACCGGCAGGATGAAACCACGCACTCTCTACGAAAATACTCTGGGTAGTGTGCTGAACACCAGAGGTCAATCCGCCATACACACCTGCCAAACACAGCGGCTTGTTTTCGTCGCAAATAACCAAGTCTTCCGGGTGGAGACTTCGAGATTTTTCATCCAAAGTCACCAAAACCTCTTTCTCCTTTGCGTGGCGAACAACGATGCACTTCCCTTCTATCTTGTCCGCATCAAAGGCGTGCAAAGGGTGTCCCGTTTCGTGTAAAATGAAATTAGTGAAATCCACCACATTGTTGACAGGCTTTAGGCCAATGGACAACAACCGTTTTTGCATCCACTCCGGAGAAGGTTCAATGCAAACGCCCTCCACGGTGAGTCCCATATAACGCGGGCAGGAATCGGTCGCTTGCACCCGCAAGGGGATGGCTTGTACCGCTGGATGTACGGTTGGAGATTTCACCTCAGGTAACGATGGGGTAGCAGAAAATCCGCGGTACTGCAAGGCTGCACCCAAATCACGTGCCACGCCGAAATGACCCATAGCGTCTGTTCGGTTGGGGGTCAAACCCATTTCCAGCGCGAAATCAGTGGAGACTCCCAAAAGTTCCGCCACCGGGGCGCCCACAGGGGCGGAGGAATCCAAAACAAGGATGCCTTCATGGCCTTTCCCTAGGCCCAATTCGTCTTCTGCGCAGAGCATGCCCTCGGATACTTCCCCTCTGATTTTTCCTTTTTGAATTTTCAAGGGAGTTTCTGACCCCTTGGGGTAGAGAGTAGATCCGACCAGCGCAACGGCCACTTTTTGTCCTTTTTCAACGTTGGACGCACCGCATACAATAGACAAAGGAATATCTGTTCCAATAGAAATTTTTGTACAACGCAACCGATCCGCGTTGGGATGAGGGGTAACATTCAAGACATGCCCAACAACTACTCCTTTTAATCCACCAGGGATTGATTCTACAGGCTCAATGGTTTCTATTTCCAGTCCAATGGAGGTGAGGACTTCTGCAATTTCTTGTGGGGTATGCGCAAAGGGAAGGTATTCTTTGAGCCAAGCGAAGGAAAGGGTCATGGGGCAAAAGTAAAGAATTGCGCGCGGCTTCTTGCAGGATAATTGTCAAAGAACGCCGAATAGTAAGGTGGCATTCAATCCAAAATTCAAAAAACGCGACAAGGAAACGATCAAATAATCACGAAACTTGAACCCAACCGCTCCGGCAATGGTGGCCAAAGGGGAAAAAGGGAGGGGAGTCATTGCGCCCAGAAAAATGAGCAACCCGCCGAAACGCCTGACCTGACCAAATTGTTCTGGATAGGTAACGTCAATCCAGCGCTTGATCAGGGGGATGCGGTGAAGCCATTGGCCAACAAAAAAGGAGACTATACCCGCACCGTAAGAAACGATGGCTAAAAACCACACCATGATCCACGGTTGTTCAAAGCTCCTGGCCCAAATGATGTACAAATTGGGAGGCATGATGCCTACAACAATTTCTGACAGGAACCAAGAAAGAACGACCATTGACCAATGCAAGTGTTTGGTAATATAATTCCCAGCCGCTTTTAAATCAATGACATATTCATTCAATGCCCAAAAACCGACCACAGCCAATGCGGACAAAAGGATCATTTGCGCCAAAGACTTTTGCATCAGGGTATAGCCCCCTGACTGTCGGTAATACCGATCCAATAGGCGCAAATTGAGATTCCAATGGCGCGGTTTTTTAGAGCGTTGTACAGGTTTCATGGAAAGGGAAAGATACGGCTGTCCCGTCAGGAAATGATGCCCCATTTGAATTTTCCTCGCGCATAGGCAGTGAAGGCACTTCGAAGGGGAGCATGTTCTGGGAGTTGCATCAAAGGATCCTTGGCCATCACCTCTTCCGCAGACATCTTCGCCAAGTGAACCAACTGATGATCCCTGGACAGTTGCGCCACTTTGAACTCCAACAATCCGCTTTGTCGTGTGCCCAAAAGATCGCCCGGACCCCGCAAAGCGAGATCTACATCAGCAATTTCAAAACCATCTTGTGTGCGGCACAGGGTTTCGATGCGTAGGCGGCTTTCGTCCGATTGTTTGTAACCGGTCATCAGAATACAATAGGATTGATCTGACCCGCGCCCCACCCTGCCGCGCAATTGATGGAGTTGACTCAATCCAAAACGCTCAGCATTTTCAATGACCATGACCGACGCATTGGGAACATTTACGCCGACTTCTATGACGGTGGTAGCCACCATTATGTGCGTTTCGCCTCGAACAAAGCGCTGCATTTCATAGTCTTTGTCGGCCGGCTTCATGCGCCCATGGAGGATACTAATCTCGTATTTAGGCGAAGGAAAATCGCGCTGAATACTTTCGAATCCATCCATTAAATCTTTAAAATCAAGCGTTTCGCTCTCTTCGATGAGCGGATACACAATATATACCTGCCTGCCCTTCTCTATTTCCTTCTGAAGAAACCCCCACACTTTCAGTCGGTTGGCATCCGTTCTGTGCACGGTCTCAATGGATTTTCTTCCCGGCGGTAATTCGTCCAAAACACTCATATCCAAATCACCGTATACACTCATGGCCAGCGTACGAGGAATGGGAGTGGCGGTCATCACAAGGATATGCGGTGGAATCTTGTTTTTTTTCCATAGAGCCGCTCTCTGTGCTACTCCAAAGCGGTGTTGCTCATCGATAATTGCCAAACCCACATTTTTGAAATGAACGCGGTCTTCAATCAGGGCATGGGTTCCTACGGCAAAGTCGATGGTTCCGTCTGCTAACCCTTCCAAAATCGATTGCCTTTCCGCACTTTTTGTACTGCCTGTCAACAGGGCGATGCGCAATTCCATTGCCTCAACAAAAGGAGTCAAATGAGCGAAATGCTGTTGCGCCAAAATTTCGGTGGGCGCCATAAAACACGCTTGAAAGCCGTTGTCCCGGGCAAGCAACATACTCATAAAAGCAACGATGGTTTTTCCGGAACCCACATCGCCTTGCAACAAGCGGTTCATGTGAGAGCCGTCGAATACATCGGCTCGAATTTCTTTGATGACTCTTTTTTGAGCCTCGGTCAGGGCAAATGGCAAAATATTTTTATAAAAGCTGTTGAGATAATCGCCCACTACAGGGAAAGGCCATCCCCGTTGTGTTTTCTTTCGTGCCGATTTTTGCGCCTTCAATCCCAATTGAAGCAACAACAACTCTTCAAAGGCCAGACGGTTTCTGGCGGCAGTTAATGATTCCAAACCGGTTGGGAAATGCATTTCTCTAATGGCTGACTCCCGCGAGGGCCATGCCCAACGAGACAACCAAGCCATGGGAAGTGTTTCGGGCACTTTTCCTTCCAATAGAGGCATCAAAGATTTGATCAATTTGGCTATGCCTCGACTGTGCAAATTGCGCGCTGTCAATGCTTCGGTCGAAGAGTATACAGGATGGAGTCCTTTGACGGGGCTTTTCTGGTGATCCTCTTTCCGCTCTACTTCCGGATGGGTCATGTTTTTCTTGTGGTTGAACTCTGAAATTCGACCAAAAAGGACCACATCTTCGTTCAATACGAGGCTACTCTTCACCCATTGGATGCCCTTAAACCAGACCAATTCCATCAGACCTGTTGTGTCCTGAAAAGTTCCAACCAAGCGTTTTTTATGTCCGACTCCGACTTCTTTTATCGCTATTATTTTTCCGACGAGTTGAATCTCTGCTGGGCCGGGAAGACAATCTGCGATGGTCCAGTAGACGGATCGATCGGTGTATCGAAAAGGGAAAAAGTAAAGCAAATCCCACAACGTGTGAAGATTCAGCTCCTTTCGTAACCAATCCGCCCGTTGAGGCCCCACCCCTTTGAGATAAACCAATGGCGAAGAAAGTAGATCCACAGACATGCTCAAAAATAGGCGTTATCTTTAGCCGAACGGATGAAAGCAACACACGGATTTTGGATTTTTTGGTTCAGGCTGACGATAGACCTTGTTTTGCTCGCTCTATCCTTTGCGATGGCGATGCACGTTCGGTTTGCTGACCTTGCGCTGGAAAATTCCCTCTACTACGATTATTATGTGCAGTTGTTCTTTGTTTTGGCCGTGAGCTATGCTTTGTTTTCACTCTCACTGAAGGGCTACGATTGGCCTCCCGGGACGGGCATCCGTTCCCTCTTTTTTTCCTTTGCCAAAACCGTTTTTCTGCAAGGAGCATTGGTTGCGCTGGTGTTGGTCTCTTTGAAAGGCTATGTCTTTTCTCGCCTATTTTGGGTGTACTTCTATTTGTTTTTCTTTTCCTCCGCTGTCGCTTGGCGGTTCTTGGCATGGAACTGGTTGCAATTCTATTGGTCACGACTAGATCATGCGCAGAAGGGCATTCTCATTGGGTCAGGGCGTGTGGCATCGCTTTTTTTGGAACAAGTAAAAGCACGCCCGGATTTGGCCATGCGCATTGTTTTGCAGGTAGAATCAGCCACAGATTTGCCGCAACACACGGATGCATCTTATGTTTTTTGTGCCAATGTGGACAATGAATCCCTTGTTGCCGAAGCCATGGACTATGCGGATCATAGGGGATTGCGGTTTCGTATCCTTCCCGATTTTGGTCAGTGGGGGTTGAGGAAAACAGAAATTTCAAAATTTGGCCCCCTGCCTATGGTCTATGTGCGACCAGAACCGCTCCGTTATTGGCACAACCGGTGGATCAAGCGATCACTGGATGTGGTCATTTCTGCTGTGATCATCGGTGTGTTCTTGTGGTGGCTTGTACCTCTGATGTCGTGCTTTGTCCGTTGGACAAGCTCTGGGCCTGGATTTTTCAAGCAAGAGAGACATGGGTTGAATGGCCAGACATTTGTCTTGTGGAAACTACGAACTATGCGCGTGAACGGGGAAGCCCATACGAAAGAATCGACTCCAGGGGATTCTCGCATTACCCCATTGGGCCGTTTCCTTCGGTGGACTTGGCTAGATGAACTGCCCCAGTTTTTCCATGTGTTCAAAGGCACGATGAGCGTCGTGGGCCCAAGACCTCATATGGTTTCTCAAGCCCCAACTTTTCAAGAACGCGTCAAACAATATCCTGTTCGGCATTGGGTAAAACCAGGAATGACCGGATTGGCTCAAGTTCGTGGTTTGCGCGGTGATTCCTCTGATCACCAACAATTTGAAGCCAGAATCGAAGCGGATATTTACTACATAGAACACTGGTCCATGTGGTTGGATCTGGCCATTTTAGTGCGCACTGTGATCCGAAAATAGGCTTTTATACGGCCAGCCGATGGAGTATTTCTTTTTCGTAGAGGTCAATGATCGATTCCCAGCGGTAGTGAGCTTGTAAGCTCTCGCGGTGGTCCGTTGGGCATCGAGAGGACGCATCCCAAGCCATGGAAACTTCCTCCGCAGTAGAAAAATAGACTGCATTATCAGCCAAGACGGCTCGATTGAATCGATTGTCGTGGGCTGCTATCCGACATCCCGATGCCATCGCTTGCAATAAACTCGGATTGGTTCCTCCCGCGCTGTGACCATGGAAATACAGACGGCAATTTTGGCGAAGAATCTCCGTAGCCTGTCGGTCGTACAAGGAGTCTATCCATACAATATTTTGCTGCTCTTTGTACTTTTTCCGAATCTCTTCACCCCAAGGAGTGCTCCAATGAGAGATAGCGACCACAGGATGGCAGCTCAATCCATCCAAGAGCATGTGCCAATGGTTTTCTGGCACTGCTCGGCCTAGGATCAGCGCATACGATTGAGAAACAAGACCATAGGAAGTTAAAACCGGATCGGATTGCTCTGGGGGCAGTGTTGGCCACTGAACCGCTCCATAGGCTATTTCCACAACGGGTATTTTTGGGTAAGTCTCTTTCAAATACGATGTAATGGCCGCATTATCGGAGATGAGTACGTCGGCTACTTGCGCAGCCCAATTCTCTTGCCAACGCAAGAATTCTTGAACCCAACGGGAATATTTCTCCCGCTTCCATTCCAATCCATCCATATGGACAGCAAGCAAAGGCGTTCGCAGCAAGCGCAAGGTGCGAAAGACGTTCAGCGCAAGTCCACTGGAAGTGGTTCCAAGAAGGAGCAAAGTAGAATAATTCTGTCTGCAAGCATGGACCAAAGAAAGCGTGTCGTAGAGAAACTGACTAAAGCTTCCTAGCATCCTTGCGGGATCCCAGAAACGAGGGCGTTCAATGCCGTGCCAATAAGCACTTTTGTCGGGGTGTTCCGAGGAGGTGTACACCGCAACTCGGTGACCCTTTTTTTGCAAACCCAGCGCTAAATGTTCCGCCAATTCTTCAAATCCGCCGTACCGGTTAGGGATGCCGCGAGAGCCTAGTAAGGCCAAAGAAAAACGGCGGTGTCTTATTTTGTAATGATCATCCAACCGCTGGGCGGCTCTTTGCCAAGTGTGCTCACAAGCCCAAGCTCTGCCCTCCAAGGAGGAAGAGGAGTGAAGGTGGGCTTTCACGACCGCCGCGGCCAATCCTTCGGGAGAGGGATGAGCCCACGTTACCCTTTGTTTTAGATCGCCGATACTCTCTGCGCGTAAGGTCAGCACTACTTTGCAGCCGGTCGCCAAGCCTTCTAAGGCGGTGAGGCCGTACGTTTCAAAGAGCGAGGGAACAATGACTCCTTCGGCAAATCTATATTTTTGAGCCAATTCCATCGCGTCAAATGGGCCGGGCAACCAATGGACATCCGCACCTGCAGCCCGCGCTGCTTTGACCGCAGCTACAAATCGGTTTCTGTACCGATGATGGTTAGGCGCTATTTCTCCCAAGAACAACAAAGGCCCAGGATCTTCCTTTCTCTTGGCGAGCATTTCCCATGCTTCTGCTAATGTCGCTTGATTTTTCAGTCCTTCAATGCGCCCAATACACAACCAACCTTTTCGAGTGCCTGGCCGATCGGCGTCGAGGTGGGATTGGTATTTTTCATTGATCAATGTGGGCCACACTCCGGGTGGAAGGGTATGCAGTGTTCGCGTGGACCCAAAGAGACCCGGAAAGGCGCTGCGAATGCGTTCAGACTCGTGTTGGGTTGTCGTAAATACCGCATCCACATGGTGCAAAACGCTGCGCTGTGCAGACTCTTGAGACTGAGACCAGGCTGACCACGGAGGAAATCGATCCATTCCCGTCAGTCCTTTTACCGCCATCTTTACATAATCTCGCATACCGCTGGATAGCAAACCAAATAATCCTGTCCTGTTCTGGTCATAAGCCGAATAATCTACCCACAGAGTGCTCAAGTAGACTCGAATATGCGGAGGAGCAGGCAATACGGCCAATGCATCTTGGGGTCTGCCCAAATTCCACACATGGAGGACGTCCGCCTTTCCTGTCAGAAGAATTTCACGGGCTTGGGGCCCATTGGAAAGAATCAATACATGATGACCCAAGGAGCGCAAAGCCACGGCTGTTTGCTCTATTTGTACGGTATCGCCACCGCGAATGCGCCATAAAGTGGGTCGAACAAAAAAGAGCACATTCACGTTGCGCAAATTTACTACCATCGAGGTACATTTACACAAATAACTTTA
>CAMDTE010000058.1 GCA_945907425.1 Owenweeksia hongkongensis DSM 17368 | reverse complement strand
AATTTCACGAACTTCGGTGTTTTTGTAGAATTAGAAGAGGGTATTGACGGATTGATTCACATTTCTGATTTGTCTTGGACAAAGAAAGTGAAACACCCTTCAGAGTTTACCTCGGTGGGAATGGAGTTGGAGATCAAAGTGTTGGATATTGATGAGTCCAATCGTCGATTGAGCTTAGGTCACAAGCAAGTTTCCGAAAACCCATGGGACAATTACGAGGCTGTATTCGTTGTGGGTAGTTCCCACGAAGGAAAAGTGAGCGAGTCAGTGGACAAAGGATTCAATGTATTGTTTGAGAATTTTGGCGTAGAAGGCTTCTGCCCAACGCGCCATGCGGTCACAGAAAACGGCAGCAATGCAGGTGTCGGCGAAGTGTTGGAATTCAAAGTGTTGGAATTCAACCGCGACGCACGACGCATCTTGGTTTCGCATGCCCAAACGCACAAAGAAATGGCTCCGGAAGAGAAAAATTCTGGATCTGCGGCCTCTGCTAAAGGCAAGAAATCCGGTGGAAACAGTTCTGTTCAAGAGGTGAATGCCTCCAATGAAAAGACCACTCTTGGTGATCTTGATGCATTGGCTCGCTTGAAAGACAAAATGGACAATCAATAATTGATGTCAAATTATGGATCGAAAGGCCGCCCTCGGGCGGCCTTTTTTTATCTTTAACCCATGAAATATTCTACGATAGGTGATCTTTCCAGTGCATTGGAATCCGTAGCACCGTCCCTATACGCCGAGTCCTATGACAATGTGGGCTTGTTGGTAGGTCGGTCGGAATGGAAATGTGAAAAAGTACTCGTGGCCTTGGATATTACCGAGGCTGTGGTTCAAGAGGCCATAGAAAAGGGCGTTCAGGCCATTGTGGCGCACCATCCCGTCATTTTTGGCGGTATTCAGCGATTGACAGGAGAGGATACGGCACAAAGAGCCATTGAGTTGGCTATTAAACATTCTATTGCGCTCTTAGCTTGCCACACCAATTTGGATGCTATAGAAGGGGGCGTGAGCTACCGTATGGCGCAAGCTATTTCGCTGGTCAATGTCCGCACGTTGCAGCCCCGGTCAGGCCTTTTATGGAATCTCATAGTCTATGTGCCCGCGGAGAGCGCGGAAACGCTCTTAGAAGCCTTATGGGAAGCGGGGGCAGGCAAGATGGGGGCGTACGATGAGTGTGCGTTTCGGTCCCATGGACTGGGTTCGTTTCGACCGAAAGAAGGCGCACATCCACACAATGGAGTCATTGGAGAAAGAGCGTTTGCAGATGAAATCCGATTAGAGCTCTTGGTGCCCGAAGGGGCTCGCAAAAAGGTTCACCAATGCATGATGGAACACCATCCGTACGAAGAAATAGCGCACAGTTGGCTAAAACACGATGGAGTGCACCATTCGGTTGGTTTTGGAGCGATTGGTCAGTGGGATGCCTGTGATTGGCCAGAGGCGGTGCGTAGAATCAAAACGGCATTCGGTGTGGCATCCTTTCGACACACGATGCCCATAGCCTCTGATTACCGCACGGTGGCTGTTTGTGGCGGGGCAGGCGCAGATTTGCTCGCACAGGCTAAATCGCAACAGGCCGAACTTTTTATCACTTCTGATATCACCTACCATCGATACTTTGGGGCGGATGATCGCCTCGTATTTATCGATATCGGGCATTGGGAGTCAGAACAGCACGCAATGGAGCTTTTAATTGATATAGTCCGGGAAAAATTCCCTAATTTTGCAGTCCTTAAGTCGGAAACAAATACGAATCCGATGCATTTAGCTTAAACTATGGCAAAGACAAAAGAAATCACAGCAGAAGAGAAGCTTCGCGCCCTTTACGACCTTCAAATTATTGATCGTCGCATTGACGATATCCGGAATTTGCGCGGTGAACTTCCGTTGGAAGTGCGTGATTTGGAAGACGAAATTTCCGGCTTGCAGATTCGACTTGAAAAGTTGAGCAAAGAGCACAAAGAGCTCGACGCAGAAGTGAAAGTGAAAAAAGCGTCAATCAAAGATGCGCAAGAATTGATGTCTAAATACCAGGAGCAACAAAACAATGTTCGCAACAACCGTGAATTTGATGCCATTGCAAAAGAGATTGAATTTCAAGAGCTGGGAATTCAATTGTCCACGAAGCAAATCAAGGATTTCGACTCCAAAATTGCCCATAAAAAAGAGTTAACGACGAGCATTGAACCCAAGCTGACAGAACGAAATTCGCATTTAGAGTACAAACAAAGCGAGTTGGCGGGCATCATGAGCGAGACAGAAAAGGAAGAAGCGGTTTTGCTTACGAAAAGCGAAGAATTAGGCACTTTTATCGAAGAGCGATTGTTGGCTGCCTACAAGCGCATTCGGAACAAAGTGCAAAACGGTTTGGCCGTGGTGAGCATTGAAAGAGGCGCTTCTGCTGGGTCATATTTTGTGATTCCACCCCAGCGTCAAATGGAGATTGCTCAGCGCAAAAAAATTGTGACAGATGAGCATTCCGGTCGGATTTTGGTAGACCCAGAATTGGCCAAACAGGAAGAGGAGAAAATGGCACAGTTGTTGGCCAAATTAGTTTGATACTGTAGAGAATTCGAAACAAAAAACCCCGCCGAAGGCGGGGTTTTTTGTTGCCGGTCGATTTTTTTCGCCTATTTCCTACAAACGAACAACGGTTCGTCTGAAGGCAAACGAAATCTCTCCTTCTCTTCTGGCGTGCAGAGGGCAGAGGCCTCTACTCGTTCAACAGAAAAACCAGCGGCAGTGAGGCGGTCAGCATAATCGGCTCCGTACTTTCTAACGTGATCGTATTGTCCAAACAGTCGCTCCCTTTCTTTCGGGTCCGTGACGGTAGGATCTTCTATGGTTTTTTCTTGCTTGACATCCCAAGGCACTTGAAATATTCCCCAACCTCCGGGCTTCATAACGCGGTAGAGCTCCCGAAGACATTGCGCATCATCCGTTACATGCTCCAAAACATGATTGCAAAAAATGACATCAAACCGATGGGTTTCTAGCGGGATGTGGTGTAAATCAAAGTGAATATCCGCCAAAGGGGACTCTATGTCTCCGGTAAGAACTGTCAGGTGAGATAGACGCTTGAATCGTCCATAAAAACACTGTTCCGGTGCGATGTGCAAAAGAGACAAAGACGAAGTGAAGAAAGAGGTTTTTCGCTGCAAATAAAGCCAAAGCAGTCGATGTCGTTCCAACGAATGAGTGCCTGGACACAAAGCCTGCGGCCGAAGAGTATCTCCGTAGCCATAAGGAAGAAAGCTTCGGTACCCTTTTCCGTCGATGGGGTCCGTGAATTTTTTCCCTCCGTACAGAAGAGGTGCCGTCCATTGCACTAAATAACTCAAACGAATGAGCAACGGTCGAGGTATGTTTTTTAAGGCCCAGGCGATCATGCGTATACGGGGTCGTTTTTAGGTAGTCCTAGGGCTTCGTAGATATAATCAAAGGTGGAAAGCACCACAGGCCGACCCTCTATCAGGGCAATGTCGTGTTCAAAATGGGCGGAAGGTTTCTTATCCGAGGTCACGATGCTCCAACCGTCTTTCCATTGCACCACTCGATGCGTTCCGAGGTTGATCATGGGCTCAATCGCTAAAACCATTCCGTTTTGGAGAAGCTTTCCCTGGCCTCTTTTTCCATAATTTGGGACTTGAGGATCTTCGTGGAGTTGTTTTCCTAGGCCGTGTCCAACCAATTCCCGAACTACTCCATAGCCGTGTTTTTCAGCGTGTTTTTGAATTGCATTCCCAATGTCCCCCACGCGATTCCCAATCCGCATCTGATCAATTCCAATGTAGAGGCACTCTTTGGTGACCTCCAATAATTTTTGGGTGTCGTCATCGATTTCACCCACACTAAACGTATAGGCGTGGTCGCCGTAGTATCCGTTTTTCAGTACTCCACAGTCAACGGAAAGGATATCACCCACCTCCAATGGGGTTTCGTTGGGGATGCCATGTACGACCATTTCATTTTTAGACATGCACAGAGTGTTCGGAAAACCGTACATGCCCAAAAAACCAGGCACGCCATCGTGGTCGCGAATGAACGATTCTGCCAATCCATCCAAATACAAAGTGGTTACACCGGGTTTGATTTCACTCGCCAACATGCCCAATGTTTTGGAAACCAATTGAGCACTTTCACGCATCCATTCAATTTCTTCTGCCGATTTTAAGTGAATCATGCCTAGCTGTATAAATTATGTCCTGTCATGGAGGCAGGTTTTTCCAAACCCATCAGATGAAGGATGGTGGGAGCGATATCTCCTAAGGCGCCATTTTTTACAGTATGTCCTGCCGAGTCTGGGCCGACTACAAAGAAAGGAACGGGCTGTGTGGTGTGGGATGTGTTGGGAGTTCCATCCGCGTTGCGCATGCAATCGGCGTTGCCGTGATCAGCAATGATAAGGAAGGTATAATCGCTTTGTAGTCCTGCTTTTACTACCTCGCGCGCGCATTCGTCTACTGTTTCCACCGCGCGTATGGCGGCTTCCATTATTCCCGTGTGGCCCACCATGTCTGGATTGGCAAAATTGAGACAAACAAAATCAACGTCGCCTTTTTGAAGAACGGGAATCAATGCATCGCGCAAATCCCGAGCACTCATTTCGGGCTGTAAATCATAGGTAGCTACTTTGGGAGAGGGACATAAAATCCGATCTTCTCGCTGAAAGCATGCTTCTCGTCCGCCGCTAAAGAAAAAAGTGACGTGTGGGTATTTTTCGGTTTCTGCTATCCGCAATTGACGTTTGCCCGCCTTTTCCAACACTTCGCCAAGAGTGTCCTGCAAATCATCCTTTTCATACATCACATGAATGCCTACAAAAGAAGCATCGTACCGCGTCATCGTGGTGTAATGTAGCGGAATAGGGTGCATATTTTGTTCGTGAAAGGCTTGTTGGGTAAGTGCTTGTGTTATTTCTCGGGCGCGGTCCGTCCGGAAATTAAAGACCACCACGGCATCGTGGGGTTGAACAGTGGCGATGGGTTCTTGGTTCGCGTCTACGACCACGATGGGCTCAATGAATTCATCCGTTGTGTGATGGGTATAGGCTTCGTGCACAGCGGCCAAAGGATCCATGGTGCGGTGGCCTGTGCCGTGAACCAGCATGTCGTACGCCTTTTTGACCCGTTCCCATCGGTTATCCCGGTCCATGGAAAAATACCGACCACATACGCTGGCTAGCTGTCCTGTGGTCTGTTTTGCATGGGATAGGACGGAAGAAAGAAATTCCATTCCGCTTTTGGGATCCGTGTCCCGTCCATCCGTAAAGGCATGAATGTATACTTTGGTGAGTCCTGCCTTGTGTGCGGCGGATAACAGCGCTTTCAAATGATCGATGTGGCTATGCACCCCTCCATTACTGACTAAACCCATGAAATGAAGTGCGCAACCCGTGGAGAGACAATGTTGAAAGGATGCCTGCAAGGCGGGATTGGAATCCAAAGCGTCACTTTTTGCCTCCAGGCTAATCTTGACAAGATCTTGGTACACTACACGGCCTGCCCCTAGATTCGTATGCCCTACTTCAGAGTTTCCCATTTGACCATCGGGAAGCCCAACCGCCAATCCAGAGGCCTCCAATTGAGCTTGGGGGTATTTTCCGACAAGGCTATCCATAAACGGAGTAGAGGCTAAATCTACAGCGGAAACCGAGGCGTCTTTTGCGATGCCCCACCCGTCAAGTATCATCAATACTACTTTGTGGCTCATGCCGCTAAGGTACGATTTTACACTAGAGAAAGCAGTCCTGGCGGGACTTCTTCTGGGGTTTTGTCGTGACGAAATAACCGCAGAGTATGCGGCCCACACAGTTCTATTTGACTTTCGTTGACTTTCAACCAGGAGCCTTCCCGAAGGCCGAGTACGGGTTGTTGGTTGAACACATGAAATTCAGCAATACGCTGTTCCCTTGTCTCCCCCATGTGCGTCGAGCCGGGGGCTGGGTCTTGGTAATGCGGGTTGATGTTGCAAGGAATACAAGCCAAGGCGTTCAGGTGCGCAGGATGAACAATGGGCATGTCATTGGTGGTGCCTATGGTGAGTCCAGCTATATTCGTCCCCGCGCTGGAGCCCATGTACGGCTTTCCTTTTTGGACTGCTTCTTGAAGCAAGGGGAGGGATCCAGTAGAAATCAATTCACGGAGTAGTACAAACGAATTTCCCCCTCCTGTGAAAAATCCATCGGCCTCATGACACGCTTCTTCGGGTGAATGGAAAGTATGCCACCCTCGAACGGTGAAACCCCACGGATGCAATGCTTTTTGCACATGGGCGGTGTATTCATCAAAGGAGATGCCTCCGGGCCTGGCAAAGGGAATAAAAACAATGTTTTTACATCCGGAAAAATGTTCTTGAACAACAGTAGACAAATAGGAGAGATAGGTTCCCCCATGGACAGTAGAAGTGGAGGCCAGTAAAAGCTTACTCATCGTCGAATAGTTTTTCATTTACGACGAGGCAGTGCATCTCGTTGCGAAGGGCCCATTGTTCCGTCCAGACGCCGTAAATGTGTCCGTCGTACGCAGCAATGTGGTTGTAGTCGCCAAAAAACACCTTGGGGCTTGGTACAAAAGGAGCATCTGTTAGATTGAAGTGTTCCCATGTTTTGGCTCCGTCTTTGGATCGACTCCAATACACCTCCATCGTGCCGAAAGAAGTGTTCGCTGCATAGCAGATAACGTGCACATGCTGCGTGATGGGATCTGTTGCAATAGCGCCAAAAATAGTATGTGAGCCGTCTTTTTTCGGATCAAAAAGAACGGGAGTATTCCAGGAATCGCCGTTGTTCGTGGAAGTCATGGTGTACAAGAGTGCCCGGTCGTTCTCCTTCGTGCCAAACAGGCTGATCAACTCTTGGGTTCCTCTCTTCACCGTAAAAGGCAGGCCGTTCCCCCGTCCTAGATGGGGAATGCTAAAGTTCCAACCGCCGGGTTGCGATGCGATCATCTTCTCTTTCAATGGCCACGTGTTTCCTCCATCAGAGGAAACGGTATGCCAAATTTTTCGATCACGAGACCACAATACATGGATGCGACCTTGCCCATCGACGCACGGGACTGCCCCTTCTGCTGTTCCGTCGTCATCAAGGCAATCACCCTCGTACAATCCCAGTTTTACAGGTTTGCTCCAGGTTTCGCCCCGGTCAGTGGATCGACTGTACAAAATACGCGAACGATCGCTCGATTTTTTGGAGTTGTATTTGTCAAACTCGGTCCACGTGAGGTGGAGATGCCCTGTATTCGGGTCGATGCAAACCCATTCTTTGTCTTGGTCTTTTGGTGCATTGTAGCCGATTCCCGTGCCTGGAGACCACGTTTTTCCATTGTCATCTGACCATTGTACAACCATTCGGTCCAAGAGACCCTCTTCCATCTTATGTTTCCCGTCGGAGTCAGACAAGTGAAAAAAGTACAACCGCCCATCCGGACCATAAGCCATCACGGGGTCACCGTATACTCCCAGTAGCGAGGTGATGGTCTGACTTTGCCATTTTTGTCCATAGTCCATTGCGCTGTGGACGCGGTTCAGCACCGTTCCAGCGACAGCTCGACTTGGATTCAATGGGTTGATGGCAATGCTCGGCTCGCAGGCCCATTCACCGGGAACAAACTCCGCTACGGCCACTTTGTATACCTGAACTCCGGGGAGAGGACTTCTGTGGGCTGGCGAAAAAACAGGAGTGGTATCTGCCGGTGCAGATAGGAATAGGGAAACACTGAGAACGAATGCAAACACGAGCTAAAGATAGTAACTTGTGGCCTGTGAAGAGAACGATTATCCCTCTAGCTTTCGTTTCAGTGCTCTTTGTTTTGACCAGCGCTCGTTCTGTCCACGATTATTTTGTTGGGGTGGGGGAGTTGACGTATCAGGAGAAAACGAAGCAATGGACGTACAAAAAGAAGGTGTTCACCGACGATTCGGAACACGCCTTGCGTCTTCGCTTTCCAGGTCAAAAAATTCGATTAGCGGAAGGCCCTTCGGATGCAATGGATACTTTACTCCATAGGCTATTCACCCCTTCTTTGCGGCTCAGTGTTAACAAGAAAATCATCCCGTTTCATTTGGTGAAACGAATATCAACACCAGA
>CAMDTE010000057.1 GCA_945907425.1 Owenweeksia hongkongensis DSM 17368 | reverse complement strand
ACCCTTCCGGGATGAGTCCAGAAAGACTTCTGTACAGTGCTTTGTGTTCAAAAAATAAAACGGGGTTGGGGTCTGCGATCGCAGCGCACAAAAGCCCCTTCGCATCGGCAGGAAAGGCCGGATACACCACCTTTAGTCCTGGAGTATGAGTAAACCAAGCTTCTGTGGATTGCGAATGGAACGGCCCAGCGGCAACACCCGCTCCTGTAGGCATCCTCACCACCACGTCCACTTGTTGGCCCCAACGCCAATGCATTTTTGCCATATTGTTGACAATTTGCGTAAATCCTTCCGTCACAAAATCGGAAAATTGCATCTCAACCATGGCTTTCATTCCTCGAACACTCAATCCGATGCCGGCGCCCAAAATGGCCGCTTCACACAACGGCGTATTGCGCACACGTTCTTTGCCAAATTCTTCTACAAATCCTTCCGTTGCTTTGAAAACACCTCCGTAATCACCTATGTCCTGACCCATCAAAACGAGCGAAGGAAATTGGCGCATAGACAGGCGCAATCCGTCAGAAATCGCATCAATGAATCGACCATTCCCTTGTTTTTCAGAGGATGCTACTGGGGCTGGACTGGGAGAAAAAAGATCTCGCTTTTCCGCCAACTCATCCCATACGGGGTCGGGCTCCGCCAGGGCCAAATCCAAGGCGGTTTGTATTGCTTTCTTGTCTTCCTTTTTAAAGGACTCGATTTCGCTTTCTGAAAGCCATCCTTTTTTGATTAAAAACCGTTCAAAGTTCTCTACCGGATCTCTATCTGTCCACGATTCTATCAATCCTTTTGGATAGTATTTTGTCCCAGAAGCTTCTTCGTGGCCTCGAACTCGAAATGTGCGGCATTCCAACAAAACAGGACGAGGATTTGTGCGCATAGATTCTGTCAATTGACAGGCTTTTTTATACACCTCTACTATATTGTTTCCGTCAACGCTATGGGTCTCCATTCCATAGGCTGGCCCTTTCACAGTGAACGAATCAAAATTGAATTGTTCCCGTGATGGCGTGCTCAATCCCCATTGGTTGTTTTCAATGACAAAAAGAACGGGCAAACTCCACACGGAGGCGACATTCAATGCTTCGTGAAAATCACCTTCCGAGGCACCTCCATCACCGGAATAAACCAATGTAGTTTTTTTCTCTTTTTTCAATAGGTGAGATAATGCGATTCCATCGGCTACTCCCAATTGAGGACCCAGATGAGAAATCATTCCTACGATTCGATGTTCTTGACTGCCAAAATGAAACGATCGGTCACGACCTTTCGTAAATCCAGAGGTTTTCCCTTGAAATTGAGAAAAAAGCCGAAACAAGGGAACTTTTCTAGAAGTAAAGACTCCCAAATTTCGGTGCATGGTCAAGATGGTTTCATCCTCTTGCATAGCCATTGCCGTACCCACGGAAACCGCTTCCTGGCCGTAGCTAGAAAACCATTTGGAAATCCGTCCTTGCCGTAGCGCGATGAGCATTTTCTCTTCTATCATCCGGGGCAACAAAAGCCCGCGATACAACGAAATCGCTAACTCTTTTTCAGAAGATTTTAATTCAAATTGCAAGGGGGGTAATTTTCTCGGATCCATAGGAAAAGATTAGTGGTGCAAAGGTAGGGGTTGTTATCTTTGGATGATCATCTAAAACTCCTTGAAAGATGCAGCTTCCTACGCTCTCCTTGCCAAAATTCACCCACGGCACTCCTGCTGAAAAACGAGAATTTGTCACTGAATTGGGGTCTATTTATACAAGCCTGGGTTTTATCGCTATTGCGGATCACGGCATGACACAACCCCGAAGGGAAAGGTTGTACAGCGCTATTCAGGCTTACTTTGCTCTTCCAGAAGAGGTTAAGGCAAAATACTGCATTCCTGGTATGTCGGGACAACGAGGCCATACCCCTTTCGGTGTTGAAACAGCCAAGGGCTTCAACACCCCGGATTTAAAGGAATTTTTTCAATGGGGTCAACACAGAGGAGAAGGTCACTTTTATGCGGAAAATGTGGGAGTTTCTGAAATACCCACACTACTGCCGGAGGTTTTGGAAGGGTTTGAAATACTAGAAGACATTGGCCGTGAAGTGTTGAAAGCCATCGCTTTGCACTTGTCGTTGGATGAGAATTGGTTTGAATCTTATGTAAAGGGAGGAAATTCTATCCTTCGAGCCATTCATTACCCCCCTATCGTAGCCGCGCCCGCTGACGCCGTTCGCGCCGCGGAACACGAAGACATCAACCTGATTACTTTATTGATGGGCGCATCGGCAGAAGGACTGGAATTATTGGATCAAAACGGGCAATGGCTTCCCATCCACGTGGAAGACGATCATTTGGTCATCAATGTGGGCGATATGTTGCAGCGCCTTACCAACAATGTGCTTAAATCCACGACTCACAGGGTGGTCAATCCTCCCAAAGAAAAATGGGGAACTCCTCGCTTTAGTATTCCTTTTTTCTTACATCCCGTGCAATCGATGCCCTTGAATGCTTTGGATTCCTGTATAACATCTACCCATCCTTTGGCCTACGAGCCAATCACAGCCGGTGAATACCTCGACGAACGATTGAGAGAAATTGGACTAAAAGGTTGATCGGTGCGGATTGATATACTCACCGTTCAGCCCAAATTACTCGACGGGCCCTTTGATCACTCTATTCTAAAACGAGCGATCCAACGGGGCATTGCGCAGGTACATATTCATGATTTGCGCGCTTTTGGCCTTGGAAAACACAAACAAGTAGACGATTATGCCTACGGCGGTGGCGCTGGAATGGTCATGCGTTTAGAACCCATGATAGCCTGCATCGAGGCCTTGCAATCGGAAAGAAAATACGATGCCATCATTTACATGACGCCGGATGGGGAACGCTTCCATCAGTCCCTCGCTAACCAAATTTCTTTGCAAGAAAATATTATCCTGCTCTGTGGGCATTACAAAGGAATCGATCATCGCCTTCGTGAACACATCATTACCCGAGAAATTTCTATTGGCGATTATGTTCTGTCCGGTGGTGAATTGGCAGCCGCTGTGGTTACGGATGCTGTCCTGCGGTTGTTGCCCGGAGCCATGAACGATGAAACCTCGGCTCTGTCCGATTCCTTCCAAGACAATCTGCTAGCGCCGCCCGTTTATACACGACCTTCAGAGTTTAGAGGATGGAAAGTGCCGGAAATACTGATCGGTGGAGACACACGAGCCGTGGAGGAATGGCGACATTCCCAAAGCGTGGAACGAACAAAAAAATTGCGACCGGACCTATTGGAGCCCTAAGCCGTTTCTTCGCAATTCCTTAGGACAAAAAAAACCGCCCATCTAGGGCGGTTTTTTTAATAGTACTTCACTTCAAATCAATGACGCGCCTCTTTGATACGGGCAGCTTTACCATTCAATGCGCGCTGGTAGAAAATACGTGCGCGACGAACTTTACCCTTTTTATTCATTTCAATTTTCTCCAAATTGGGCATATTCACTGGGAAAATACGCTCCACACCCACGTTACCCGACATTTTACGAATAGTAAATGTTTCGGTAGCGCCAGAGCCACGGCGTTGCAAAACCACACCGCGATAAAACTGGGTACGGGTCTTTTCGCCTTCACGAATTTGGTAATACACTGTGATTGTGTCACCGGCAGAAAAAGCGGGCAACTCTTTGTTAGAAACGTACTTCTCTTGTACGTATTTCATTAGATCCATCTTGCTGATCTTTAATCATTTACCGGGTAACAACATGCACCGCTTTGGCTAGAGGTTGCATCCGAAAAAACACTGCTTTTGGGTATACCTCCAGCAATGAGGGTGCAAATATACAGTATCATTCGGAAAGTATCACAAAAACAGTTCGTCTGTTTTGGCTTCTTCCCGTTTCTGAGCTGTTGCTTTCTATAGGTTTAGTCGTTCCGTACCCTTTAGCCTTTAGTCTGTGCGCGGCAATTCCCAACCGAATCAATTCATTCCGGACAGCCTGTGCCCTCTCGTCTGACAGTCTTCGATTGACCGCGTCATCGCCGATATTGTCTGTGTGTCCCTGAACTTCCACTGTAACCGTTGAATTCGTGAAAAGAAAATCAGAAAACGCCGCAATGACCGCCAAAGCCGCTTCGTTTAAATGGGAGGAGTTGGTTGAAAATCGAATGCTGGACATGGAATATTCTACTCCCTTTTGTATGGATCGCGCAGCCAATTTTGTTTCCACAACAGGCATCGCATTCGTCTCTTCTTCGCTCACCACCACAGAGTTAAAGGCAGATCCCTTCTGTTGTACTTGCACAAGGGCCTGGGCTCCTTTTTGCAAACGAACCACTGCTGCGTACGAACCATTTATTGGATCAATTTCCAGCTCTTTTATCTCTTTGGTTTGCAAATTCTTGATACTGACGACCGCCCCCACTAACCCATTTGGGTTTCCTTCGTTGACTTCCACTTCTCCTTTGATCAAGGAAACATGAGAAGGTCTCGACTTCTCCGGCAAGGAAAATCGGTACAAATCCCAACCCCCTACTCCCTTTAGCGTTGTGCTTGAAAAATAGGCTGCTTGTCCTGCTAAATCAACGAACAATCCAATCTCGTCCTCTGGAGTATTGATGGGAATACCCATATTTTGCACAGAGGACCAAGTTGCGCCATCGGGCTGAAGGCGAGACAGAAACAAATCAAATCCCCCCGCACCGGGATGACCCTTGGAGGCAAAATACAGCGAGGTTCCATCGGGGTGTAAAAAAGGTGATTTTTCGTCCGAAGACGTATTCACAAAAGCGGGAAGGCTTTCCGGTGAAGACCATGTTCCATCTGACAATCTGCGCGATCTGTACACATCCAATCCTCCCTTCCCCCCAGCTCGGTTGGAGGTAAAATAAAGCCAGTCACCATTGGCGGAAACACTCGGCTGGCTTTCCCATGAGGTTGAATTGTTTACTCCTCCGGGAACTTCTGCAATGGCACTCCATTCGTCGCCGTGCTTTTTTGTCCAGAAGATGTCGCAATTCCTGTATCCATTGGCATCCGTTTTACAAACAGTAAAAAACATTTCCCGGTTGTTGGCTGTAATGCTAGGCCCACCTTCATTGTACCCCTGATTGAACGGCCACGGCATCGCTTCTCCTGTGGTAAAAGAAGCTTTTTCTTTCTCAAAGGCTGCCTCTGTGAATTGTTCCACTTCTTGATAAACAATCGCTGGACCCGAACGCAAATCCCTCTTTTTCATTTTGCGCGTAAAGTAGGCGCGGGAACCATCGGGAGACAAGGCCACCAAAAACTCATCGGCGGAGGTGTTGATTCCCGGCACAAGCTCCGGAACAAACGGAACTATGTTTCTTTTCAATTCTTTTACAGCGCGCAGTTCCTGCATAATAGCTTTTGCATCGGCATCGTAGGCACCGTCTCTGTCTTCGTTGGTTAAATACTGCTCAATGTACCCAACCCCCTTGACCGTATCTCCTTGTCCCAGCCACAAGGACCCCAAGAAAAACCATACCTCCCCTTTGTATTCCGGGCACTCCACCATCAATTGCTCCCATATTTTAAGGGCTTGCATGGGCTTTTGCTCGGCCATTTTTATTTCGCCCATCAAGTACAAAACATGCGCATGGGAGCCCTCTTTGCGAACCTCTGTGTTGATGTAGAGGTTTGTCATGGGCAGATCTCCTTTTCGAAAGGATTTCAAGGCTTTTTCCATCGTAACGGAAGGCGACACGTCCTGGTCACCACATCGGCCAAATTCAGGTTGGGCCCAAACGCTTGTACTGCAAACGAAAATCAGTATTACTTGAAATAGGTACCTCACTCGTTGGAGTCCTCTGGTAAAGGCATATGCCATTGCCCTTCTGTTTTAGCGACAAACAGGGTCACCGCTGCATCTCCGGTCACGTTGATGACAGTTCTGCACATATCCAATAAACGATCCACCGGAACGATGATGGCTATCCAGGCAGGACTCAGTGCAACGCTATCCAAGACCATGATGATCATTACCAGTCCCGCTGAAGGAATCGCCGCGGTACCAATAGAAGCCAAAACGGCCGTAAGTAACACGGTCATTTGTTGCGCCAAGGAAAGATCAATCAAATGAAATTGTGCGAGGAAAACAACAGCTACTCCTTGATACAAACTGGTTCCATCCATATTTACAGTGGCACCAATCGGTAAAGTGAACTGGCTCACTTCCTCGTTTACCCCCAATTTGTTTTTCACACAGTCCATGGTTACGGGCAATGTTGCCGCGGAGGAACTGGTGCTGAAGGCCAACAGTTGCGCTGGGCGCATTCCACGGTGAAAAAATGTCAAGGATTTCCACCAAGAAAATCCCTGTTTGTGCATGGCCAACCAAACCAACGTAGGGTACACGACGATGGCAACAATCAGCAATCCCGCCAAAACCACCAACGAATACATACCCAATGTTTTAAAGATGTTAAGCAAAGCCATCGAATCATCGCCTGCAATGTTGCTCAAGGTGGATGCCATTAGGGCAAAAACGAAAAATGGAGCAAATTCCATGACGTGTTCCACCATGCGAACAAAAACATCCGTCATGTTGGTCATAAAGGGCCGTATGGTGGCGGTTTTAGACTCGGGAAGCATCACCATTGCCGTTCCAAAAAACAGCGCAAAAAAGATAATTTGCAGCATCAACCCGTTGTTGAAGGACAAGAAAATATTGCTGGGAATCAAATCCACTAAGAAAGAAAGCGGTCCAATGTCTGTTTGTGACTGTGCGGATTGTATTTTTTCCATTACAACCCCGTCCACCGACCCCTTGGACAATTGTGTCTGCTCCCAGAGCAACGCGTTTTTGGAATCTTGGCTAAAGCGTAGGCCATCTGCCGTTTTTCCTCCGTGTGTTTGATCCACCCAATGCTCGTAGTTCAAACGATTCACCAAACGCTGTTGGTCTGATGTTGTTTCCCCTGGCTTGACCAAGTTGACAAGGGCCAATCCTATCCCTACGGCCAAGATGGTTGTGAATAAATACAATCCCAACGTCTTGGCACCAATACGGCCCAATGCTTTGGGATCTCCCAAGGAAGCTACTCCATCGATGATAGAGAAAAGGACCAAGGGGACAGCGATCAACTTGAGAAGGTTGATAAAAATTACTCCAAACGGCTCCAGCCAGGTCGATGTAAAAGAAGACCACCCCCATTGACTGCTAGCCAAAGACCAAAGAACACCTGCACCCATGCCGAGCAGAATTTTAACGTGTGATTTCATTGTGATTTGTTGGTTTTTTGAAGTAAATAAAAATCGGCCAATACGATAGCTACCATGGCTTCTACAATGGGAACGGCTCTGGGCAATACGGTGGAATCGTGCCGTCCGCCGATAGAAAGGGTAGTGTGGTTGCCGTCTCTATCTATTGTTTTTTGTTCTTGTTGAATAGACGATATCGGTTTGAAGGCAATCCGCATAGTCAGTGGGGCTCCGTTGGAAATTCCCCCTTGCACTCCTCCGCTGCGGTTGGTTAGTGTTTTTTCCAAACCGATAAAAGCATCGTTGTGCTGGCTGCCCAAAAGCTGAGAACCCGCAAAGCCACTTCCAAATTCTACCCCTTTGACCGCATTGATGCTCAATAGGGCATGGCCCAAGACGGCGTGCAATTTATCAAATACGGGCTCTCCCCATCCGGCAGGGACACCGTCTACGCAGCAATAAATAGTACCCCCCACCGTATCCCCTTGGGCTTGCACGGACCCAAGGAGCCCCTCCATGGCGGTACTGGTTGCTGTGTCTGGACACCGCAAAATACTCGACTCCGTGGCCTCTTTTAAGAAAACAGCGGATTGTTTCAACACGCTGTCCGGGACAGAAATCCCGCCCATGGACTCCACACAGGCGGCCACTTCCACCGAAGGCGGAAGAACAAAACGAGCCACCGCGCCAGCTACCACACGCGCTACAGTTTCTCTCGCAGAAGACCGCCCCCCACCCCGATGGTCTCGGAGACCAAATTTTGCATCCCATGTAAAATCCGCATGGGAGGGTCTATAAATATTTTTCAACGCATCGTAATCGCGCGAACGAGCATCCTTGTTTCGGACAAGAAAGGCCACGGGCGTTCCCAAAGTAGTGGCGATTCGCTCCTTATTTTCTGAAAGCAACATGCCCGACAGCCACTCGACACAATCGTCTTCTGTACGGGTGGATGAAAAAGAATTTTGTCCAGTTTTTCTCTGATTTACAACCGATTGAATCCAATCTAGATCCAAAGTAACGCCGGCAGGAACCCCGTCAATCACCCCTCCAATGGCAGCTCCGTGAGATTCTCCAAAGGTGGTAAGTGTAAATATTTTTCCAAAGACGTTCCCAGCCATT
>CAMDTE010000056.1 GCA_945907425.1 Owenweeksia hongkongensis DSM 17368 | reverse complement strand
ATTCGACACGTGATTTACCCGTCGATTGGGCTACGCATTTCGCCCGATTTCACCGACCCGTATTGGGGATCATACCAATCCGTGCAGACAGATTCTACCGGGAAAACACAATTATTTTCACGTTTTTCAGGGGCGAATTATCTCTACGGAACGGCAGCGGAAGGTGGCGGGAGTAGTGTTGGTTTTCGATTGCGACAGGTCATCGAAGGAAAGTGGAGACCTAAAGACTCGGCGGAGGCAAAAAAATTCCCCATTCTAGAAGATGTTTCGATGGAAGCACAATTCAATCCATCGGCCGACGTTTTCAAATGGAGCACTTTCCGTACTCGAGCCTCCACTTCGTTTTTAAAAAACACGGTACGAATGAGTTACCAAGGCGAATTCGATCCGTACGGGATGGATTCTCTGGGCGTAAGACAAAACATTTCTGCTTGGGAATACAATCATTTGTTGGTTAGGCCCATGACACAATCGTTCAGCACGGATTTTCGATGGAGGGGAGGCAGTTCGAAAGGACGTCCAACAGCGCCATTGAATGAGGCGGGATTGGAGCGCGATTTGTTTATGGACCCCTACGGAATCAATGATTTTTACACCCTTCATGCGCCTTGGACGGTGAGTGGAAGTTACACGTATCGGTATTCTCCTGCCGTTGGTCTTTCTCCGGCGAAAACAACCCAAGCCATTCGGTTTGATGCCGCGATAGAACCTACCGCGAATTGGCGTATGGCGGTGAGTTCAGGATACGATCTCATGGAGCGCCGCGTGACGATGACCTCCGTGGATGTCACCCGGACCATTCATTGCTGGGATTTGCGCATTCGATGGGTGCCTTTTGGATACAACCGAAGCTATGTCATTGGGCTGGGAGCCAAAGCGCCCCTTTTCCGTGATTTGAAAGTGGAAAGGCGTAGAGGTCGGGGAGATTACTGAGGATATTTCCCTGCCCAAACTGCCCATTGTTTGATCCATGATTCACCCCAAGGGGTCATGATGCTTTCGGGATGAAATTGCACCCCCAAAACAGTTCCAGAAGGGTTTTCCATTGCCATAGGAACTCCTTCTTGATCCCACACTGTCATTTTCCATGGCTCTTTGTTTCCGGATGATTTCAAACGCCACGAGTGATACAAGCCTACCGATTGTCCGGAATGTCCCTTGAAAGAAAACCAAAGAGAGGAAGGGTCCACACTTTTTATTTTCATGGGAATTCCATGGCGCGGTTGAGGGCAGGGCTCCAGCTGGCCGCCATTGACCAACGCGAGGGCTTGCATCCCTAGGCACACACCTAAGACCGGCTTTCTCTGCGAAAAGAATTCGGCCGCTTGCATCAAACAACCCGCTTCCTGCGGAAGCCCGGGACCTGGAGAAAACACAATAGCCGCTGCCCGTTCCATGATTTGCATGGCCTCTGCCTGGTCGTTCCGAACTACTTCTACAGGGCAACCCATTTGCGCTATGGCGTGCACCAAATTGTAGGTAAACGAGTCGTAATTGTCCAAAACAGCTATCACAACGCTAAGGTAGCGTACCTTATCTTCGTTCGTATGAAAAAAACCCTCCACACAGATCTTGCTCCAGCAGCCATTGGCCCGTATTCGCAAGCCGTTCGCGCAGGGGATTTTGTCTTTATTTCTGGACAAATTGCACTGAATCCGGCTACGGGAGAATTGGATGCAGTGGACTTGGAAACAGAAGTGAAGCGTGTGCTTTCCAATCTGGAAGCTATTTTGGTACAGGCAGCCGGTGGTCGTTGGGAAGATGTGGTGAAGTGCACGATTTTTCTCACCGACATGGCAGATTTTGCCGTTGTCAACGCGTTGTATGCCGAAAAATTTCATACCCTTCCCCCAGCCCGAGAGACGGTGGCTGTAGCAGGTCTGCCCAAAGGTGTTCGCGTTGAAATATCTGCGATTGTCTACCTACCTTTGTGAACTATACTAAAGATGATATCGATGGAATTTGATGTATTGATTTTGGGGTCAGGCCCCGGTGGCTATGTGGCGGCGATTCGAGCCAGCCAACTCGGTTTGAAAACCGCTATTGTAGAAAAAGAAAATTTGGGCGGTGTTTGCTTGAATTGGGGATGTATTCCAACCAAGGCACTGATCAAGAGTGCTCAGGTTTTCGAATATATTCAACACGCCTCCGACTACGGCATCACCGTAAAAGAAGCCAGCCATGATTTTGGAGCCATCATCAAGAGAAGTCGCGATGTGGCATCGGGAATGAGCAAAGGCGTTCAATTTCTGATGGGAAAGAACAAAATCACTGTGATCCAAGGATACGGGAAAGTAGCTCCAGGTAAAAAAGTGGTGGTAAAAGGAGAGGATGGAAAAGAACAGACCTTCAGTGCCAAACACATCATCATTGCGACCGGAGGCAGGTCGCGGGAATTGCCTGCGTTGAAACAGGACGGAAAAAAAATAATAGGTTACCGCGAGGCGTTGTCCTTGACGGGTCAGCCCAAATCAATGGTTATTGTTGGCTCGGGCGCGATTGGCGTTGAATTCGCTTATGTATATAGTGCCATGGGCACCCGTGTGACCCTCGTAGAATATTTGCCTCGTATTGTCCCGAACGAAGACGAAGATATTTCACAACAATTGGAACGGAGCTTCAAAAAGAAGGGAATAGCGGTAGAAACAGGGGCGGAAGTGACCCATGTGGACACATCGGGCAAAGGATGTATCGTCACCTATAAAAACGCGAAAGGCCAACATACGCTGGAATGCGATGTGGTTCTCAGTGCAGTAGGCGTGACTCCCAATATTGAGAATATCGGACTCGAGGCGGTGGGCATTAAAACGGAGAAAGGCATCATTGCAACGGACGACTACTATGCTACGAATGTTCCTGGATATTATGCTATTGGGGATGTCACCAAAGGGCAAGCCTTGGCGCATGTAGCCTCTGCAGAAGGAATCACCTGTGTTGAGAAAATTGCGGGGCATCATCCGGAAGCCATTGACTACAACAACATCCCTGGCTGTACGTATTGTTCGCCCGAAATCGCGAGCGTTGGGTATACGGAGAAAAAAGCCAAAGAGGCTGGATTTGAAATCAAAGTGGGTAAATTTCCTTTCAGCGCGAGCGGAAAGGCAAGCGCCGCTGGGGTCAAAGACGGTTTTGTCAAGGTGATTTACGATGCCAAATACGGCGAATTATTGGGGGCACACATGATCGGCGCCAACGTGACGGAAATGATTGCAGAAATTGTGACCGCCCGCAAGCTGGAAACTACAGGCCATGAAATTTTGAAGGCCATCCATCCACATCCGACCATGAGCGAGGCGGTAATGGAAGCCACCGCGGCTGCTTACGGTGAAGTGATCCACTTGTAAGAAGTGTTAGAAGCAGAAAACATAGTTCATGGCTACGGTGATCGCTTTGTGCTCACTGTCGGACATTGGCGGTTAGCTCCCAAAGAAGTAGTGGCTCTGGTAGGGCCCTCCGGTTCCGGAAAGAGTACTTTTTTAAAAGTTCTTGGCGCGCACCTCACCCCGGAAGAGGGGGAAGTGCGTTTCCATTCTCTGCGAGTGCCCCCTCCCTCAGAAACCTTGTTGCCTGGCCACAAACACATCAAAATTGTGCGCCAAGATTTTGGCCAGACGCCGTTCAGAAAAGTAAGAGAAAACCTAATGCACTTTGTGCGTACAGACTCAGATGCAGCCGAAGCACGTCAGGTCAAAGGATGGTTGCAGCGCATGGGACTATTGGAACTTGCAGAAGAACAAACCCAAAACTTAAGCGGAGGTCAGCTGCAGCGTTTGGCTGTAGCGCAGGCACTTGTTTCTAAACCAAAGGTGCTCCTTTTGGATGAGCCGTTCAGTCATTTGGATCCCTATACCAAACGGGTACTTCTGGATGATTTGCGTGTGCTCCAAGAATCGACCGGTATTGCCGTTGTGGTCGTTGTACATGATGTGCGGGATGCTTTGGAATGGGCGACTCGATTGGATGTCATGCACGATGGATCCATCATTGCATCGGCCACTCCTCACCAATTGTATCAATCTCCCACTCGACGAGAAGTTGCGCGTTTGTTCGGTCGAGTCAATGAATTGTCTGTTTCCTCAGCAACCGCATTGTTTGGTCCTTCCTTTCCCGGAACCGTCGTCGAAGGAATGGTTTATATCTATCCCGAAAATGTACGCGCGTCGGACTTTAAAATTCCCGTGGAAAAAGTAAGGGAAGAATACCACGGAGCCACTTCCACCATCGTGTATCAAACCCCAGAAGGTTTGGTGTATGCTTCAAAGGAATAGGAGGTAAAAAAGAAAAAGCCGCCCAAGGGGCGGCTTTTTTGCGCTGCGAACGCGACTAGATTATTTTATTTTATTCACTACAGCAGTGAATGCTTCGGGATGATTCATCGCTAAATCGGCCAACACCTTGCGGTTTAAATCAATATTGGCAGCGTGAACTTTACCCATAAAAACACTGTACGACATGCCGTGTAGGCGTGCACCGGCATTGATACGCGTAATCCACAAAGAGCGGAAATTGCGTTTCTTTTGACGACGATCGCGGTAGGCGTATACGAGGGCTTTTTCAACGGCGTTTTTAGCAACCGTCCAAACATTTTTACGACGACCAAAGTATCCTTTGGACATCTGCATCAAACGCTTCCGGCGAGCGCGGGAAGCTACATGGTTTACACTTCTTGGCATTTTGTTTCCTAGTTTTTGACAACGCGGTTCTTAATGAAGGAACTCTTTAGTGCGTTTGTACAGGGTTAATAGAGACCGAACAATTCTTTTTTTACCTTTCGATTACATGCACAATTGCATCTTCACAGAAGGCATATCTACGGGGCTAACCAACGTAGAATGGGTCAAACGACGTTTGCGATCAGTAGCCTTCTTGGTCAAGATGTGGCTTTTGAACGCGTGCTTTCGCTTGATTTTACCAGTACCCGTAAGCTTGAATCGCTTTTTGGCACTGGATTTGGTTTTCATTTTTGGCATGATTCTGTATTTAAGGTTCGCAGCTTTCTTATTTCAATTTTTTTGGTTGGACGATCATAAACATCCGTTTCCCTTCCAAGTGAGGCAAAGACTCCACTTTTCCGAGGTGTGCTAAATCTTGGGCCAATCGAAGCAACAAGATTTCACCTTGCTCCTTGTACACGATGGAACGCCCGCGAAAGAACACGTACGCTTTGATCTTTGATCCTTCTTCTAAGAACTTAATCGCGTGTTTTTTCTTGAATTCGTAATCGTGATCGTCTGTTTGAGGTCCGAATCGGATTTCTTTCAAAACCACTTTTACTACTTTAGAAGCGAGTTCTTTTTGTTTTTTCTTTTGATCAAAAAGAAACTTCTTGTAATCAACGATTCGGCAAACGGGTGGGTCTGCTTTTTCAGTGATCATGACCAAGTCAAGTTCCATCGCTTCTGCTTTCGCAAGTGCATCGCGGGTGGACACAACCCCTGGTTCAACCCCTTCGCCCACCAATCGCACCGTGGGAACACGGATGAGCTCATTGATTTTATGCAGCGCTTCTTGTTCGCGTCTTGGGGTGTAGTTTCTAGATGGCCTCAGAGTTTATTGAATTAAAGATTAAACGTTTTGGATTAAAAAGCACTCAGTGTTTTTTGCACTTCAAGAGAAACTAAATTGCTGAATTCCAACACTTTCATTACTCCTAAATCCCCTTCGCCATGACGACGAACGGCTACGCTTTGCGCTTCTTCTTCCGTCTCGCCTACCACCAACATGAAAGGAATTTTGCGGATTTCGGCATCGCGAATTTTCCGACCCACCTTTTCATTACGGTAGTCAACGAGGGCGCGAATATCGGCATTTTCCAGTTCTTGTGCAACTTGCAAAGCATACGCTTCGTATTTTTCTGAAACGGGAAGAATAATTACCTGATCTGGAGTGAGCCATAAAGGGAAATTCCCTCCGCAGTGCTCCAGCAAAACGGCTACAAATCGCTCCATAGAACCAAACGGGGCGCGGTGGATCATTACAGGGCGATGCATCTCGTTATCGGAGCCCTTGTACTCCAATTCAAAGCGTTCGGGCAAATTGTAATCCACTTGAATGGTGCCTAATTGCCACTGACGGCCTAGCGCATCTTTGACCATAAAGTCCAGCTTGGGCCCATAAAAAGCAGCCTCTCCGTACTCGATGACGAAAGGAATTCCCTTGTCTTTGGCAGCTTGAAGGATAGCGGACTCCGCTTTTTCCCAGTTCTCGTCCGTGCCGATGTATTTATCGCGTTCCGTGAGGTGCCGTAGGCTAACCTGCGCTTTAAAGTCTTGAAAATCCAAGGTTTTAAATATGTACAAGACCAGGTCGATTACTTTTTCAAATTCGCCCAAGAGCTGATCGGGAGTGCAAAACAAATGGGCATCGTCTTGGGTAAAACACCGCACACGAGTGAGGCCGTGCAATTCTCCGCTTTGTTCGTAGCGATAAACGGTACCAAATTCAGCCAAACGCAAAGGCAAATCACGGTAGGAGCGGGGAGAGGATTTGTAAATTTCGCAGTGGTGCGGGCAATTCATGGGCTTGAGCAAATACTCTTCTCCCTCCTCTGGGGTATGTATGGGTTGAAACGAATCTTTCCCGTATTTCTCGTAATGACCAGAGCATACGTACAATTCTTTGTGCCCGATATGAGGAGTGATGACTTGTAAATACCCAGCCTTCTTTTGGGCCTTTTTCAGGAACTGCTCCAACCGATCCCGTAAGGCGGTTCCTTTGGGCAACCACAAAGGGAGTCCTTGCCCCACGCGTTGAGAAAACGTGAAAAGCTCCAACTCTTTCCCTAATTTCCGGTGATCTCTTTTTTTAGCTTCTTCCAAAAGCGCTAAATGTTCTTGTAAGAGGGAAGCTTTTGGGAAAGAAACGCCGTACACCCGCGTTAACTGAGGATTTTTCTCGTTTCCACGCCAGTAAGCGCCGGCCACCCGCATGATTTTAAACGCTTTGATGTATCCTGTGTTGGGAATATGACCACCTCGGCACAAGTCAGTAAACGTACTATGGTCGCAAAAAGTAATGGTTCCGTCCTCTAGATTTTCAATCAGTTCGGTTTTGAACGGATTGTTTTTGTACACTTCCAAGGCCTTTGCTTTGCTGACAGCATACAAGGTAAATTCCGCTTTCTCCCGAGCAAACTCTATCATTTTGGCTTCTATTTTAGCAAAATCTCCTTCGCCAAAATGGGCTCCTTGAAAGTCCACATCGTAATAAAAACCTCCTTCTACTGCTGGCCCTATTGTCAGAAGGGCAGAAGGATAAAAGTCCAAAAGGGCTTGAGCCATCACGTGGGCAGAGGAGTGCCAAAAGGCAGATTTTCCTTCGGGTTGATCCCAGGTGAAAAAAGTGACATGACCATCTCCTGGAATGATCTGACCGAGCTCTACGGTATCTCCATTGAAGCGAGCAGTCAATGCATTTTGCGCCAATCCTCTAGCAATGGATTCTGCGAATTGCATAAAGGTGGTCCCGTCAGCCACCTCACGGACAGAGCCGTCGGGAAGAGTCAAATGTGCCATGCGTTGCTTCGTTACGAAGGAAGTTAAATCGCTGCAAAGGTATGGCTTTCCCTTATCTTTGTTCTATGGATTTTGAACAAAAATTAGCCGATTTGAACGCCCGTTGTGCGCACACCTTCATGGAAACCTTAGGAATTCGGTATGTGGAGTTAACGGAGGATCGATTGGTTGCAGAAATGGCCGTTACTTCCGCACTGCACCAACCCATGGGGTTGTTGCACGGAGGAGCTACGGTTGCTTTGGCAGAAACGGTGGGTTCTGCGTTTTCCTTCGTTCAGTTGGGAGAAAATGCATCGTTGGCCGCTGTGGGACAAGAGATTTCTGCCAACCACATCAGAAGTGTGCGCGAAGGCATAGTTCGGGCCACGGCTCGCTTTCTGCACATAGGAAGGCGCAGTCATGTACTGGAAATCCGAGTAGAGGACTCTGAGGGTCGTTTGGTTTCTTTTCTGAAAATGACAAATGCCTTGATCCCTAAGAAACCCATGTGAAATGATGGAGTCGCCTGCTTTTGTATTGGTTAGAGAGCCCGGACAGCCCGTCTGGGGAGGACATTTATTGCCCCAACCCCTTTCCTCGTCCAACGGCCCCACTCCTTCTGTTTCCTTTGGAATCATGTCGTTTTCTGGAGAATTCACCTCTTTTCATATAGAAAAAAAAGTTTCAGCCTTTGATGCCCGCGCTCTTTTACAAGACATGGAATGGAATCTTCCCACTTTGGGGTTGGCGAATTCTCATACGCAAGAAGCGTATTGTTCTTTGGTGGAGAAGGCGGTAGAAGCATGTCAGCAAGGCGCTATGTCTAAGGT
>CAMDTE010000055.1 GCA_945907425.1 Owenweeksia hongkongensis DSM 17368 | reverse complement strand
ACATAACCTGGAGTGGACTTGTCCCAATTGCACGCCGATACCAAACTCAGGAGTCCAATAATGGCTGTAGAAACAATAATGCGGTGCGCGTTCATGTTACAAAGATTAAACGTGGGCGATTTCGATGGCGCCCGATTTCTTTAACAATTCTAAAACTTTTTCTCCATCCTCTACTTCCAACATAAACTTATCGTCGGTTGTACGCTGATCAGGATTTTGTGCTTCACGGCCAGGGTACAAACCATTGATGATGAAAAACGTCCATACCATTAAGTGTGCTGCAAAAAACACGGTCAACTCAAACATTACGGGAACAAAAGCGGGCATATTCCACCCCCAAGTTGCGTTGGGTTTTCCACCTATGTTCATTGGCCAGTCCAAAATCATTTGGTAGTAGGTCAAGGCAATAATAGTTGTTAGACCGAGACATCCGTATAAAAAGGCAGCAATGGCGATACGTGTTTCTTTGAGTCCCATCGCCTTGTCTAGACCGTGCACAGGGAACGGTGTGTATGCTTCGGTGATGCGCACACCCTTAGAGCGAAGCTCTTTAACAGCGCTCAACAACACATCGTCGTCGTCGTACAGCGCGCGAACCAAAGGTTTTGAATTAGTGGTGTCCATGGTTGTCGTCTGAGTGATGTTTTTTATGTTTTTCGCCGGAAGACTTCAAGATCGTTTTCAATTCCGCTTGAGCAATAACAGGGAATGTACGGGCATACAGCAAGAACAATACGAAGAAGAAGCCTATAGAACCTAAGAAGAAGGCGATATCTACTGCCGTCGGGGAAAACATACTCCAAGAAGACGGTAAATAATCTCTGTGCAAGGAAGTTACAATGATGACAAATCGCTCAAACCACATACCTATATTCACCACGATAGAAATGATAAAGGTGAATATTAAATTGGTGCGTAATTTCTTGGACCACATGAACTGAGGTGAAAAGACGTTACAGGTCATCATAGACCAATACGCCCACCAATAAGGCCCCGTCGCCCTGTTTAAAAAGGCATACTGTTCGTATTCAACGCCCGAATACCAAGCAATGAACAACTCAGTAATATAGGCAACCCCCACAATGGATCCGGTCAACATGATAATGATATTCATCATCTCAATGTGTTGAATGGTGATGTAATCTTCCAAATTGAATAGTTTGCGGGTGATAATCAACAGGGTTTGAACCATAGCAAATCCAGAGAAAATAGCTCCAGCCACAAAGTAGGGAGGGAAAATCGTCGTATGCCAACCGGGAATAACCGAGGTAGCAAAGTCCATGGATACGATGGTATGTACTGACAATACCAAAGGCGTTGCTAAACCCGCAAGGACTAAGGATACTTCCTCGAATCGCTGCCAATGTTTCACTTTTCCTCCCCAACCAAAACTCAATATTTTATAAATGTGTTTTTGGATAGGATTCACCGCGCGGTCGCGGATCATGGCAAAGTCAGGAATCAAGCCAACATACCAAAATACGGTTGAAACGCTTAAATAGGTAGAAAGGGCGAATACGTCCCATAGCAGTGGGGAATTGAAATTAACCCATAAGGATCCAAATTGGTTCGGGATGGGCAATACAAAATAAGCCAACCAAACACGACCCATGTGAATCACCGGGAACAAGGCGGCTTGAATGACAGAGAAAATAGTCATCGCTTCCGCCGAGCGGTTGATCGACATGCGCCACTTTTGACGAAATAAAAGTAAAACGGCAGAAATCAGGGTACCCGCGTGACCGATACCTACCCACCATACAAAATTGGTGATATCCCATGCCCAGCCGACCGTTTTGTTTAATCCCCATGAACCAATACCATTGGCAATGGTCCATAAAATACCACCTACTCCCCAAAGGAACATGGCCATAGCGATGCTAAAGGCAATCCACCACATCTTGGGGGCTGTCGTTTCAATGGGGCGAGCGACATCCCTTGTGATGTCATGGTACGTCTTGTCACCGATAACAAGAGGTTCGCGTACGGGCGATTCGTAATGCATAGAAAATCGCGTATTAAGCTTGGTTTCTCACTTTTGTTTGATAGAAAACAGAAGGCTGAGTGCCCACTTCTTCTAATAAATGGTAAGCGCGTGCCTCTTTCTTGACGGCAGCTATTTGGCTGTCCTTATTGTTCACATCACCAAAAGTGAATGCTCCCGTAGAACAAGCTTGTGCGCAAGCCGTAGTAAATGCGTTGTCCTCCATTTTGCTTCCTTTCTTTTTTGCTTCCAACTTAGCATATTGAATGCGTTGAATACACAAAGAACATTTTTCCATAACGCCGCGGGAACGAACCACCACATCGGGATTCAAAACCATGCGACCCAAATCGTCTTGGGCAGGATTAACATCTGCAAATTGTTCGTTCGCTTGGTAATTGAACCAGTTGAATCGACGGACTTTGTACGGACAGTTGTTGGCGCAATAACGTGTCCCAATGCACCGATTGTAGGTCATGTGATTCAAACCTTCCATCGAGTGCGTAGTGGCTACCACTGGACATACAGTTTCACAAGGTGCATGATTGCAATGCTGACACATCACCGGTTGGAAAACCACTTGAGGACTTTCAGCAGGTACCTCCATGGAAGCATACATCTCTATACCGCCGATATTTTCTGCATCCGCGCGCTCTTCTGTCATATCAGAAGAATAATACCGGTCGATGCGTAACCAGGCCATGTCACGGCTGCGGCGAACTTCCTCCTTACCCACCACAGGGACATTGTTCTCAATACTGCACGCAACAACACAAGCGCCGCAACCAATACAGTTATTCAAATCAATGCTCATGTTCCACATGTGCATGGTTTCGTGATCGTGATCAAGCCACAAGCTCGCCTCATTGGCCGTAACAGATCCGAGCATCGTGTGGTATTCCACCTTCTCGTTCCATGACTTGCCTGAAGCATCTGCCATAAATGTGGCCAACGTGGTTTCGTTGACAATTTTTCTACCCATCATGGTGTTACCCAATTGAGTACACGCAAATTCGTGTTCTCCCTCCATGAGCTCGATGGTAGCTACATCAGAGGTCGCGCCGTCGCTCATCAAAGCAAAGGCATTGACACCTACATTGTCGGCTACTTTACCCGCTTTTGTCCGACCATACCCTATGGCCAATCCCAGCGTTTTCGCTGTTTGACCCGGCTGAATCCATACAGGAACATTTTCCAACGTACGACCCTTGACCGTCAGTTTAACCAAACTACCATTGATGGCTCCGTTGCTCTGTGACTCGTTGATTAAACCCATTGCCAAGGCATCGGCAGCAGAAACAGTGAGGTAATTATCCCACGTATTGCGTGAAATAGCATCCGGTAGTTCGTGCAACCAGGGATTGTTTGCCTGGAAGCCCGCGCCTACCGCTTTTTGGTAAAATTCGATTTCAAAAGCGCCCGTTTTCACTTTCGCCGCTTCGTCTGCCGCTGCCGCTACTCCAGCCAGTGCTTTTGCTCCTGCCGCTGCGGAAGAGGTGCCATTTCCTTGGCCTATAATCGCTCCACCATCGTGTAACACAGAGTTTACCGATAGTCCGCGCTCAGAAATATTTCCTTTCAAAAACTCTTTGTACGATGTCGACTCGCCAATCAAAGCCAAAAGAACTTCTTGGGCGGGTTTAGAATCAAACAAAGGAGTAATGGTAGGCTGAGATACTGTCAACGTACCGGCAACAGGCATGAAATCATTCCAAGACTCCAAATAATGTGGAACGGGAGCCGCCACAGAACAAACAGAAGCGGTTTCATCCCATCGATCCGTCAATGCCAAAGAAAAGTCTACTTTCTTCACCCCTTGAGCAAAGCCGCTATGGGGTGCAGAATAAACAGGGTTTACACCCCAGGCAACCAATACTCCCACACGGCCTGCGTTCATATCCGCAACCGTATTAGCAAAAGAGCGATCGTTTCCTTGCAAAATATATACGGCACGGTCTGGGCGGACAGTTGTGCCCATATTGCCCAAAGCTGCATTTATTGCTGCGGCCAAATGCTCGTTCGCACCATTGTTTCCACCAGCCAGTACCAAGGAAGCACCTTTTGCCGCCAACAATTCAGTGGCTGCGCTATCCAAAGATTTTCTAACATCCGATGACAATGTGCCTACTTTCACAGAAGAGCCTGTCACCTTGTTGTACAGGTGAGCCAACGCTGCACCCTGCTCTGAGGGCTTCAATTTCACTCGCTTGTCCGCATTGGAACCTGTCATAGACAAACTGGTTTCAAATTGGATATGGCGGCTCATTTCAGCGCCCGGTTTACGACGATTCGCATAGGCGGCAGCCAATTGCTGTCCGTTGTTTCCAGACAAGAAATCCTCTCCAATGGAAACGATGACATTGGCCAAATGAACATCGTACGATGGCAAGGCACGAGCACCTGTGAGGGCCTCCCAAGCATCTAATTTTTGACTGATACTTGCCGCATCGTATTGGACATGGACAAAATTTCCATAAGCAGACCGCACGCGATCAATCACTTCTTTTGTTGACGGGCTAAAAACAGATCCTGTCAACAAAACAAATGTTTTTCCTTCTTCTTGCGCCTTTGTAGCCGCTTGCTTCAACGCCGATTCTACGGCACTCCACGAGGAAGACTCCTCCCCTTTCCTGGGGCCAGTCAAACGAGCAGAGTCATACAACGACAACACAGAGGCTTGCGCTCTAGCAGAAGTTCCGCTATTGAAAAATCCTTTGTCGCCTGGTTCAATTTTGATCGGACGTCCTTCCCGTGTTTTCACCAATACCGAGGCAAAATCCTGCCCATCGGTATACGAAGTCGCATAATAATTAGGCACCCCTGGCACCAAATTTTCTGGCTTTATCAGGTAGGGGATGCTTTCTACAATGGGGCTTTCACAAGAGGCCAATGTAGCAGCCGCCGTAGAAAATCCTACGTATTTCAAAAAATCGCGACGAGAAGTCTGCGACGATTCCATCATTTGCTGATTGCCTAAGAAATCCGCAACCGGAATTTCTTCAACAAATTCATTTTGTGCAAGCTTTTGGGCGACTGGCGTGTTGGCCAGTTGATCAAACCCTTTCCAATATTTCTTCTCGTTAGCCATGGTCGTCTTACCCGATTAATAGTGGCACTTGCCGCATTCTAAACCGCCGATTTTCTCGACAGTGATTTTTTCGCCTTTGAACTTTTCTTTCAGTCTATCATGCATGTCCGCATAATAGCCGTTGGTTTCAGTCTTCACTTCCGTTTCCCGGTGACAATTGATACACCATCCCATGGTCAAATCACTGTACTGGTACACCTCGTCCATCGTCTCTACAGGACCATGACAGGTTTGGCATTCTACTCCTCCAGCCGTTACGTGTTGCGCATGATTGAAATACGCCAAATCAGGCAAATTGTGCACTCGTACCCATTTGATGGGCTTTTGCTCTCCCCCGTCTGTGTAAGCTCTCTTGTCTGGATCCCAACCTATGGCTGCATAAATCTTGGCGATTTCGGGAGAACGATCTCCTCCGTACTTCAGTGCACCCGTTAGGCTGTCCGTAATTTCCGATCCATCGATGTACATATGGCAGTTCATGCAGACATTCGCCGATGGAATTCCCGACTGTTTACTGTGACGGGCCGATGAATGGCAATAGTTACAATCCACTTTGTTTTGACCAGCGTGAACCTTGTGAGAAAAAGCAATGGGCTGCTGTGGTTGGTAATTCTGTTCGACTCCGATTCCCATGAGGTACGCATAAGTAACCTGCAGAAACCACAAACTAAGGACAATGGTTAAAAAGGTCATGAAGCGTTTATTGCTGTTCACCCATAGATAAAACTTGTTCGCGTCCTGCAACAAATGGGTTGCCTTTTCTCCCTGTACTTGCTTTAACGTATTTCTAATGCGAAGCAACAAAGACAAGAAAAGAAGCAAAAAGGATCCCAAAATGATGAGCATCACCGGGCTGTTTTCCTCTTCCACAGGGGCCACCGCTGCGTCCGCAGCTAACGGAGCAGATTTTTGATCTCCAGCGTCCGTATAGGCCAAAATGCTACGGATGTCGTCGTCCGACAACGCAGGGAATGCGTTCATCACTGAACCGCTGTATTCATCAAACAGGGCAATTGCATCTGCGTCACCAGAGGCGCGCAATGCGGCATTGTCTTTGATCCATTGGATCAACCATTCCTCTGAACGGCGTTGACTAATCCCGCCCAGCTCTGGTCCAATAAGCTTTTTATCGAGCTTGTGGCAGGAAGCGCAGTTTTGTTTAAACAGTTTTTTTCCTAGTTCTACGTCAGGAGCGGCTTGAGCCGAAAATCCTAAAGAGCTAAATATCAGCGTAATAGCCACAAATAGGGCTGAAATCTGATGTACGGGTCGCTTTTTTTGCTTCATAAGTATCGCCAATAGGCATCGTTCGTCGAAACGGGGCAAAAATAACATACAATTATGATGATTCCTTGCTCCCCTCGCTACTTTATTTAATTTATATTCGTTCTAAATAAGCTTCTTGTACTTCAACTTTGTGATACTGCTCCCTTTGTATCTTTACCTTAGAATGAATAGTACTCTTAGGAATGTATGAATAAGCAAATTTTACCTTTCCTGTTGTTCGTCTTGTTGCTCATCCCCGCGCAAGCAAGCTGCCAATCGGCGGATTCCTTGTTTGTTCATTATCGCCAAGCTCCAGATGGACCGAAGGGGACCAAGTCATGGCCCAAGGCCTATAGAATACAACTGTTCAGCGGAACACGTCAAGAAACGTTTGATTTTCGATTGCGCGCTGTCAATCAAATACCCACTTTAGATTATGATGTCCAGTATGACCAACCCTACTTCAAAGTATTTGTGGGTGCATACGCGTACCGAATGCAGGCAGAAAAAGCCTTGCCAAGAATTAGACTTTCTTTTCCAGGGGCCTTTGTAGTAGAAGCTTCCTTCCAAAGATCATCCGTCGCCCCCTCCTCTACACCAAATAGGGAGCCAATACTTGACTGAGTTGGGCTGAAGACATCGCACCCGATTGGCGCCAAACAGGTTGTCCCTTTTTGAAAAGGATAAGAGTAGGCACTCCTTGAACTTGGAATGCGGATGCTGCTTGTGGATTTTTGTCGACATCCACCTTGATCACCTTTACTTTACTCCCTTCACGTTGGGCAAATTCTTCTAGTTGAGGCGCCAAAGCACGACACGGACCGCACCATGTAGCAAAAAAATCGACCAAAACAGGCACTGGGCCTGCAACAATATCATTGAAAGAAGCAGTGGACATGGGGATTGGTTAATAGTTAATAGTCACTGGTTAATAGTTGATGGTTTATGGTCACTGGTTAATCGTTTATAGTCATTAGTTTATCGTTGATGGTTAATCGTCTTTAGTAGCTTAGGACGACTAATAACCAATGACTAATAACTAATTGACTATTAACCAATGACTAATAACTAATTGACTAATTGCCTATTAACTAATTGCCTATTAACAATTCTCCCTACCTAACAACCTTTTTTCCTTCGCTTTGCCAAGCCATAATTCCACCCGATAAATGGGCAGCATTTTTGAAACCGGCGTTTTGAGCTATCGCCAACGCTTGGCCACTTCTTGCGCCGGAACGGCAATACAAATACAGTGGCATTGTTTTCCTTAATGCGGATATTTTTTTTTCAAATTGCGGATCGTAAAAATTGATGTTGACCGCGCCGAACAAATGGCCTTGCGCGAATTCTTCGGGCGTGCGCACATCGATCAATTGACCTTTTACTTTGACTATTTGCAGACTGAAGGCCGTCGGGTTTAGATTCGTTGCCGTTTGAGCTTGAGCAACTGCTGTCGTGATGAAAAATACACTCAAAAACACCCAAAAGAGCGTGCGAGATTTTGTTGTGGGTCTATCATTGAATCCAAACATACCCTTACATTTTATGGATTTGAACGTCAGTCCATCCTCCGCCATTGTATAATTCTGATACCCCTTGAGAGGACAGAAACATGTGGGCCTGTTCGCTTCTTGCGCCGCTCGCGCAACACAAAACAACGGGTTTAGAAAAATTGTTGATTTCTTCCACGCGGTCTGGCACTTCGTGCAACGGAATATTGATAGAACCGTCTACATGGCCCATAGAAAATTCGCCTTCTGAGCGCACGTCAATAATAGTCGTCGTTGGATTGTTGATGATTTGGTTCATGGCATTTGAATTAATTGCTTTGCAAAGGTAAATTGTACAAAATCTTTGCCCGGTGACTCGTGTCACGGTGGCGTTTACTTCTTCTTATCCAATGCCGACACTCCTTCGGTCATCCATACCGGCGCAGGAGCACCCATGAGATAGTGATCAAAAAACTCGGCCATGCGGATACTCAAATCTACTTTATTGGGCCGTTTGGTTAAGTTATGATCTTCCCCGTTGTA
>CAMDTE010000054.1 GCA_945907425.1 Owenweeksia hongkongensis DSM 17368 | reverse complement strand
CTTCCTCCAGGGTGGCATCCGCAGAAATGGCTTCGATTTCATTTCTAGGAAGCATACACGATTTCACGCGTGTATCGGCGAATTCCAATGCGTTTCGAAACAACGCCACTTCGGGCTCCAAGGAATGGATTTCCGATTCAGAGCGCTCGCTAATGAAATGGTCCAAATCTGCTTTCCCGAAAACCAGTGGTCCTCTTTTGGTTCCCTGCGTGTCTCCAAGTCGACGCAATGTCCATTGGCTGAGACTTGTAAATAAAAATACAATGGGCGCGAAGGCAAAAAACACCAACAACAAGACACCACTGAACCCCTCCAGCGAGGCATTGGCGCGCTCTCTGAAGAAGGCTTTCGGTAAATACTCGGCCAAAAACAACACGACCACGGTCGACAACAGTGTCTGAACAGCTACGATCAAAAAGGGAGAGCCCAAAAAAGACAAAGGATCATTCAGCAGAATGGCCGTAGCGCCGCCCACCAGGACCAAGGACACAGTGTTTCCCAAAAGCATGGTGGCAATGAATGCGGAAGGCCGAGCGTAAAATAGGGGTAAAATGCGACCAGAGAGGGACCCTTTCTTCGCTTGAATTTCTACATGAAGTCTGTTCGCGGTTAAAAAAGCGATTTCCATGCCCGAAAAAAAGGCGGACGCCGCTAAAGCAAAGAATAAAGTAATTAGGGCTTCCAACGATCTTCCATTTTTTGTCTTTGCCTCTTTCTAAAAAAGAACATACCTAGTCCGATGACAGAAAATGCGATGAATAAATAGGCTCTTGATCGATCAACGGACCATTGAAACACCACTTCAAATAGAGACACCGCACTAATGACGAGCCACATCCATTCTACAATGCGGAGCATACCGCGCACTCGATTATTTTCCATTTTATTGACCTGTGGCATCAAAGATAGTGTAGGATTCCAAGCGATCGTCCGCCATAAACCCTTTCCCTGTAAGAATTTGAGTGGGTGTTGTAATACGTACAAACCCTTCACCCGTTATAGTTCCCGCGCGTTGATCCCAAACCAAGGAACTGGTTTCTAACCTGTCCCCCTTTGCATTTTTGACTACGATGTTCCCTTGCGCTTCCCACCGATCAGAGGACATCCAACGAATGACGTGATTTGCTCTGAAAACAGCGGATGATTTTCTCGCCTTGCCCAACAACGTGGCTTGAAACCACTGATCGTACAACTGGTATGGTTTGCGGCGCTGACTATAATCCTGAAATCTACCTGCCGACACACGGAAAGTCACTTGTCCCGAATCGCTATAAACAGCCGTAAACCCTTTCTGTTCAATGGTTGGGCCATCAAATGTCTGGGTCATAGCGCGCACAGCCGCTTCGTCATTGCGGCAGCGTAAAAACAAGAACAGCACTCCCAATAGGAGTGCTGTTTGGTACCGAAGTCGGTTAAACAATTTCATCATTGGTAAAAACGAACCGTAACGGTCTCGTTGATCCAACAGCCAATGGTGTATCTATCCCCTTCTTTGTAATTGAACTGAAAAGAAATAGACTTATCTGGAATCCCTTTGCGGAACACTGAAATCAAACGATCAGCCTTCATAGAAGCCGATGGATCGACCAATTTTGCCTTACTCGCCCATTCAATGGCAGCCCAATAAACGGCATTTTTTTCAAAAGCATTGCTGCCGCAAGTGCCTGCACCCTCCGCATAAATGGATGCCAATAAAAAGTAGGGATCCGCGTTGTTCTTATTCAACGACATGGATTTCAAGCAATTTTGTTTGGCAACGGCGAAGCTTTGCAATTTCATTTGCGTCGCAGCCAATCGCAAATAATCATTTGACTTTTTCGTGGGATCTACCTCTTGCGCAACGGCATCTGAATAATACTTCATTGCGTCCGTATATTTTTCACGTTTGTAGCTCAAACGACCCATGGATCTTGCCGCCTGTGCAGAGGGTTGAAGGGCATACAACGCTTCGGAAACTTTCAAGTAACTAGGATTATCTGTGCAATCCACTGTATTGCCCGCCTCGTCTTTGCGTTCTTTTTCCAGCATTTTTACCGCTCGTTTCAACCACACGATATCCGATTTGTTCGCCGTGAAACTTGCCTCATTGTAAATCAATGCCAAACGCTCACAATTCAAGACGGGCGCCAAGGACTTTTCAATATTACCAGCCACCTTATCAAAGCCTTCCAGTAATTTTTCCTCCTTTGCCAGCGATTTTTCTTGCGCGGCGGTCAACGTTCCAGAATCCCTTAATATTCTCAGACTGGCTACCGATTCATTCAAACGGTCCGTATGATGTTCCAAGGCTTCGTTTACCTGGTTATAAACCGTGAACAAGGAAGCAACGTCAATCGTCTTGTCTTTCAATAAACGAATGCCCGATAAAAAATAACCGTTCAAATGGCTTGGAGTGAGTTCTGTGGATCCTTTAGCCATCGCCAATTTGAACATTTCATGGGCGCCTTTTGGATCCTCCGGATAGAATTGCAAATACTCGTACGCCTTACTGCCCAAAACATACGCTTCTTTTCCTGGGAAATACTCGTTGCGCTTATCGTACACTTGCATCAGTAGCTCGACCAGTTTCTTTTTAGCCACCTCGTCCGTGGTTTTTTCGATTTTGGAACGCACCACTTGCGGGCCATATATGAAAACGATTTCTTTGGCGCGAGGGCAGTCTGTGTACACTTTCAACCAATGGTCATACGACTCTGCGTAATTTTTTGCATTGTACAACATGCCGAAATTGTTGAAACTCTCCCAGCATTTGAGCGAATCTGAACCCCATACTCCATTTTGACCCAAAACAGAGGTGGTCAGAAACAAAGAAAAAAGAAAAACATAACGTTTCATATGCTTACGAAATTGAATGAAAATAATACTATTTTACTATCTAAATTTGAATTTTTGAAACCATTGATCGTTCAAAGTGATACCCACAACGCCTTGCACAAAGTCCTCTCTAACCAACCCTCCAACTTGCGTGCCAACACTGCCGAAAAGGACACCAAAGTGAAGGGTGGCAAATTTAATATCGCCTGGAATAAAGCTTTTGCCTCCGAGCGGAAATCCGGCACCCAGCGATAGGCTCCATCGTTCAATGGGTGTAGACCGTATCAACAAGCCGGTATTCTCTTGGAGGAATCCTACTTTGTATTCTACCGAAGACGCATACTGTGTCCAATTCTTTTTAGGGAGCACCAAGGCGGGAATAAACGTCGCAGCCATCGACCAGCGACGACCATTGATCCACTCGTTCGTTTGCCCTGTACCCCCGTTCGCGTCCGTTACAAAGGTTCTATATTCTTCTCCGAAAAATGTGCGTTGTTCCCACTGAACACTCCACACATCCATCGGTGACCCGGCTGCCCGTCGAGAATACCGTGCACCTACTGTTCTGGCTCCAGCAAGCGTCATGTCCCCGGCTGCATCTATTTCTGCCTCTGCCGTGTCCAAAATGATCTGCGTGGATGAAGAAGAATTGGCGTACGTATAGAGTAATGCCGAACGGTACCCCTGAAGTTCACCTCCAAACTCTTGCGTGGCACCCATAACGAATTGATTTTTTTTGCCCAACGGCAAAATCAATTGCGCACCTACCGTGGAATGCCATCCAGAAACAAAAAGTCGCTCGGAGGATCCTACATTTCTAAACTGCTGATTGTCAAAGTCCAGTGCCGTCTTTTTATCCATAGAGCCGAATAAATACTGCGCTGTAGCCCCTATACTAAACCACTTCCAAGGAGCTATGCCTATACCAAAAGTGGCTTGGTTTAATCCTCCGCGGCCAGAGTAGATGTATTTGGATGAACCAAATCCAGGGTCATAGGCAGAATCCACAAAGGTATACCCCACGGAAGAAAACGGCTGCATAGTAGCCGCTATACCGATTCGTTTATTGAGGGGTACGGCAAAAGCAAAGGATTGAAACCCACCCGTATTGTTCAGCACCTTTTCCTGCTGGTTCGATTGAACGACCCCTTGGTAGGAACCGCCGGATTCGAACGTAGAGTAACGCAAGGCAGAGAGCGATGCGGGCTGCATTGGATTGATATAAAAAGGAGTGCGCTGGGTTGCCGAAGAGAAACCCGTGAGCATTTGTTGCGGTAATTGTCCGGTTGCAAACTGCCCCACACCAAACCATGAATAGGGTGATATACTCGTTGTTTGGCCCATTGCAGAAGGAAGGGCGCTGAAAAAAATCGCAAAGCGAATCAACAAAGACTTATTCATTTTCTAATTGCACAGCCATAAAATTTAACCCATCCAAGGTCAAATTTGGCGATGCAAAGATGCCCTTTTTCTGTGGGTTAACAAAAGTCGAGCCATCCCCTCCCGTAAAATAAATGGGTAACCGAGGAAATTCCTCCCAAATTCTATCCACCCAGTGTTTTATCTCCGCCTGATAACCCTCTATCGCGCCCTGTAATAGAGCGGATTCTGTCCCCTTTGGGGTCAGCTTTTTTGCTTTTTTTGGTTTTTCCGGTAACGTCGCCAAGGGCAATTTCGCCGTGAAGTGATGCATGGCTTGCAACCGCATTTGAAGCCCAGGAGAAATCGGCCCGCCAACAAACACTCCTCCCGGCTGCAATACATTGACCGTTAGACACGTTCCTAAAGACAAGGCAGCGGCACCCTCTGTTCCGTGTAATGCCCACAAGCCGGCACCCAAAACCAATCGGTCCACTCCAATGGTTTCGGCATACTGTATTTGAAAAGGCCAAGGTCCATGGGCTTTCAAAGAAACGAGGGGGACTTGCCAAGGCACGTCAAACGTGCGTTGAGCTACATCCGACAAAAGAATACTGCTGGGTTTTTCCGTTCCCACTTCATCCCATTGCGCGGGATCTGGTGGGATAAAACGGTATACTCGAAGCAACGTATTGCCTTCAAATACGCCCACTTTCACTGCCGTATTTCCACTATCGATGACCCATCTTGCCATGCGCTAAAGGTAGGAAAACACACCTTTGTGCGCAGCAAGCCACCCCTTCTTTTGGCACTTTGTATGATTTTTCAACATTTTCTATTGATTTTTTTACGCTATATTTGCCGCCCCCTACAGAAGGTTCGGTAGCTCAGTTGGTAGAGCAAAGGACTGAAAATCCTTGTGTCGACGGTTCGATTCCGCCCCGGACCACTTTCAGTAGTTAGCCCCTCCACCGAGGGGCTTTTTTATTTTCAGGACCCTAGTACTTTCTCTGGCTTCTGGATGTATGGACGGCATGCCAAGAATGCGGACATACGATGTTCCGCACCCTGCTGAAGCGATGGAAACAAATCATAATTTTGTCGGTATGGAAATCAAATGCCCTTCTTGCCATGACTGGCTTGCTGGACAACCCCATCGATGTACATCGTGTGGTTATGATTTTCTTCTGGCGACAGAGGGTAGAAAGAACTCCTTCCAACCCACCAAAGAGCCCTTTGTCTTCGAAATTCCCTTGATCCCAATGGATCCCGATGATGCTATGGTAGTCAAATTTCTTAAATATGCTGTTCGGTCTTTCCAATTCCTTGCAATGGCCTTCGCTAGTGGAATGGCCTGGATGGCGTATTGGATTGCTGTTTGATGTCTACCCGTCGCCGTACACTATTTCCCTTTTTGTGGGTGCCAACCGTCCTTTTTTTAGGGCATCAATGGACACTTTCTCAGCATCTTTTGATACCCTTCGCGGATGATTATTTAGATCCCTTTTTGGCCGTTCCTTTGATGGTAGGCTGGCCCGTGGCCCTTTTGCATCGGTTTTGGAAATCCCCTATTCAGTGGAAATCTTGGCCCGTTTTTTTATTCTCCGCGGCTCTTACAATCCTCTTTGAGTGGTGGATTCCTATGACCGATTCCCGGTTTACTTCAGATCCCTGGGATGGGATCGGATACTTTACCGGGGCCTGTTGGGTTCACTTCTGGCTAAGAAAAAGAGTACCTTTGTCTTAGATTTCTTCCTAGTTATGAGCAAAAAAGTCAAAGGATTCAGTAAATGGTCCAAAAAGGGTAAAATCGAGTGGTTAGCACAAAATCACTTTGTTCATCCGGAAAAAGCCATCGAAACGTTTACGAGCTATTGGCATGCTGACCCTTCGGTACAGAAGCGTCATGACGAGTTCATTGAAAACACCGTCAGCAATTACTTCCTTCCCTTGGGGGTGGCTCCCAACTTTTCTATCAATGACAAGATGTACACCCTTCCTATGGCCATTGAGGAAAGTTCCGTAGTCGCTGCGGCAGCAAAGTCGGCTCAATTTTGGTTGCACAGGGGCGGGTTCAAGGCGCACGTGCTTTCCAACACAAAAATCGGACACATACACTTCCTTTTCTATGGGGATGGTGCCAAATTAGAACGATACTCTGACCGCATCCAAACAGAAATGCGCAAGGATACCGAACGATTGACGGCCAATATGGAGGCACGTGGCGGTGGAATTTTATCGATACAACTGGTCGATAAAACAGAGCATTTGGCCGATTATTATCAATGGGAAGTGCGATTCGACACGCGGGATTCGATGGGTGCCAACTTTATCAATTCGTGCTTGGAACAAATGTCCAAAAGCATGAAGCGAATCGTGGAAGCCTCCTCTGAATTTACGGCAGAAGAGAAAGGCTTAGATGTCGTGATGTGCATCCTGAGCAATTATACACCCGAATGCTTGGTTCGGGCAGAAGTGCGCTGCCGCATAGAAGAATTGGAAGATAAGAATGGCATCGATCCGCAAGAATTTGCGCGAAAATTTCATCAAGCGGTACGGATAGCAGAAATTGAACCCTACCGGGCTACTACCCACAACAAAGGCATCATGAACGGTGTCGATGCGGTTATTTTGGCCACCGGAAATGATTTCAGAGCCGTGGAAGCCGCTTGCCATACCTATGCCTCACGGAATGGTCAGTACAGCAGTTTAACCCATTGCACGCTGGAGGACGGTTACTTTACTTTTTGGATTGAAATTCCTCTTTCGCTTGGCGTAGTGGGCGGATTGACCCAATTGCATCCTTTGGTGAAACTATCGTTAGAAATGCTAGGAAATCCCAATGCGCAAGAATTGATGTGTATTGTTGCCTCCTCTGGCCTGGCTCAAAATTTTGCTGCCCTGCGCGCATTGACCACCACAGGAATTCAAAAAGGTCACATGAAAATGCACCTTTTCAATATCCTGAACCAATTGGAAGCCACAGACGAAGAAAAAGATCACTTCACGGCTTTCTTCGCTGATAAAGTTCCCCATCACGCGGATGTTGTGGCTGCCTTTTGCGAGCGACGTGGCATTCCCGTGCCTTTGGTGGGCGCATTGAAGAAAGGAAATTCTTGAAAACATCCTTTTTCGCGCGAGGCAAGTTACTGCTCACCGGAGAATACACTGTCTTGCAAGGGGCTTTGGCCTTGGCCATTCCTACCCAAGCGGGGCAAACGTTTGAATTTTATCCTGCAGACACGACTCGTTTGGAATGGACGGCCTTGGATCCTACGGGTGTTCCTTGGCAATCTTTCCAGCTTCGCAGAGACTCAACTGGCCAATGGGAAGGAGATGCTTTGGTGCCCCGTCTATTGCGTGCAGCAGAAAAAATCGGTGCTTGTCACATTCCTTACGGCCAAGTCAAAACACAAACGGAGTTCAACCCGCACTTTGGGTGGGGCACCAGTTCATCACTGATTGCCCTGGTCGCACAATGGACGCAAGTAGATGCCTTGGCCCTTCATTTTGCCACATCCAATGGCAGCGGTTATGATGTTGTTGCCTCTTTGGCTGATCAGCCCATTCTGTATCAAAAGACAGGCCCTGAGACGGCTTCCATGGAAACCGTTTCTTTGCAACATTGGCCGAACGAACAGTTGTGGTTACTCTATCTAGGGGAAAAACAAGAAAGCGAGTCGGCGGTGCGCGAGTATATGCGTAGGCCAGCGTCGAATGCCGATTGCGAACAAATTACCCGTTTGACCCGTCAATGGTTAACGCCATTGGATTCGGAAGCATTCCAAAACGTCATGCGTTCTCACGAAGACATCACCGCATCGTTTTTGGGCAGGCCCACCCTCCAGGCAGAACGCTTTGCCGACTACCCCTATGCCATCAAAAGTCTTGGCGCTTGGGGTGGCGACTTCGGTCTGGTTTTTGCCCCTACGCAAGCTGATTTGTTGTATTTTTCAACCAAAGGATATTCCACATGGCTACCCTGGGCAGAAACCGTCTGCTTGCGATAAGCGCTTTCCTCCTATTGATTTTGTGGGGGCCCTCTGTTCTCGCCAATCATTTGGTGGGCGGGGAGCTTTCGTACCAATGCCTCGGGAACAACCAATACCAAGTCAAGCTGCGCATTTACAGAGATTGCAATTCTACCGGCGCCGCCCTCGATCCACAAGCAGACCTTTCTGTATTTGATGGCGTCTCCGGTGTATTACTGAGCAACCATTTGGTTCAAAAAGGACCCACATTGACGCTTCCTCTGAACACAGGGAATCCTTGCTT
>CAMDTE010000053.1 GCA_945907425.1 Owenweeksia hongkongensis DSM 17368 | reverse complement strand
CGCAAAGCCATGGTCAGCAGTTCTGCCGCCGTAGGCTCTTGGGGAGCCGCTAACTTTTTGAGTTCGGCCATGTAACCAGAAATAACAGGACCATTCAGCCGGCTTGCCGCAAGGACGGAAGCATCGGATTCTATGGTGAAATAGACCTCCACCTTGCCGCGGTCAACTTGCTCAGCCAAGGAACGACGCAAGGCAAATTCCTTGTCTCGAAAGGCAGGAGGTAGTCGCAAATGCACATCGAGCTGTTTGCTATTGAGAGAACGAATTTCAACGGTGATTTGTTTGGCGCCTACAGCCACCGTATGGCGACCAAAGCCAGTCATGGATTTTATCATAGCGTCAAAGGTATAAACTCCTACGCGGCAAAGAGCTTTTGAGAAACACCTCTACCGTAGGGGGTACCGATTATCTTTGTTCTATGGATTCAGAACATTTTGGAACACTCGCCATCCATGGCGGTCAATTCCCGGACCCGTCAACGGGAGCCGTCATGCCCCCTATTTATCAAACTTCCACGTATGCCCAAACAGCCCCAGGGGTGCACCAGGGATACGAATACAGCCGAACACAAAATCCAACTCGGCACGCGCTGGAGAGATCGTTAGCGAGTATTGAGAAGGGTACGCACGCCATGGCTTTTGGCAGTGGTTTGGCCGCGGCAGACGCTGCGATGAAATTATTGCATCCTGGCGATGAGGTGATTTCCACATCGGATTTATACGGTGGATCGTATCGACTTTTTACCAAAGTGTACCAACCCTTTGGACTGAAATTCCATTTTACGCCTATGGCGTCTTCTGCCGAGGTAGAGGCACTGGTGACCAAAAACACCAAAATGATTTGGGTGGAAACGCCGACCAACCCTATGCTGAACGTCATAGATATTGAGGCCATGGCCTCTATCGCTGCTCGTTGTGGAGCGCTGTTGGTTGTGGACAACACTTTTGCCACTCCTTATTTGCAACAACCACTGGAAATGGGGGCGCACATTGTATTGCACAGCGCCACCAAATACTTGGGAGGGCACAGCGATGTGGTGCTCGGCGCTTTGGTAGTAAAGGATGCTGCCTTGGCTGAAAGGTTGTATTTCATTCAAAATGCCTCCGGAGCCGTTTGCGGTCCTATGGATAGCTTTTTGGTTCTGAGAGGAATAAAAACCCTCCATGTGCGCATGGAACGCCACCAAGAAAATGCAAAAAAAGTAGTAGAGTACTTGCGGGGTCATTCCGCTGTTGAAAAAGTATACTATCCCGGGATGGGAGGAATGGTTTCTTTTGTTGTCAAAGGAAATGACTTAGCGCAGGCATCCAAGGTTGTTTCAGCGCTGCGGTTTTTCACTTTGGCCGAAAGTTTAGGGGGTGTGGAGTCCTTGGCAGGTCACCCCGCCTCCATGACGCACGCTAGCATTCCCAAGGACAAACGAGAAGCGGTAGGGGTAACAGACGGTCTTTTGCGCTTGAGCGTTGGCATTGAAGATATTCGCGACCTATTGGCCGATTTAAATCAAGCGCTTTCCTTACTTTCGTAGCCTTAATAAACTAACCATGGCCGATAAATTTGCCGTTATTGGATTGGGTCAATTTGGCTCAGCCATCGCTAAAAAACTTGCCGAAAAAGGGGCAGAGATTATAGCAATCGATACTGATGCAGAAAAAGTGGAGAATATTCGTGAGTTTGTCACGTATTCTGTGCAAATGGATGCCACTTCCCGACCTGCCTTGGAGTCTCAAAAAATTAGTGAAATGGATGCCGTAGTGGTCTCTATCGGTCAGAATTTTGAGTGCACTATGTTGACCGTTGTCCAGCTTCAGGCCTTAGGGGTCAAACGCATCATGGCCAGAGGGCAAGGAGAATTACAGCGTCGGATTTTAACAAAATTGGGGATAGAGGAAATCTTATCGCCAGAAGAAGAGGTAGGAAAAAACGTGGCGGAGAGCTTGATGACTCCCGGCATGTTGTTTTCTGTGCATTTGCCAGATAATTATGAGATAGTGGAGGTTGAAGCGCCGAAAAATTTGGTGGGAAGATCTTTGGAAGACATCGGTATCACAAGCAAATACAAATTGAATTTGATCACCTTGCTGCGCAAAGACAAAGATGGACACCATATCCAAGGAGTTCCATCCAACGAACTGTTGATTCAAGAATGCGATTTATTGGTGGTTTTTGGCATAGCAAAAGACGTCGAGCGATTTATCCACATCAACGCATAAAAAGCGTATGGCGCGTATTTTAACAGGCATTCAAAGCTCCGGCCGGCAGCACTTGGGAAATATTTTAGGGGCTATCCAGCCAGCTATTTCACTGAGTCAAACGCCGGGCAACGATTCTTTCCTTTTTATAGCCGATTTGCATTCTCTGACCACGGTAAAAGACCCCGTAGCTCGGAAGGAGAATTTGTATGCAACGGCGGCAGCGTGGCTTGCGAGTGGGTTGGATACCAGCAAAACGGTTTTTTATGCCCAAAGCCACGTCACGGAATGCACCGAGTTGACGTGGTATTTGAATTGCTTCACCCCTTTTCCTATGCTGGCCAATGCGCACAGCTTTAAGGATAAATCCGATAAATTAGCCGATGTCAATGCTGGGTTGTTTGATTACCCTGTATTGATGGCTGCCGATATTTTGCTGTACGATGCCCAGTGGGTCCCGGTAGGGAAAGATCAACGTCAGCATTTGGAAATGACCCGAGATATTGCCTCCGCATTCAATCGACACGTAGGTCAAGAGGTCTTTGTCATTCCCGAGGCGAAAATCGAAGAGTCCATCATGTCAATCCCCGGTACAGACGGACTCAAGATGAGTAAATCGTACAAAAACGTGGTAGATATTTTCTTGCCGGAGAAAGCATTGCGAAAACAAATCATGTCGATTGTCACCGATGCAACCCCTTTGGAGGATCCGAAAGACCCCACTTCCTGCACCATTTTCACTTTGTTTTCCTTGTTGTCAACGCCAGAACAAAAAACGGATTTGGCAGAGCGGTATCGGGCCGGAGGATTGGGATACGGAACGGCCAAAACGGAATTGTTGGAGTTGATACTTTCTGTGTACGCAGAGGACAGAAAACGCTTTGACACGTTGATGACAGACACACGAGCTATAGACGAGGCGTTGGTCGTAGGGGCCGCTAAAGCACGCCCTATTGCGCAAGCTACTCTGGGAAGGGTGCGCTCTGCTTTGGGATTTTAGTCATTCAGAGGCCAGGGGGTCGCCCCACGAATGGCGTCGACCAACGGCATTAACACCTCTTTTTCAAACGCATCGAGCAACGCACCGCTCAACAGGGATTCTCCCTCCACGTGAAGATAGTGGGGTGCAGAACGTGGTGTTTGAAGGGCCGCTATGCCTGCACGAAGCGGAGCAGCGGAGGGATTTATTTTGTAAACCAACCAGGCGTAGGTCAGTAATTGCAGTGGTTTTTGACCTTTTTTGGGATCAAACAAAGAGCCGAAAGAGGTGATTTTTAGGTGCTTGGGGTCCACCCCTCCGGTTTTCAAGTCGATCACCACCCACCCATCGGCCCATCGTTCTACCCTATCCACAATACCTTTGATTTTTGCCGGCCCGTGGGGGGTTTTCAACACCCATTCCAGCGTCTCCTCAACCGCCTCAACAGACCATGGGTAGCTACGGTCTTCACGGTTTTCCATGCGGAGTTTTTCGGCTTTAAAATGAGCTGTCAGCAAATCAAACCCCACTTGGTAGGCCAGTCTGTTTTTGCCCGTTTTCCATTGTCCCCCAGAATACTTTTCGCGAAGCCCTTCCTCTAACCAATGCGATAGTTCGGCCGGGGATATATCCATGGTAGCCGGCAACGGGGTTTGTTGGTACCGTTTGTAGGCTTTTTCATGAACCCAATGCAGAGCGCTTCCGTACTGAGAGGGTTGTAACACGGGGGAAACGGAATCGTTTTCGCGAATTCCCACGATAAATAGTCGGTAAAACGCTTCGGGATCCGAGAGAAACAAAGAAAGCCGACTGGGAGATAAGCCTCGTTCTGTCAAGGCCTGCTCCACGCTCTGCTTTTCATCACTACTCAGCACCCAAGGAGAATCGGTTGGGGATAGTGCTGCAGTGGACAGCGGAAGATACCGCACGGTTTCCTTCCATGTGACGGACGGAAAACGAAAGAAGGCTCTCAATTGGTGGACGTATCGGCTGACTTCACCGCTTCCGAGGAAATCGGGTTCTGTATTGTACATCAAAAGGATGTCCGCTGGATTTTGCAACAAGCGATAGAAGTGATACGCCATGATGGCCTCTTTCTCTGAAGGCAAAGGCAGGTGGTGTTCTGCCCGAACCGTGAGCGGAAGGAAGGACTGTTCGGAACGACCCGGAGGCAAAATCCCTTCGTTGACACCGACCACCACCACCGCATCAAAATCCAACAAGCGACTTTCCAGCATCCCCATGATTTGCAACCCCTCAAAGGGCTCGCCAAAAAGTGCAATGGGCTCTTCTCTCACATAAGGAGCCAACAGAAGCCGTACTGTTTTGAAGGTAAAAGGCTCAACGGAAAGGCGACTCTTTTCTACCAATGTGTGCAGCGCGCGGGCGAGTAAATGTGCGCCGGTGGGCTCCCACTGATTTTGCGTTGTGCGGGACTCAGCCCAAGAAGTAATGCACTCGGCTACTAATTCCAACCAATCGTTGGGGTGGCTTGCCCTTGCCAAAAGAGCATTTCCGGTGGTTTTCCCTAGTTGTTCCTCTGCCACCAGCCACGAAGGGCTCAAGCGAGAGGCGTTCTGTTGTTGAATGGTCTTGAGAGTTTTTCTGGCCGCCTTTCCCCCGTTCTTCCCCAGCAATCCTATCCCCACGCGATGCGACAAAAATTCCTCCACCAGTCGATGCGAAAATCCTTCGGGCGTTGCAGTTTGCTGAATTTCCAATAACAAATCAACAAGGGAGTACAGCGGAGTAGACACCAGCGGAACACCCATGGTCACATTGGCTTTCACATCGGGCAATGCTTCTAAAATGGGGATCAATAAGGTTTCATCCGCCAACACAATGGCCGTACGATTCAAAGTCTTTGGCTCACTTGGAGTGTCCCCTTCTTTCTCTCCCCCTTCTAGGCGATTCTTAATCCAATCACCCGTGGCTTTGGCCAATCCCACCTGTTTGGCCACGCCGCATACTTCGATGGTGCGTTCCGTCGTGGCCAATCGCGCATCGGGAGTGTGCAAATCGGCTACCAAGTCTGTAGGCCATTTTTCTTTGAATTTCCGCAAATAGAGGCCCGCCTCGTGCTCGGGATCGTCCATATAATACACATCCGAATCCCAAAAGGCCATGGCCATTCCGTGTCTATGGAAAGCCAATACCAAAGATTCTTCGCAGGGGGTCAGGGCATTGAATCCAATAAAGGCAAACCGTGTGGCGGATAATTTTTCGGCAATGGATTGAATTTGCAACAAGGAGGGCCCTTCGGGCGCAGGGGATGCCGTTCGCAGGATCAATCCCGACGAACCTTCTCCGTCTGCCAAAAGCGCTCTGGAAAAGGCAGCATGCAAGTCGGGCAACAGACGGACCAATTGGGTTCGTTTACTGACAAAACCTTCTTCCGAAAGGGCCCATCCGGAAAGCTCCTCGAGTGCCAGAACGTGGTTCCAAATTTCTGCACTGTTAGCTCCCTGTCTGTCCAATTCATTGAAATCACGCAAAACGGCAGGAGCCCATTGAACAAATGTTTCAAAAGCATCGGCATGCGTTTGCGTCAGGGACTGGTAAATGGGGTACAACCGCAGCACCAAATCCAAGGACGATAGGGGCCGCAGTCCAGCCATAGATCCCAACAACCGATCCAGTGTAATGGTCATGGGGGCCAATGTGGGGTGCTGTAATTGCTCGGAAAGGGCTAATCGAAGGAATCGTTCAGCCCGTCTGCTGGGTAGAACCAAAACCAAGAAGGCCCATTCTGCCGGGGGCAGTTTTTCTGCCAACTGCCTCGCTACGCGCTCTAAAAATGCCATTTCAACGAAGATAGCGCCTATTTGGAAGGATACAAGTGGTGCTTGTCAATATAGTCCTTCACCTTTGGGTGCAGCCGATTATCTGTCTCCTGACCGCGGTGCAACGCTTCTCTAATGCTGGTGCTGCTGATGTCCAAAGGAGGCCCCTCAAGCCAATGTATCGGCAAAGCGGTGGGATGTTCGGGACTGCCCGACCGAGGATAAGCTGCCACAACAAACTCGCGCAGAATCCAATCTGATTTTTCCCAGGCGGGGAATCCAGCGACATTGTCCTCTCCTAATAAAAGTACCCACTCCACATCGGGGTATTGATGGTGCAATCCGGTCAATGTATTGGCTGTATAGGAGGGTCTTGACAATTCAAATTCTACTCGACTGGCTATCAATCCAGGAAGACCTTCCAGTGCACATTCCACCATATGAAAGCGATGGTTTTCGTTCAGTAAATCAAAGGCATCTTTGAAGGGGTTGTGGGGAGAGACGACAAACCAAACCTCGTCTAAATGCAGCTGTTCTTTGGCGGTCATCGCCAAGTGAACATGCGCACTATGAATGGGACTAAACGTTCCGCCGAAAAAGCCTATGCGCTTTTTTTGGTTCATTTACGTTGCAAAAAGGCGTTAACTATGTCGTTGAGTTCGGCAGAAGCTCGTTCTACGGTGTCATTCACTACCACTGCATCAAAAAGGGGCGCGCGCCGAGCCTCTTGTGCTGCTTTCTGCAGTCGGATTTGAATTTTTTCTTCCGAATCCGATCCGCGTGTTCGCAAACGACGCTCCAATTCAAGTCGGCTAGGCGCTTGGATGTACACGGCCAATGCAGCGTCTCCAAAATTCTTTTTCAAACGGAGAGCCCCTTCCACATCGATATCAAAAAAAACAACCATTCCCTGGGCCCACAATCTTTCCACTTCTGAACGCAAAGTGCCGTAGTATGTTCCGGGATACACCTCTTCCCACTCCAAAAACTCCTGTTGGTCTCTTTTTTTCAGAAATTCTTGAGGGGTCAGAAAATAGTAATCGATCCCTTCTTTTTCCTGCGCGCGCGGCGCACGACTTGTGGCGGAGATACTGAAAGCGAAGGCTGAATTGCCAGACAACAATCGGCGGGTCAGCGTGGTTTTTCCCGATCCTGACGGAGCGCTGAGAATGACCAATTTAGCCATACACATGGGATTTTGATCGTTCAAACAAAGTGGCCGCATATTTCCCTAACACATCAAATTCCAAATGGACTTTGTCTCCAACAGACAAGGTATGGAATACGGTGTGCTCGAAGGTGTAAGGAATGATGGCCACGCTAAATCCATCGGGAGCGGAATCCACAACGGTCAAAGAAACACCCTGAACGGCGACGGAGCCCTTGGGAACAGTTAGAAAGGAAGGGATTACTGCGTGTTGTATGCGAAAAAGCCAGCTGCCCTCGTGGTTTTCTATGGCGGTTATGACGCCAGTAGCATCTACATGTCCTTGCACGATGTGACCATCCAAGCGGGCCCCTACCACTACGCATCGTTCCAAATTGACTTTTGTTCCCGGGATCCATTGTCCCAAGGTGGTCAATCGAACGGTTTCCTGTATTGCCGTGACCCGGTATCCCGTAGGCAATTCTGAAGGGCCCGTTAAGGCCACGACAGTTAAACAAACACCGTTGTGTGCGACGCTTTGATCAATTTTTAAAAAGGGGCTCAGGGAAGAGGTCATATCGACATGTACATTGCCGCCTTCTGGGGTCACCGCTGCGACGGTTCCGATGGTTTCGATGATACCGGTAAACATGCGTCAAAGGTACGCCGTGCCGTACCTTTATCGCATGAAAATTGCTCTCAAGAAAACTCCAGCAACCCGAGGTGCTTTGGCCGTCGTAGCCAAAACTAACGAGGCTATGGCTTCCCATACTACTGCGCAGCACCAAGCCGCCTACGCTGCCTTTACAAAAAGAGGTGGAAAAGGATGGTTGGCGGTCGTTGACGATACCGGGAACGATGTGTATTTGCACGTGGCCCCTTCAGAGAAAAAGGCGGTCGCACAAGCGGAAGCCCATAGAAAAATGGGTGCGGCATTGTCTCGATTGCTGAACGCAGCGAAGCACAGTCACGTGTCCTTGGTAACGGATGAGGCGACTGTTCTGGAAGGGTTGTTATTGGCCAACTACACCTATTTGGAATTGTTTGGTCAAAAGAGAAAGGAAAAAGCACCTGCGCTAGCTTCTGTAGATGTGATAGGTTTACCCAAAGCAACCATGATCCGCACAGAAAAAATCGTGGAGGCTGTTTGTATGGCGCGCGATCTGATCAACAAGCCGGTCAATTTTCTCAACGCAGAGGATTTGGCCAAGGCGGCTCAAGAAGAAGGAAAAAAGAGTGGATTTTCCGTGGAAGTGTTCTCCAAGAAAAAAATAGAAACCCTGAAAATGGGAGGATTGTTGGGTGTGAATTGGGGCAGTATAGACGTTCCTACATTTAGCATTTTGGAATACAAACCCAAAACCGCAGTCAATAAGAAACCCTATGTATTGGT
>CAMDTE010000052.1 GCA_945907425.1 Owenweeksia hongkongensis DSM 17368 | reverse complement strand
CATCGATGAATTCGATCTATTGGACGATTGGATGTCGAAATACGACCACGTCATTTCGTTAGGGAAAGAATTGCCTGCTATGAATCCCTTGTGGAAGATAAGCGAGAACGAGGTCGCGGGATGCCAAAGCAAGGTGTGGTTGCACGCAGAAGCCCGAGAGGGAAATGTTTATTATTGGGCGGACTCGGATGCTATTATCACCAAGGGGATGATGGCGTTGTTGCTGCGCGTCATCCAGAATAGACCCGCAGAGGAAATTGCTAGAGAGCCGTTCGCTTTTTTGGATGCCATTGGGTTGGTGCATCATTTGAGCCCTTCCCGGGCGAATGGCTTGTTGAGTATGGTGAAACAAATTAAATTTTACGCGCTGGCTTTTAGCGCAAAAACCAAATGAACAAAGACCGTAAAGAAAACCTTTCCGAAAAACAAATGGAACAACTGGGGGAACAGGTGATAGATGTCTTGCGCACCATCTATGACCCAGAAATCCCCGTGGATATTTATGAACTCGGATTGATTTATGATGTGAAGGTTTCAGAAGAAGGAGATGTCCATGTTTTGATGACGTTGACCTCTCCCAATTGCCCTGTGGCGGAAACATTGCCTGTGGAGGTGAGGGAAAAAGTGCAATCGTTGGATGCTGTACACGTTGCGGAAGTAGAAATCACCTTTGATCCTTCTTGGACAAAAGACATGATGAGTGAAGAGGCGCGCTTGGAATTGGGAATGCTCTGAAGAATGGAAGAAATTGTCAACCGCGTAGCCAACAGTGGACTTTTGGTCTTGGATTTGGAGGATTTCTTTCCCATAAAAACAGTTGTATTTCCGGTGGAATCGTTGATCGATGGACCTGTGTTGCGAGAAAAGGAATTTCGAGCTGCCTTGGCCGCGTGGGATATCACGCCTTTTCAGAATGCGGTGGTGTCTGTAACAACAGACGAGCAATGGATAGTTCCCTTGTGGCTTCCGGCCTTGGTCAGCGCGCACTTGGCCAAAGTGGCCTTGTTTGTGTTGTGGGGGTCGTCCGAAAATCTAATAGAAGCCTATTATGCGGACGTTGTCTCCCGTTTGTCTATAACCCCCTACAGAGGCCAAACCGTATTGCTCAAAGGCTGCAGCACAAAGCCCGTTCCAGAAAGTGCGTATGCCGCTATGGCGTTTCGTTTGGCTCCTCACGTGAAATCGTTGATGTACGGCGAAGCCTGTAGCACAGTGCCATTATGCAAAAACAAATGAAATCTACCGATTCCAATTCCCCCTCCTCCCCTACAGATTATCGCCTACTATCGTTGGAACGTCGAATGGCGCCACTGCGAGAGCAAATCATCCATCATTCCTTATATACACACCTTCAGAGCGAGGAAAGTGTTCAGGTATTCATGGAACACCACATTTTTGCGGTATGGGATTTCATGAGTTTACTGAAAACCCTACAGCAGCAATTGACGTGCGTAGAAACGGCTTGGGTCCCCACAAAACACCGTGCCGCTCGCCGATTGATCAATGAAATTGTTGTAGCGGAAGAGTCGGATCTGGATCTTCACGGCCAGCCGGCCAGCCATTACGAACTGTATTTGGACGCCATGCGTCAGGCAGGGGCTGATACTCGACCCGTGAGTCATTTTATCAACACCATTCAACGGGGGTTTCAACTGAAAGACATACTGAAATTCAATACGGCCGAAGTGCCGGTAGCCCCCCTCGCTTTTTTACGTGCCACCGAACGGATCATTCGCCGCAACAAATTGCACGAAATACTGGCTGCTTTTACTTTTGGACGCGAAGATTTGATTCCGGAAATGTTCACCGAATTGGTTCGCGAGTTGCACAGCCAACATCCCGGTCAATGGGAAGCGTTCGTTTATTACCTCGATCGACACATTGCCTTGGATGGAGACGAACACGGTCCTGCGGCGGTGCGCATGATGCATACCGTGTGTGGTGAGGACGACACGAAGTGGAACGAAGCAGAAGATGCGGTGGTTTGGGCTCTGGAAGCACGCCTTGCCCTGTGGGATGCTATCGTGGCGCAGGTCACCGGGGAAAAAGAATAAATTAGGCGATACATTGCTTGTAATTTAGATTTACTTTTGTCGCTGTTTAGAATTAGTCCAAATAAGAATAATCAATGAAAAATACTTTATTTATTCTCCTTTTCGGGTTTTCATGTGGGGTATCTGCCCAAATTCACCCGGATACGATAGCGCAAAAAATAGTCTTGAACGATGTCCAACTGGTAGGTAAAAAATCGAATCAGAGTACCCTATTTCTTCCGGAACTATTAGGCGGTGGGATTTATTGCGGAAAAAAAGCATCCCTGGTGGTCATGAGTAGACTACCCGTAGTGGTTTGCAATAACAGCATGCGTCAGATTTTGGCCAAAGTACCCGGCGTTCATGTGTGGGAGAGCGATGGCAGCGGAATTCAAATAGGGATAGCCAATAGGGGATTGAGTCCCAACAGGAGTTGGGAATTCAACGTGCGGCAAAACGGGGCCGATATATCAGCCGACCCGTACGGATATCCAGAAGCGTACTACAATCCTCCCATGCAGGCCACTCAGCGTATCCAAATAGTGCGCGGCTCGGGAGCTTTGTTGTACGGGCCACAGTTTGGAGGAATGGTGAATTATATTTTACGCGACGGATCGGAAGGAACCAAGCCTTTGGGGATAGAAATACAACAAACCATTGGCACCCATGGATTGTTGAATTCGTATGTTTCCGTGGGAGGCAAAGGAAAGAAGGGACATGCCTTGGGATTTTGGGATCGACGGACAGGAGATGGATTCCGAGCCAATAGCCAGTATGAAACATCGACGGCCTTTCTTTCAGGTACTTACCATTGGACTAAAAAAACAAACGTGACGGTAGAACTCATGCAGTATACCATGTTGAGTCAACAACCCGGTGGTCTTGTAGACTCTATGGTCTATGCGGCCCCTGCGACCAGTTTTAGGAGTCGCAATTGGTTTGCCAACCAGTGGAATACGGGCTTGTTCAAGCTTCAGCACACCGTTTCAGACAATGTCTATTGGTCCGCACAGCTTTCCGTATTGCAAGCAGACAGGAAAAGTGTGGGTTTTATGGGTTCTATTGTATTGCCAGACACCGCCCACCGCAGCACAGGACAGTTTGCCGAACGGGAGGTGGCTATAGACCATTACAAAAACGGGGTATGGGAGTGCTTGCGTAGACAGACTTATGTCGTTGGGAAACAACAGCAGGCATTTACTTTTGGATTGCGCGGTTTTGTTGGAAAGACTCAGCGGTGGCAAAAGGGTCGCGGAAGTCGAGATTCAGGAGCTGATTTCACCCCCCTGGCTCCTTTTGCGAACGAATTCACTTTTGCATCCCTCAACGGCGCGATGTTCGCGGAGCATTTGTTTCGATTTTCTCCCCGATGGACATTGGTTCCAGGACTGCGGGTTGAATGGGTTGCTACGCAGGTGGCGGATTCTATGATTTCCAGAAGCAAAGGTTTGATGGGAATGGGCAGTCAGTACCAAGTATCGTCCACGTCACAGGTGTACGGAAACATCACACAAAATTACCGACCCGTTTTGTTTTCAGATCTTTCCACCACCGCTTTCAACGAAAGAGTAGACAGCACACTGCGCGATGCTTACGGATATACCCTGGAGGCTGGATTCCGAACCTCTAGTCATCCTTGGCTATTATTGGATGTGGGGTTCTTCCGTGTCCAATACAACAACCGGGCGGGGCGATTGGCAAAAACGGCGGACGATGGATCGGTCACTCTATGGAAAACCAATGTGGGGAATTCGGTGAGCCAAGGAGTGGAGTGCCTTGTGGATGCCGATGTCTTGCGCGCCTTGTCCAAAAAAACCCCCTGGAGAATACCCGTATTTGTGTCGTATGCGTTTACATCGGCCCAGTATACCACGCTTTGGCTGACGCAAAAAAATCCACAAGGTCTCTACGACACCCTTTCTTTGCGCGGAAACCGAGTGGAGAATGCTCCAATGCATATAGCGCGCCTAGGGATGGGCGCGGGATACAAAGGATGGGATGTGCATGCCCAATGGAGTTCCATTTCCGGTGTTTTTACGGATGCCTTAAACACGAGCAAACCCAACGCCACAGCTACGGTTGGATACCTACCCGGATACCATATACTAGATATAAACAGTACCTGGAAGATGTCCAAAGGATGGGAGGTTCGGATGAGTATCAACAATGCCTTAAACACCCGTTACGCCACCCGAAGAGCCTCTGGGTATCCCGGGCCGGGGATGATGCCTTCCGATGGCCGGGCTGCGCTCTTATCGGTTACGTACAAATGGTAAAGTCAGTCAAGGGTGGGTGTGCTATATTTGCCCTTCTAACCCTATCACAATGAAAAAATATTTAGCTCTCTTATTGGCCGCGGCATTATTTCTTCCCCAATCCGTTCGCGCGGACGAAGGCATGTGGCTTCCTCTGTTGATTCAAAAGCTCAATTACCAAGACATGCGCCAAGCGGGACTCAAGTTGTCCGCGAAAGATTTGTACGATGTCAACCACGGTTCTTTGAAAGATGCTATTGTTTCTTTTGGTGGATTTTGTACCGGCGAGGTAATCTCTTCTCAGGGATTGATTTTGACGAATCACCATTGTGGATTCGATGCAATTCAAACGCACAGCTCTGTGGAACACAATTATTTGGATGACGGCTTTTGGGCCATGACCAAAGAACAAGAATTGCCAAACCCCGGATTGTTTGTTGCCTTTTTGGTGCGGATGGAAGATGTTTCTTCGCAAATCAATGGCCAACTGACGCCAGCGATGACGGAAGACGAGCGAAAAGCGGCCATTGCCAAAGCCTCTGCCGGCATCATTAAAAACGCTACGGAAAACACGAAATACAATGCCTCAGTAGAAAGTTTTTACCACGGCAACGCGTTTTACTTGTTTGTCTACAATACGTACCGCGATGTGCGTTTGGTGGGTGCTCCACCGAGCAGTGTAGGTAAATTTGGCGGAGACACAGACAACTGGATGTGGCCTCGTCACACGGGAGATTTCAGTATGTTCCGCGTGTACGCAGACGCCACCGGACAACCCGCAGAGTTCAGCAAGAGCAATCAACCCTTGACGCCCAAAAAGCACTTGCCTGTGTCTTTGCGCGGTGTAGAAGACGGAGATTTCACCATGGTATTTGGATACCCTGGCCGCACGAGTCGTTACCTCAGCAGCTGGGGAGTGCAGCAGGCCATTGACAAATACAATCCTACGGTTGTCAACATCCGCGATGTCAAGTTGAAAACCATGAAGAAATTTATGAATGCGGACAAGGCGGTGGAAATCGCTCTCGCATCCAATTATGCTCAAACGGCGAATTACTGGAAATACTACATTGGCCAAACGGAACAATTGAAAAACAACAAAGTCGGTGAAAAGAAAGCAGTTTTAGAAGCTCGTTTTGCAGCATGGGTTCAGCAAGATCCAGGGAGAATGGCGAAATACGGCAACACACTGCAACTTTTGGCCGAGGCCTATCAGGAATCAGATCCAGCTATTGTGGGCGATGTCTACGTGAACGAGGCGGGATTGCGCGGACCTTCCGTCCCCGTCTTTGCCCTCATGGCTGTTCGTCGAGTGGAGATGATGAAAGATCCAAAACCAGACGAAGTGGCGGCGGTATCTGAAGCATTGAAAGAGGCGGGAACAGGATTCTTTGCAGAATTTCACGCCCCTTCAGACCAAGCGCTGATGGCTGTTTTGTGGGAGATGTGGTCAAAAAATGTGACCTCAGAGCAAATACCGAGTTTCTTGACTTTGGTGGAAAAGGAGCACGGTTCTTTTGAAGCGTGGGCAGCCAAGGTATACAGTACGTCTGTGTTTACGGACAAGGATCGCTACGCCCAATGGGCCGTCAATCCGTCCGATGCGGCCTTGTCCAATGATTTGTTAGCCCAAGCGGTCAAAGAAATCATGAAAATGCGCACGGCTTCCGCGAAAGCGAGAAAAGCCACCAACGATAAAAAGGCATTGGCGTATCGTCAGTGGTCTGCCGCTGTACGGGAAATGATGCCAGAAAAGAAATGGGCGCCAGACGCCAATTCTACCATGCGTATGTCTTACGGTCACGTGGGCAGTTACCAACCCAAGGACGGTGTGACGTTTAAGCACTACACAACGTTGGAAGGCGTGATGCAGAAGCGAGACAACAGCAATCCTGAGTTTGTGGTACCAGAGAAATTGAAGAGGCTCTACGATGCCAAGGATTACGGTCCGTACGCGAACAAGGACGGCGAATTGCCTGTTGGATTTATCTCCGGGAACGATATAACGGGAGGAAACTCCGGTAGCCCTGTGATCAATGCCCGTGGTGAGTTGGTGGGAACGGCTTTTGACGGAAACTGGGAAGCGATGAGCGGAGACATTTTCTTTGAAACACAATTGCAACGCACCATTTCGTGCGATATTCGCTACGTATTGTTCATCATTGATAAATACGCTGGCGCTGGACATTTGGTTCAAGAAATGACCTTGGTGAAGTAATCCGGTCGGCGCTTTTGCGCACAGGATGACCACAGGCCGCTCCCGCAGGGAGCGGCCTGTGGCTTTTCCGGCCCCCTGCACGCCGCATCCCTTTGATTTTTGTACCTTTGCCCTTTCCAAAAATACCCTTATGCGCGTTTCAAAAAAAGCTACCCATCTTATTGGAAGCGAAATCATTAAACTCGCTGCAGAAGTCAATTCCCTCAAAGCGCAGGGAAGAGACATTCTAAATTTGACTATTGGAGACTTTGATCCGGCTGTGTTTCCGTTGCCGCACACCTTGCAGGAAGCCATTATTGATGCTTATAGAGCCGGACACACCAATTATCCACAGGCCGACGGAATGGCGTCATTGCGCGAAGCCCTGTCTGCTTGGTATGCCCAAGATTTGGGATTGCAGTATGCGCCGGAAACGGAAATCATCGTAGCAGGAGGAGGTCGGCCCCTGATTTATAGTGTGTATTTAGCCGTGGTGAATCCAGGGGACAAAGTGCTTTACCCGGTTCCGAGTTGGAACAACAACCATTACACTTATTTGGCGGATGGCGTAGCGATAGAAGTCGAAGCTTTGCCAGAAAACGGATTTATGCCGACACCAGACCAACTGCTTCCGCATTTGAAAGAGGTTGCTTTGGTTTCCTTGTGTTCGCCCCTGAACCCTACAGGAACGGTCATTCGTCCGGAGTTTTTGAAAACCATCTCGGAAGCTATAGTACAAGAGAACAAGCAAAGAGAGACGGACGGAAGAAGGCCCGTGTTCTTGATGTACGATCAAATATATTGGACCTTAACGGCTCAAGGGATTTCTCATGTCCAACCGGTTGCCCTGTGCCCGGACATTCGCCCCTACACCATTTTTGTGGATGGAATTTCCAAGTCCTTTGCCGCAACCGGGGTACGGGTAGGGTGGAGCATGGGCCCTGCAGATGTGATCGGCAAGATGAAACCTATTTTGGCACACATCGGCGCATGGGCGCCCAAACCAGAACAAATGGCGGTCGCAACGTATGTGAACACGTCAGCGGCTAAGGCCGATGTAGAGAGCATTCAAAAAGCGGCCATGGATCGATTGACCCGACTGCACGCTGGTTTTCAAGCGTTGAAAGCAGAGGGATTTCCCTTTGATTCCATTGCTCCTCAAGGCGCTATTTACTTGAGCGTTCGTGTCGACCTGCCTCAAGCCGGAGAGTGGCTGTTGAAAGAAGCAGGGGTAGCCTTGGTGCCCTTCAGTGCCTTTGGTGCCTTGTCCTCACAGGCATGGTTTCGCTTGAGTGTTGGTACTTTGCGCACAGAAGATATTGAACCCTTATTTGCGCGCCTGCGTACTTTGTTATCATGAAGAATATCCGCAATTTTTGCATTATTGCACACATTGATCACGGGAAAAGCACGTTGGCGGACCGATTGTTGGATGAGACAAAGACCGTGACTTCTCGAGAAAAAATGGCCCAATTGCTAGACAATATGGACTTGGAACGAGAGCGCGGAATCACCATCAAAAGCCACGCTATTCAAATGGATTATCTTCTGAAGGGAGAGCATTACCGTTTGAATTTGATCGACACCCCCGGTCACGTAGACTTCTCGTACGAAGTTTCCCGCAGTATCGCCGCATGCGAAGGGGCTTTATTGGTTGTGGACGCCTCCCAAGGCATTCAAGCACAAACCATTAGCAATTTGTATTTAGCCATTGAGCACGATTTAGAAATCATCCCCGTTCTGAACAAACTCGATTTGCCTGGGGCGAACCCAGAAGAGGTCAGCGATCAAATCATCGACTTGTTGGGATGTAAAATGGAAGATATTTTGCGTGTCAGCGCAAAAACGGGAGACGGAGTGCCCGAATTACTAGAAGCTATTGTAGATCGCATTCCCGCACCGGAGGGAGACGAAAACGCTCCCTTACACGCCCTTATTTTTGATTCCGTATTCAATTCCTACCGAGGAATCGAAGCCATTTTCCGCATCAAAAACGGAACCATTCGCAAAGGCCAGAAAGTGAAATTTATGGCGACGGACAAAACGTATTTCGCGGACGAGGTGGGGATCTTGAAATT
>CAMDTE010000051.1 GCA_945907425.1 Owenweeksia hongkongensis DSM 17368 | reverse complement strand
GGAACCGTTTCGGGATGAAGCTTTGGATGGGGCGCATAAAAAAGCGTATCAAATCCGAGTTTTTTTGCTTCGGTAATGCGTTGTTCCAACCGCTGAACGGGCCGGATTTCGCCCGCCAACCCTACTTCACCAGCAAAACAAACCCCCTTCGGTAGGGCAATATCCGTATTGGAACTGAGAATGGCTGCCACAACCGCCATATCGAGTGCCGGATCGTCTACGCGCAAACCGCCCGTTATGTTCAGAAAAACATCTTTGGCGCCCAGGCGAAACCCGCATCTCTTTTCCAAAACGGCTAAGAGCATGTTCAATCGCTTGGTATCAAAACCGGTCGATGTTCTTTGCGGGGTGCCGTACACGGCAGTGCTCACCAAACTTTGAATTTCCAACAAAAAGGGACGCGCCCCCTCCATCATAACGCCTACTGCGGTTCCGGAAAGCGTTTCTATCCGCTGCGAGAGTAAAAAATCAGAAGGGTTGTGGACTTCTTCCAATCCGTTGGTCCCCATTTGGTACAATCCAATTTCTGCAGTGGAGCCAAATCTGTTTTTGTGGGAGCGCAACAATCGATAGTGGTGGTTTGGATCCCCTTCAAATTGCAAAACAACATCCACCATGTGTTCCAACACTTTGGGGCCTGCCAAGGTTCCTTCTTTGGTGATATGACCAATCAAGAAAACAGGAATATGTCGGCTCTTGGAAAAACGCAAGAATTCCGCCGCACTTTCCCGAATTTGCGACACCGATCCGGGAACCGCATCCAGCATGGGAGAATGAAGCGTTTGTATGGAGTCGATGATCACGATGTCCGGTTGAATGCGTTCTGCGTGCTCTAAAATGGCGGAGGTAGACGTTTCTGTGAGCAAGGTGCATCCCTCGCCAATAAAACCAATACGGTCTGCGCGCATGCGGATTTGCTGGGCACTTTCTTCCCCGGAAACATACAAAACATGATGGGCCATGTGCAAGGCCACTTGAAGCATCAAGGTGGATTTTCCAATGCCTGGCTCTCCGCCCAAGAGCACCAAAGTTCCCGGAACAATGCCCCCGCCCAACACGCGATCCAATTCGCCATCTCCGGTGGGTATGCGCTGATCATCCCGTAAGGCCACTTGTGCCAAAGGAGTCGGCACGCTTCGTCGGCCAGATTCAGGATCTACAAACCGAGCGCCTCGGGGTTCTGCTGTTTCTGTTATTTCCTCTACAAGTGTATTCCAACTGCCGCAGCTTTTGCATTGACCTAACCACTGCGGGTGTTGTGCCCCACAGGATTGACACACCCATGCTTTTTTCACTTTAGCCATGTTTCCGACGGATAAAAGCCAGTCCTGCAAATCCAGATACGCCAGCCAAAATCATCATCAGAGTTTGGGCGGAATGCACAACGGTCGCGAACGCCAAACCGGCATCCAAGGGAACGCCAATGACCAACAAAGCGGAGCTGACCAAATAGTGATACGCGCCAATACCCCCGGGCACAGGCAAAATGTAACTAAAGGTGGCAGACATCATAACGAATAGGGCTTGAGGAATCGTAACAATCGATGTAGCTTCCATGGAAAAGAAGCAGATGTAGACCATTAAAAAATAACAACCCCAAATACCTATGGAATGTCCCCAAAAGGCCCAAGAGTTATCCAACGAACGGATAGACCGAAGACCATGTCCAATGCCGATCATAAAATGCCTCATCCGGTCGGCCAAGGGGTGGCGAATGACTCCTTTGTAAAGGGCTAGTAATAAAAGTAGACCGCCTAGGACCAATGCAGCGAGCCCTATTCCCACCCATGGAAATCCCGAAGATTCAGCCGTTGCTGCCGCTTCTGGCGATACGCCTTTTGTCAACGCAAACAATCCTTTGAACTCACGCAAAGCCAAGAAAACAGTGATAACCACCAAAACCAATGACATAAGCAAGTCTATCATGCGTTCCATAATGACCGTGCCCAACGCCTTATCCATAGGCACACCTGCGGCTCGTTGAATGGCTGTGCATCGGGCTATTTCTCCGCCGCGAGGAATGGCTAAATTGACCAGATAGGCAAGCGCTACCGAGTGCAATGCTGCCCCAAGTGGAACCTCGTGACCCATGGAACGAAGGACGATGCGCCATCGGTAACTGCGTAAAACAATGGCTAGATACCCCAAAAGAATGCTGAACCCGATAAGCCACAGATTGGCGTGAATCATATCCTCCCACATCTTGGCGGGATCCATGTCTTTGAAGGCCAAATACAACAATCCTATACCCATCAGAACGATGGCTGCATACTTCCCTATGGCCTTTCCTTTCATGCCCTAAAGTTAGGCAAGTCCATTGGTTTCCCGCAGGATTAAATCGCTTCGTTATCGATCAACCGTGCGGCTCCAGCCTGTGTCACTACAAAGGCTTGCACAGGGGTGTTCATGGGTAGCGCACAGGTTTCGTCCAAAGGTTCCAAAGAGGCGGGGTCGCCAAAGGCAATGTATTCTACGCGCAACAATCCGTCCGTTCCTTGTATTTTTTCCAGCATAGCTTCTCTTAGCTTGGACAAAGGAAAACCGTCTCTATTCAATGCCGCCCATTGCAGGGATTGGTATATACGCGGTGCTGCCAACCCATGCGCCTCGCTCAGCAAGGCATTCCGACTACTCAGCGCTAAACCACTCATTGCGCGCGCTGTTGGACAAGCTACGATGGTCACGGGCAGTTGCAGAAGTGTGCACATGCGCCGAATGACCGCGACTTGTTGATAATCCTTGAGTCCAAAATACGCTTTTGCCGGTTGTACATGGGCCAATAGGGACTCCACAACCGTAGCAACACCTTGGTAATGCCCTGGGCGTGCGCCGCCTTCCATCAGCTCTTCCAATCGTCCCAGATCGTATTGTTTTGCCTGCATGCCTTGCGGATACAGCTCAGCGGCCTGAGGAAAGTACACCGCATCGCATCCGGCAGCTTGCAACATACGCACATCTTCCTCTGTTTTCTGCGGGTAGGATGCCAGATCTGTTGGGTTATTGAACTGTGTTGGGTTTACGTAAATGCTGACTATGCATCGGGTATTTTCCCGTTGGGCCCGATGCACCAAAGACATATGACCCTCGTGTAGTGCGCCCATTGTAGGCACAAAACCAATGGTAATAACACTTTCAGCTCGCCAATGTGCACACCGGGACTGAAGGTCGGACAGGGAATGGAGTATGTGCATAATGCGTAATTCGGGGCGTAAAAATGCGTAAATTTGCCAATATTACAGTATATATCCGAGCAAAGGTAAAACTATGGACTCCAAACGAATTCTCTACGTCGCCCAAGAATTGCATCCGTACATGCCGGACTCGCCCATGGCCAAACAGGCTTTGGCATTCCCAAAGCGCATGAACGAACTCGGGAACGAGGTGCGGGTGTTCATGCCGCGGTACGGAAACATCAACGAACGCAGACACCAATTGCACGAGGTTATTCGCCTTAGCGGTATGAATGTGGTGATCAACGATGTGGATCAACCCTTGATTATCAAGGTGGCGTCCATTCCCCAAGCGCGTTTGCAGGTCTATTTCATCGACAACGAAGATTATTTTAAAAGAAAGGGAGATATTTCCGATGCGTCGGGTACGTTGTATCCAGACAACGATGAGCGCGCTTTGTTCTTCTCTAAAAGCGTCATTGAAACCATCAAAAAACTGGGATGGAAACCCGATGTGGTCCATGTGATGGGCTGGATGTGCTCTCCACTTCCTTTGTATATCAAACAATTCAACACGACAGATCCCTATTTCGCCGATGCAAAAGTGGTTTTGTCCCTCTACGACAACGACACTTTCACGGGCCGATTGGGAGATCAATTGCCCTTGGGCATGCAATTTGATGGAGCCAAAGCCATGGAATCCTTTACAGAGCCGACTTTTGAGAATTTGCAATGCGGAGCAGTCCTCCACTCCGATGCGGTATTGACGATGTGTGATGCCCCTTTTAGCGAAGCAATGAACACGGCCAAAAAACACAACATTCCCGTTACGGACGGCCGACCCTTTGCCTCTGATCCCGCAGGATTGAAAGCGTTTTACGAATCTTTGTTCGCTTAGTTCCGTGCGTAGTTTGTTCAAGGGCTTTGGGGCTTTCGTGTTGGTTCTAACGCTGGCCTCTTGTGAAAAAGACACAGGAAATCTAGGGTTGGATCTCATCCACTCGCAAACATTCAAATTGGGGGCACTGAAAGAAATGCCCATCGTCACCACTACGGGCACCTTTGATTCGTTGATCTCTACCAACCCCGGAAATTTTCTCTTGGGCGCGTACGATGATCCGTATTTTGGTCACCACGAAGCTTTTTTTTCTACTCAATTGGCGTTGAGTAAAGTGAGTCCCAAATTTGGTGATAGCGCAACGGTGGATTCTGTCTTTTTGATGTTGCCCTACAATGGATACTACGGCGATACCACGCAGTCTTTTTCCGTAGAAGTACACCGATTGGGAGAAATAATCGAACTGGACAGCACCTACCGTGAGGACGACGTTTTTGCTACGGCAGAACTGTTGAACGATTCTTCGTTTTTACCTAAACCCAAAGTATTTACACGTTGGAGAGGCGTCAGCGGATCTACCCCAGTCATGCGATTGCGTTTGGATCCCAGCGTTTTTCAAACGGAATTTTTTGACGCAGCGGCAGCGGACTCCACGATTGTTAAAACATCGGGAGACTTTTTCAAGCATTTCAAAGGATTGCAAGTCAAAGGGTCTTCTAGCAACAAGGCATTGTTTGCTTTGAGCCCTACAGCCACTGACGGACGGGTGCTGGTATACTATTCCAATGATACCTCCACAAAAGCGTTGCGGTTTGATTTGCTGATGCTGGATCGGGTTCGGTACGTCAATCATTTTGAACACAATTATGCGCAGGCAGCGTTTGATTTTTCAACGCAAGACACGGCTGTCGGAAGTCCTCTGATCTATTCTCAAAGCATGGGGGGTGCCGCAGGCGTTCTTCGATTGGAAAGTTTGAAGGCCCTGCGTGATTCCAACCTTTTAGTGAACTACGCGGAGATAGTGATGCATGTGGAGGAAGGAACAGTCTTCGATTATAGGTTGCCTCCTGCGTTGAGTTTGTTGGCTGTAAGGGGCAATACACGAAATTTAATTGCCGATTATGTCACGGGGACAGCCGGAGGAAGACTGGTGACGGTGGGTGAATTGCGCGATCGAACGTACAGCTTCAATGTCACGCGTCATGTGCAGCGGATATTGAACGGCAAAGATTCCATTGTGGCGCCACTATTGATTGTTCCGGAAAGTATGGCAGCAACGCCGAGAAGAGTTGTGTTGACGGGAAATCTGCACCCTGTAAAGCCCATGCAGTTCAATTTGTACATTACAAGAACGAAATAGGCTATTCGTTCTCGCGCTATTTATTCGAACTTTACGGAACCAAATCAACTCATTTTCGAATTATGTGTGGCATCGTAGGATATATTGGAGATCAGCAAGCCTATCCCATTGTGATCAGTGGGCTAAAACGACTGGAGTACCGCGGGTATGATTCAGCCGGTTTGTGTTTGAACAATGGTCATTTGCGCGTGTTTAAAAGCATGGGCAAAGTGAGCGACCTGGAGAATTTTATTGGTGATCAAGACGTGCAGGCCACTGCAGGGATGGGACATACTCGTTGGGCTACACACGGTGAACCCTCTGACCGCAATGCACATCCGCACGCAAGCGCCGACGGGGATTTAGTCTTGATACACAATGGCATCATAGAAAATTACGCCGCACTAAAGGAATTGTTGATCGGCAAAGGATATACGTTTATCGGCGAGACCGATACAGAGGTATTGGTGAACTTTATACACTATGTCAAGGAGATCAACCAGTACAAGCTAGAAGAGGCCATACGCACGGCTTTGCGAGAGGTGGTAGGTGCTTTTGCCATTGTTGTCATGAGTCGCACAGAATCAAACAAGATGGTGGTAGCCAAAATGGGAAGCCCTCTTGTGATTGGTTTAGGAAGCGATGAATATTTTATCGCATCGGATGCTACGCCGTTTTTGAATTACACTAAGAAAGCCATTTATTTGGAGGACGGCGAAATGGCGGTGGTTCATCGGAGGAAAGGGGTTCGAGTTTCTACCATTGCGAGCAGCAAAACGGTGGAAGCGCCTATCCATCAATTGAAAATGGACCTTGAAAGCATAGAACGCGGCGGATACGCTCACTTTATGCTAAAGGAGATTTACGAACAACCCAAGGCGATACAGGATACATTTCGGGGTCGACTTTTACCGGACGAAGGAGTCATCCGTATGGAAGGCTTGGATCAAATCAAGGATCAATTGCTGAAGGCAGACCGTATCCTCATCATAGCGTGCGGAACCTCTTGGCACAGCGGATTGGTCGGTGAGTACCTATTGGAAGATTTGGCGCGCATTCCTGTGGAAGTGGAATATGCTTCCGAATTCCGCTACCGAAATCCCATTATTCGTGCTACCGATGTGGTGATTGCCGTATCCCAATCGGGAGAGACAGCAGATACGCTAGCGGCTGTTAAGTTGGCCAAAGCAGCGGGCGCCACTATTTTTGGCATTTGCAATGTGGTGGGAAGTTCCATTGCACGCGAAACCCACGCAGGGGCCTACACTCACGCGGGACCAGAAATCGGCGTGGCATCTACCAAGGCCTTTACAGCACAAGTGACCGTACTGACCCTGATGGCTTTGTATCTGGGACGAGCCAACGGCAATCTATCGGAAGAACGTTACCGTGCACTCTGCTTAGAGTTGGCAGAGATTCCAGGTAAGATTGCAACTATGTTAGAAACCGATGGCCAAACTATTGCTATCGCTAAGAAAATAAAAGAGTACAGCAATGCGCTTTACTTGGGCCGAGGGTATAGTTTCCCCGTTGCATTGGAAGGAGCATTGAAGCTAAAAGAGATAAGCTACATTCACGCGGAGGGCTATCCTGCAGCAGAAATGAAACACGGTCCGATCGCACTGATTGATGACAACATGCCAGTGATTGTCATTGCGCCGAAAAACGGACATTACGATAAAATTGTCTCCAATGTGCAAGAGGTTCATGCGCGCAAGGGTTACATCATTGCCATCATCAATACAGACGATACTGAAATTCGGAAGGTGGCCAAGCACGTGATTGATATATTGCCATCCTCTGAGTGTTTTAGCCCTTTGCTGACCACCATTCCGTTGCAATTATTGAGTTACCACGTAGCCGTACTGCGCGGATGCAATGTGGATCAACCGCGTAATTTGGCAAAATCCGTTACGGTGGAATAATCCCGACGTCGGGATTTCGGTTTGACTCACAAAAGACAGTTACAAGTCTTTGAAGGGTTCGATTATTAGCTCTGTGATGTTATATCCGGTAGCGCACCTCTTTTTGAAAGGAGAATAGTAGGTGAGATAAAGAAACGAATGAATGTAATCTAACCCACCTCCAAGTTCGCTCGATGGACAGATGGGTCCGTAATACCAACATCAGAAACTTTGATGATAATGGAAACCCCGGTAAGTTCTCCGAAATACTCCTAGCGATTCTTACGGTGATGTACCAGTTCGAGAGGGATACCATAAAAGGAGTGCCAACCCCTGAGATATTTTGGAAGGAGTTGGCCGTGAATATACACTTAAGTTAGTGGTAATTTTGAAGTCAAACCAAATCAAGTCAAATAGACAATGAAAAATGGGATTATTATCGGGGCTGGAATTGGTGGTCTGACAGCTGCAATTGCCTTGGCACAAAAAGGGGTAAGAGTACAACATTCATTGTATTAGAGATACTCCAATTGAGCACCTTTCGGCTAAATACATCTATTATGGCGACCATGTACAGAAACCCCCGTTCTAATGGTATATATGTAATATCAGTTTGCCAAACCTGGTTTGACCGAACAATCTGAAGATTCTTTAATAAATACGGATATATTTTATGCTTTTGATTTCGTTTACTTAAATTCTTTTTAGGGAAAATGGTCTGTAAACCCATTGTTTTATAGAGGCGTTCTATCCGCTTATGATTAATAGAATAACCCTTATATTCCTTGAGCCAAGTGGTCATTCTCGGAACACCATAAAACGGACAATCAATAAACTTCTCATCTATTAAGCGCATCAAGTTAAGATTTAACGAGCTTTCTGCTTTAGGCTTGAAGTAGATTCCAGAGCGGTGTATATCGAGTAAATCACACTGTTTAACAATGCTTAAAGCAGTGTTTTCACGTCGAAGCATATGTCGTTTTTGATCCAAACTCATTTGCCCAAAACTTTTTTTTAAAAATCCACTTCCGTCTGTAAACGACCAATTTTACTATAAAGAAATTCGTTGTCTTGATCGTTATTGGCTTTTTCCTCAGCTTTCTTATTGCTAAAAACTTGATCAGCACCTGCTAAATACTCACGTTTCCAAAAGGTAAATTGATTTGAGTGCACGTCAAATTTTGAAGCTAATTGCTGAATAGTTTCCTTCTCCTTAATGGCTTCTAATGCAACTTTAGTTTTGAATTGCGCACTAAATTTTCTTCTTTCTTTTTTCATATACAACTGTTAAAATTACACTTTAACTAGCTGTCTTAAAAATGGGGGGAATTATAAAAAACATTTACCCCTGCACCTCAAAATAAAATAAACCCAATTAAATTAACTT
>CAMDTE010000050.1 GCA_945907425.1 Owenweeksia hongkongensis DSM 17368 | reverse complement strand
CCAGCGGCAACTTCTCTTCGGAAAAGTAAAAAACTGGAGTCCGCTGGACTAACCTACGAAGCAGCCAGCGCAGCTCTGGATGCGGTGGAAGCCAACCCAAGCCATACCAAGGCAATAGTGCAAGCCAAAAGTCTCACCACGCGTGAGGTCAAACGTCTATTGATCGATTTTGAAAACAGAGCAGACCAAGGGGAAACGGTTGGTGCTTTGGAGGCCTTTGTTTCAGCTCAACAATTGACACGTCGAGCAGAACAATCGGGTCTACAAATCATCGGCATTGAAAACCATTTGGGTCGGTATGCCTCTCTGAGGAAAGGACACGTGCAGGAGATAGAGGCATTGGCGGACAAGGCGCTGGAGAAAGAAGATTTTGAAGGTGCCAAGCGTTTGTACGAAAACGCTCTGCGGTACGATGAAGAAAACGCTACCCTGCGAAGTCAATGGAGGATTGCTACGGCCGAACCTCTTTATCGAGTGGGCCAGCAACTATACGCTAATAAGCGATTCAGGGCGGCTTATATGCAGTGGGCGGAAATGGAAAAGAGTATCTCTTCGCATTACAAAAACGGTCGAAGCCTGCAAGACTCGGCTGTGAAACACGGAAAAGTAAGCGTTGGGGTGCGTGATGTGATTGCGCCCACCCGTCAAGAACTGGAGCTAGCGCGCGGCTTGCGAGCAGATCTATTGAATCAGCTCATAGCAACACAAGATCCGTTTATTGAATGGATAGATTACAACGAACAGCAGCGCTTTGCCGCAACTCAACAACCCGACATGGTCTTGTCCATGGAAATGACGCAATGGATGGAAATTCCAGGTACCTCTGCCCGTTTTGAGCGCCAAGGATTCCGAAAAGAACTCGTGAAAACAAAAGATCCAGTGACTGGCGTGGAAACAACCCAGGAAATCTTTACCAAAGTGGTCTATTATGACATCAATTACCGATTTTATGTTCGTGGGACATTGATGTTCCAGTTGGAGGACATCGGGCAGAAAAAAGTTCTAGCCAGTCGTGAAGTAAGCGATCAAGAGGAGCGCACCGTAGCGAGTGCCGAATTCTCCGGTGATCCCACGGCATTGTACCCTGGGCTTTGGGCCTCTCCTAACAACGGACGAAATACAGACATCATTCACTACAACCAAAGAGGGGAGTTAGAATCTCGGTTTCGGACCACCTACAACCCTCGACTCATTGACCAAATGAGAGAAAAAGTGAAAGACAGTCTGATGCGAAAAGCCTCTAATGTTCTCTACGAAACGTTGAAAAGCAACACGTTTATACCGTAACCTCTACAAACGGGTCTGCCTGTCGGCAGGGAAAAGTTTTTTCATGCGTTAGAAATATTGTTTTAGATTTGTCTAAAATTATATTTCATCCATGCTAAATGTTAATAGTTGCGCACTTTTCCTTTGTGTAGTTTTCGGTTGTTTTTCCCTGAGCTCTTGCGATCGAATTTTACCCGGCGCACCGGCCGATGAAGAACTCTTAGACGGACCGGTAGAAGGGCTGACCTCGTCCCAAATGCTGGAATTTCTGCGTGGTGATGCCGCCTTCAATGAGGAAGTATTTACAGCAGAAACAGGGTTAGGGCCTCTTTTTGTAGCCACTAGCTGTGTTTCTTGCCACGCAGGCGACGGGAAAGGACATCCCTTTACCACGTTGACACGATTCGGACAAAGCGATGGATCAGGGAATCAATTTCTACACAAAGGAGCCCCCCAACTTCAAAACAGAGCTTTGCCGGGCTTTGTGCCGGAACAAATTCCCGTAGGAGCCACATCCGCTAAATTCATGCCTCCGGCCAATACCGGTTTGGGGTTTTTGGCCGCCTTGACGGATGCCCAGATCCTGGCAGGAGTGGACCCAAACGACGGGGATGGAGACGGTATTTCAGGGGTTCCCAATTACATTTCACCCCCTGGTTTCTTTCTGCCTCAATGGTTTCATCAAGAAATAAATGATCGCTATGTGGGTCGATTTGGGAAAAAAGCAGCCGCGATTGACTTGCTGCATCAAACCGTGAATGCGTACAATCAAGACATGGGAATTACCTCTACTTTCTCTCCTTTCGATACGTATTCTGGTTTGGAGATAGATCCAGAAGTATCCAATCAAACCGTTCACGACGTCGTATTCTATTTGAGAACACTAAAGGCTCCAAAGCGCAGAAAGGAAAACGACGCACAAGTAATTCTCGGAAAAGGGATCTTCAACCAATTGCAGTGTGGAAGTTGCCACAAAGCAGAATGGACAACGCCCGCAAGCGATATTGCCGCTCTTTCCAACAAGACTTTCTACCCCTACACTGATTTGCTACTGCACGATATGGGCAGCGGATTGAACGACGGTTATACCGAAGGAAGCGCTTTGGCTAGCGAATGGAAAACTCCTCCTTTGTGGGGCATCGGCTTGTCAAAAAAATCACAAGGCGGCCAGTATTTTTTACTGCACGACGGGCGCGCCAAGAGTCTGGAAGAGGCTATACTGCTCCACGGAGGAGAAGCGGCAGCCAGTAAGAATGCCTATCAACAGCTGTCGTCTCAAGACCAACAAAGAATCATACAATTTCTTGAAAGTCTATAATATGGAAAGAAAGGACTTTATTCTATCGTGCGGATATGCCTGCCTGGGAATACTAGGGTTTTCAAGCCTTCTGCAAAGTTGCAGCCTCGGCAGTTTTGTTCTATCGCAGGTGGAAGAAAATCGCCTGACCCTTTCCAAAAGCTTCTTTGTAATGACCAATACAAAGGGCACAACGTATAAAAAATACATCATCACCAAAGCGGAAGGAATACAGTATCCCATCGTCATTTATAGAAAAGCGGAAGACAATTATAACGCACTTTTGCTTCGGTGTTCCCATCAGGGAGCGGAACTGACCGTCAATGGAGACGTCATGACGTGTTCTGCGCATGGAAGTGAATTTGGAATCCATGGAGATGTTTTACAAGGGCCTGCCGAGGACCGTCTTCGCTCGTTTGCTGTTCAATCCGATGCACAAAATATTTACATACACCTTACTTGATATGAAAATCACTCCCCTTCTTTTTGGACTCTTCTTGATTGCTCTCCCTGCAAAAGCACAAACAGACACCGTCCCGTTAGTTCTCCATATGGACGCTGTGTATACACGCCCTTTTTTGAAAATAGAAAAACTGCCCCTTTCTATCGGCGGCTATGTGGAAGCCAATACGCGGTACAGCGGTTCGGATGGCGTATCGGAAGGACTTTCTTTTCAAATGCCAAGAATGACCTTGTTTGTCTCCTCCACTTTGCACCATCGGATGAAGTTCCTGTCGGAGATAGAATTTGAAGAGGGAGGCAAAGAAATCAACATCGAATTTGCCTCACTCGATGTGGAGTTTCATCCTTTGGTGAACTTTAGAGGAGGGGTTATCATGAACCCTATCGGTTCATTCAATCAAAACCACGACGGACCCAAATGGGAATTCGTGGATCGCCCCTTGTCCTCCACAACGATTATTCCGTCTACATGGAGCAATGTTGGCCTTGGAATCTATGGGAAGCTTGCAAAAAACCAATGGGTGTGGGCCTACGAGGGATACTTGTCCAATGGATTTGACGACAAAATCATATCCAACAGCGAAAACAGAACGTGGCTTCCGGCAGCCAAGACCAACGAAAATCGATTTGAAGAGAGTTTCAATGGCGTTCCTCTGGTTACCCTAAAATCGGCAATGAAGCATAGAAAAATAGGAGAAGTGGGCATCTCCTGGATGGGCGGAGTGTACAATGCATTTGAGATAGACGGCGTACCCATCGATGCAAAACGGCGCGTGGACTTGCTTGCGCTCGACTTTCATTCCAACTCACTTCCTTGGAAATCTTCTGTGAATGCGGAATGGGTTTGGGCACTTATTGACGTTCCGGAAACGTATACCCAACAATTTGGGTCCAAACAAAAAGGAGGGTTTGTAGATATCGTAGTGCCACTTCACCGTTGTTCCGTACTCGGTTGGAAAAACAGCACCCTGAATGGGGTGTTCAGAATGGAATACACCGATTACAATGTGGGGAAATTCAAAGAAACCATGGAAAGCATCCACGATGAGGTCCTTTCTTTTACCCCCGGAATCAGTTTCCGACCTTCGTCACAGACAGTGTTTCGGATCAATTATCGCTTTCTATCACAAACCGATATTTTTGGTAATGGCCCCTCCTATACAGCGCACGTGCTCATAGGATGCTCTACTTACTTTTAATAGGAAAAACGGAGTACATTTGAAAAAGATGAATACACTCGCTCGTTACTCTTTGGCCCTTGTACGTATTCCCGTCTTGTGTGTTTTATTCACTCTCATGAGTATGGGAACACTGGTGATTACTCGTGTAGCGAGTCGCCGGTGGGGTCATCGGCTGTTCGACGGGGGTATTAAAATTTTTCATTGGATTATGGGGGTTCAAATTCGCGTCATCGGCACTCCACCCACAGAGCCCGTTGTGTTATTGTGCAATCATCCCAGTTACTTTGATATTTTTTTCACTCGGCTACCTAGACCCACTACACTTTTTGTCGCTTCTGAATTCAAAAATACTCCTCTGATGGGCTGGCTAGGCACTTCGTTGAATGCCATTTGGGTGGATAGACAAAGTCCCATGAGCAAGAAATCAGCCAAATCTTCCTGTTTGAATCGCTTGAAATCGGGTATCAGTGTGATCCTTTTTCCGGAAGGAAAAACAACGGCATCTCACACGCTAGAGGAAGTGCATCCGGGTATGTTTTACACAGCGGAAAAAAATGACTTATCCGTCGCTTTTTTATCCATACAATATGCTCAGCGAGAGATACTCTATTTCCATGATTTAAAAGCCGGGTTTATTCGACATTTGTCAAAACACTTATGGAAACTGCTTTTACTACCCCGAATACCTGTTACTTTACGCTACAGTTCCGTTCAGCACATTACCGATGCGCAAGAGGGAATGAAAGATTTTTACCGCTTTCAAAGGTGGCATAATCGCCACGCGGTATAAACCCCGTACCTTTGCCGTACGTATACAACAACATCTCTAGGGGCTGACCGGCTTTGACAGCGAGATGAAGAAGTGTGTAAGCATGCCGAGCTATCCTGGTGAATATGTGCTCGTTAATTCAATCCCGGAACCAATAATTGGCGAGTCTAACTACGCTCTTGCCGCTTAATCTACTGAATGTAGGATAAGCTAATTTCACACCAGGTGTGAAAGCGGGACATTCCTCAGGATCCTTGACCTACGGAGACTGAATCAGGAGTGCTGGAAATGTGGGGATAGATCTAAGCGGGACGTTCGTGCGGATTGAAATAATAAGCGTCTAAGCTTGAGGTATACTGTTGTCTGCCGGCCTCGAGACTAAAACCAATAGACAACTACGCATGTAGAAAGCTCACGGCTTCCTTGTTTGGACGCGGGTTCGATTCCCGCCAGCTCCACTCGGAGGGAAGTTTCTGAAAATTCAGATTTCTTCCCTCCATTTTTTTGCCTAAACCCTTGTCTTTTCCATTCATCCTCTCGATTTTCTAGATGTTTTGTTCACTTTTTCACCAACCAATCCTCCCATCGACTTCCGCAATAAATCGTTGTGTAGTAATTTTGAAACTTAGAAAACATTCCCGACCAACCCAACATGCACTCATAACATTCTGTAGCATGTTTTGAAGGGCTTAAAGGATGTTGATTAAGTACCACTACCATGCAATTCAAATCCAATTTTTGGCTCAAAATCTCTCTGGTAAATTTGTTGCTCGTTGCCCTATTGGGTTTATTGATGCGATATAAAATTGGATTTGAATTTCCCTTTCTAGACCAAAAACACTTACATCACTCCCACTCTCATTTTGCTTTTTCCGGATGGGTAAGCCACACGCTGATGGTTTTAATGATTTCGTTTTTGGAAAAAAAAGTAAAACCGATTCGCGCCGGATTCGCTAAAAGCTACAATACGGTGTTGTTGATCCATTTGTTGTGCGCTTACGGAATGTTTGCATCCTTCCTGTTTCAAGGTTACGGCCCGATTTCCATTCTGTTTTCAACCGCTTCCATTTTGGTAAGTTTTGTTTTTGCCTATATTTTTTACAAAGACTTACGACAGGTATCCAAAGATGATCTAAGTAAAAATTGGTTCAAAGCGGCACTTTTCTTTGCGGTACTTTCTTCACTGGGCACCTTTGCTTTGGCCTACATGATGATGACGAAGACCATACATCAAGTAGACTATTTATTATCCATCTATTTTTATCTCCATTTTCAATACAATGGTTGGTTTTTCTTTGCCAGCATGGGATTGTTTATCTCTTATTTGGAATTGAAAAAGGAAGAATATTCCTTCTATGCAAAAATGTTTTGGTTGTTTTTTATTGCTTGTTTACCTGCTTATTTTTTATCCACCTTGTGGTTGGATTTACCGGTAGCGCTTTATGCTTTAACGGCCGTTGCGGCCGCTCTTCAAGCCTTTGCCTGGTTTCGGTTCTTACCTCTTCTCCTGCAGAACAAAAAAACGCTCCTAAAAACCAGCGCTTTCCTTTTGCGGTTTATTCTCCTTTTCGTTGGATTTGCTTTGAGTCTAAAATTTCTACTTCAACTGGGATCCATTCATCCGCAAGTAAGCCAATTAGCCTTTGGCTTTAGACCCATCGTCATCGCCTACTTGCACCTGGTCTTATTAGCCATTATCTCCTTGTATTTACTCTTTCACATCTTTGTCAACGGATTCATTGCATACGATGCAAAAAGCAGAGCAGGGCTAGCAATTTTTACTATTGGAGTGCTATTGAACGAAGTCATTCTAGCCGTGCAGGGAATTGCCTCCTTCAGTTACACTCGCATTCCCTACGTTAATGGATTGCTTTTTGGAGCTGCACTTCTGTTGGTCACAGGAATGGGAATGACCGCCCTATATTCTCTTCGAAAGGGCGAAAATCATCCTTAATCATGATATATATCATAGAATAACGCCTTCGTTGTTAGGTACTTTGTTTTCAAATAATACTAATTATGAAAAATTCAATCAAAGTGCTATTCTTGGCAAGTTTGTTGTTGACAATGAGCTGCAGCCAGAACGATCAAGAAGCTCCCGTTGGGGCTGATGCTCCTTCAATGGGACAAGAAAATGTTGTGGATGCTACGTCCAACCCTAACATAGTTCAAGTCGCTGTTGGCAGTAAAGACCATACAACATTGGTAGCGGCTGTGAAAGCAGCGGATTTAGTAAGGGCTTTGAGCAATGCCGGACCCTTCACCGTTTTTGCGCCAACCAACGATGCTTTCGCGAAGTTGCCTGCTGGAACCGTTGAGGGCTTGTTAGAGCCGGACAAAATTGAAGCCTTGCAAAATATTTTAGGATACCACACTTTTGTAGGAGTGTTAAAACCAGAATATATGCAAGACGGGCAAGAATTTGATATGGTGTTTGGTGGAAAAGTAAAAATCACAAAGAAGGGAGAGAAAACTTTTGTGAATGGATCAGAAATTGTAGCCTCCATTCCAACAACCAATGGAATCATTCATGTCATTGGCGATGTTCTCTTACCAAAGTAAAAAAGCAGTATAGCTCGATTATCCACTTCCATACTTGCTTGAAAAAGCGTGATGATACTACATCACGCTTTTTTTGGTCCCATTGAACCGCGCTTTAATGGTCAGAATGGATTAGTCCCGTAAAACCAGGGTGAAGCGAGAGGGAGAATTCAAATCCGAACCCCTCATCCTACTCGACGGGCGTAAGGGAGAGAGCGTATCCACATTGTTTCTAAAGGGCTGAATACAGTAGTTTCCACTGTATTTATTTGAATCCAAGTAGGCCATCATCTGATTCAATTCGTTCGGCGAGGTCAATTCAGAATGGACCGTTGTCCTGATTTCAAACGCCACCGCAGCATTCAATAGAATCCGAAACGATTTTTCCCATTCATCGTACAAATCCGTCTGGGTTAAGGTGGCAAACTCGGCAGGAGTCGCCTTGAAATCCAACGCCACGTAGTCGACTAGGTTTTCGGAAATCAACTCTTGCAAAACGCCAGGTTTAGATCCATTGGTATCGATTTTTGTTAAGAATCCCAATTGTTTCACTTCCCTGATTTGCTCTTTGAACTTTTTATGCATCAAACATTCTCCTCCGCTAAAAACAACCGCATCGAGCAGGCCCTGTCGGGACTTTAAAAAAGAAATCGCATCCGAAAACGCCACTGACCCTTTCCCTAACACTATTTCCGGATTGTAACAATACAAACAACGCATATTGCAGCCTGCATACCAAAAAATACACGCTGATTTGTGCGGATAATCCAGTAATGTGAAAGGCGTAATACTATATATAGGTGTGGCTAGCACTTATTTTCTATGAAATGCAGGCGCTGCTTGTGTTCTCCCTTTTTACCGATATTGAAACTCTCTACGGGACGGTGATACCCCATTACTCGTGTGTAAACGAGGCATTTCGTTCGTAATTCTTGGTGCTGTTCTAATATTTCAATGGGCTTGATTTTCATGGTAGTGGTTTGTTTTAGATTCTATGATGGATTCATCGCATTTTGGACAATACTCGTGTTCTCCGTTCAAGTATCCATGTACAGGACAAACACTAAATACGGGTGTGATTGTAATGTAGGGCAACTTGAAATTAGACAGCACCGTTTTGACAAAGTTTTTACACGCCTCCGATGAGCTAATGCGTTCATTCATATACAAATGCAAAACCGTTCCTCCTGTGTATTTGCATTGCAATTCGTCTTGCATCATTAAGGCCTCAAAAGGGTCTTGGGTATAATCGACCGGTATCTGAGAACTGTTA
>CAMDTE010000049.1 GCA_945907425.1 Owenweeksia hongkongensis DSM 17368 | reverse complement strand
TTGAGATGCAAAGAAACATTAGGGGGAAGACGCCCAATGACCACATGATCCAATTCGTGTTCCGTCAAGCCATTGTCAAAATCGGCCCGGTAAATAAAATGAAAAGGCGAATGCAGCGATAAGTCGCACTCCAAGGGAATACCCAATTCATCGAACAAACGGCGTTGTGCCGCCTCTAGGACAGTTTCCCCAAAGCGTGGATGGCTGCAACACGAGTTTGTCCAAAGCAAAGGACTGTGGTACTTGCCTTCGGCCCGCTTTTGCAACAGCGTTTCTCCTTTTTCATTGAATAAAAATACAGAGAAGGCCCTGTGAAGAAGAGCCTTTTCATGGGCTTCCATTTTCTCCATTTGCCCGAGGATGGTGTCGCTTTCGTCGACGAGAATGACGTGTTCTAACATGTGCTTTGGTAATCCAGCGGTGTTGGCGTTCTGTGTGTGCAAAAAAACGGTAATTATTTGGAATAAGGGCATTCCTCGCTCAAGGGTAAGGTATTAAATATTGTTCAGCTGCAGTGAAAATGCAAGGAGAAAGGCTTTCTTGTGTTATAGAAAGGAGTCTCTGCTCTCGGCTTATCTTTGCCCACTGGAAAAAGAGTATTCATGGGATTGTTAGAAGAATTAAAGAAAAGAAGAACCTTTGGTATTGTGTCCCATCCGGATGCGGGCAAGACAACACTGACAGAAAAATTGTTATTGTTTGGCGGCGCCATCCAAGAGGCCGGTGCGGTCAAGTCCAATAAGATCAAGAAGACGGCCACATCTGACTTTATGGAGATTGAGAAACAGCGGGGAATTTCCGTTGCTACTTCCGTGATGGGATTTGAGTACCGTGGAAAGCAGATCAATATTTTGGATACTCCCGGTCACAAAGATTTTGCGGAGGATACGTACAGGACATTGACCGCCGTGGACAGCGTCATCGTGGTGGTTGATGTCGCCAAAGGAGTGGAAACACAAACAGAGAAGTTGGTAGAAGTGTGCCGAATGCGCGCTACACCCATTATGGTGTTTATCAACAAGTTGGACAGAGAAGGTCGCGATGCTTTTGACCTATTGGATGAGGTAGAAAAGAAACTAGGATTGCGGCTGTGCCCCCTCTCCTGGCCTATCGGCATGGGAAAAGAGTTCCAAGGGGTGTACAATCTCTGGGAAAACAATGTTCAACTTTTTCTGGGAAACAATAAACAAAAAATGTCGGAAACGATTGCTTTTACTGATGTAAACGATCCGGCCTTGGACGGGAGAATCGGATCAAAAGCGGCCGATCTTTTACGGGAAGAACTAGAGTTACTGCAAGGCGTATATCCCTCGTTCCAAAAAGAAGAGTATTTGAAAGGCGATTTGTGCCCTGTTTTTTTTGGTTCTGCTTTGAATAATTTCGGGGTGCAGGAACTGCTCAATTGCTTTGTGGAAATTGCCCCCGAACCCCAATCCAAAGCGGCTGAAGAACGCTTAGTCTTGCCGGAAGAATCAAAATTTTCTGGATTTGTTTTTAAAATTCACGCCAACATCGATCCAAACCACAGAAGCCGAATAGCTTTTGTGAAGATTGTCTCTGGTGTTTTTGAGCGGAACACACCTTATTTTCATGTAAGGGAAGGCAAAACGCTAAAATTCAGCAGCCCTACTACCTTTCTGGCGTCTAAACGATCGGTGGTGGATTGTGCTTATCCCGGAGACATCGTAGGCCTTCCGGACACAGGACTTTTTAGAATCGGCGACACGCTAACGGAAGGTGAAAATTTGCATTACACGGGCATCCCTAGCTTTTCACCGGAACACTTTCGGTTTGTGAACAACGCAGACCCTTTGAAATCCAAACAATTGGCGAAAGGAATTGACCAACTGATGGACGAAGGGGTGGCTCAGTTGTTTACCTTGATGGTGAACGGAAGAAAAATCATCGGCACGGTGGGGGCCCTTCAATACGAAGTTATCCAGTACCGACTGGAACACGAATACGGTGCCAAATGCTCTTACGAGCCCTTTTCTGCTTTCAAAGCGTGTTGGGTGGAATCGTTCGATAACGCTCAGTTGGAAGAGTTCAAAAAGCTGAAACAGCGCTATTTGGCCGAGGATAAGTACGGAAAGATGGTTTTTCTAGCAGACTCTCTGTTTTCTTTACAGATGACGCAAGAGAAGTTTGATAAGCTTGTTTTCCACATGAAATCGGAGTTTTGAGTGGGGAATTTTTAATACAAAAGCCCCGGCGGATGCCGGGGCTTTTGTATTTCCGCGCTCTCGCACGTGCCTATTTTTTCTCCTCCGCTTGGTAAACGCTATCCATGACACTGTTGCTCACGCCCATATTGCTGAATCCTCCGTCGTTGTACAAATTCTGCATGGTAATGCGCTTGGTCAAATCAGAGAACATCACCACACAGTAATTGGCGCAATCTTCTGCTGAGGCATTGCCTAAGGGAGACATTCGATCTGCATAGGATAAAAAGCCGTCGAAGCCTTTCACACCGCTTCCTGCGGTTGTGGGTGTAGGAGACTGAGAAATCGTATTCACTCGCACCTTGTTGCGAATCCCGTAATGGTATCCAAAACTGCGCGCAATGCTCTCTAAAAAGGCCTTGTTGTCTGCCATATCGGAATAATCCGGGAAGGTTCTTTGTGCCGCCATGTAGGTCAGCCCTACCACACTACCCCAATCGCTGAGCGCGTCCATTTGGTAGGCCGTCTGCAACACTTTATGAAAAGAAACTGCGCTAACATCCCATCCCTTGGTCAAAAAATCATAATTCAAATCTGTGTAATGTCGACCTTTGCGCACATTGACACTCATGCCAATCGAATGGAGGATGAAATCAAATTTTCCCCCGAAATGATCCATGGCTCCTTGGGTTAAGTTCTGCAAATCCTCAAGGCTTGTGGCGTCGGCACCAATCACCGGTGCGTTAATTTTCTCAGCCAGCACATTGATTTCTCCCAAGCGCATGGCCATAGGTGCATTGGACAATACAATTTGCGCTCCTTGCTCATGGCATTTTTCTGCCACTTTCCATGCAATGGACTCGCTGTTCAGGGCACCAAAAATGATTCCCTTTTTTCCTTTGAGTAGATTGTTCATGCTGCAAAGATGAGGAATCTCGTTTAATTATTTGCGCTAGAAAGAAGCACTTTTGCATTCTCCAAAGCCGCGGGAGTCAAGGAATCGCCGCTCAACATACGAGCCACCTCCAAAATTCTATCGGAAGGGCTTAACGGAACCAATTCCGTTTGTGTTTTTCCATTGACCTCTGATTTTGTTACGAGGAAATGGGCATCACCCGCTGCAGCCACTTGTGGCAAATGGGTAATTACAATCACTTGCAGATGACGGCTCATCTCCCTGAAAATTTGAGCAACCCGTGCTGCAGTTTGGCCACTGATACCCGTATCGATTTCATCGAAGATGACTGTTTTTAAGCCTTTTCCTCGGGCGAACAATCCTTTCAGTGCCAGCATAAGGCGTCCCCTTTCACCTCCGGAAGCCGCTTTGGATACATCCAAAAGGGCGTGGCCTTTGTTGGAAGAAAACAATAATTTCACAGCAGAAGATCCAAATGAAGTCAATCTATCTGTTTTATTGATAGACATAACAAATTGCGCTTGAGGCATTTGCAGTGTTTTTAATGCCTCTACAACTTCTAGCTCAAGCAAAGGAATGAGCGCTTCACGGTGCGCATGCAAAACATCCGCTTGTTCTTGGGCTCTTGCCTTTGCCTTGTCTCTTTTTTCCATGGCTAGCGCAATAGCAGAAGAGGCATTTTCCATGCCTTCCACCCGAGCTATCAGGGAGTCACGCAAGGGAATCAACTCCTCCACGGTGGTCACTTTGTGCTTGGATTTCAAGGCATCCAGAACGGACATGCGCTGTTCAATCTCCTCCAATCGCTGGGGATTTGCCTCCGTTTTTGAGGCCAACCTTTCCGTATCTACGGAAATATCCCGTAGTTCTTCCAAAGCTCCCCTGAGTCGCTCAGACCAATCCTTTACGGAGGGTAGTGCATCGCTCACACGATCCAAAATCCGAAGGGTCTCCGTTAGCTTTCTAGCGGCACCCTCCTCCCCTTCTAAGGTTTCATACGATTCGGCCATCGCTTGTTGAATAACGTCTGCATGGGCCAACAGCTTGTGTTCTTCGAGCAAAAGAATGCCCTCCTGTTCTTTCAGTCGGACATGGACTAGCTCATCCCTTAAAAACCGTAGGTATTCTATGTCATCTCCCCCGGAAGTTGCTAATTCTATGACTTTGAGAGCTTCTTCTTCCATTTTCCAAGAGGAGATAGACTCTTTCATTTGATCAATGGCTTGCGAATAGGAGCCCAAATCATCGATCAGATCCAGAAGAAAGTCGGAATCGGTCAAAAACAGCGTGTCTTGCTGAGAGTGAATATCCAGTAAACGATGAGAAAAATCAGACAATTGATCCAAGCGCACCGGTGTATCGTTGAGGAAGGCACGGGATTTTCCTCCGGGAATAACTTCTCTCCGGATCCATGTCAAAGGAGAATAGTCGATTTCTTCTTGGTCAAACCAAGGCTGCCAAGAAGCATCCAACTGCACTTCCAGTTCGACGATGCACTTTTGGTCTTGATTTTTTAGTGATTGATTGTCCGCCCTCTGGCCTAAAGCCAGCTGCAATGCTCCCAATAAGATGCTTTTGCCTGCCCCGGTTTCTCCCGACAATACGGTCACCCCCGAAGACCACTGACAATCCAATCGATCGATCAGAGCAAAATTTTGAATGCGAAGTGCCGTAATCACAGCCCGAAGGTAAGAAGCCTATCGGGGCTTGCCCAAGTTTAAATACTTATTCGCATTGGCAGCATCCAAAAGTTGAAGAAATCCAACAAGATCTGTTACCTGTGTAGAGGGTCCACCGCTAAAAACACTGACAATCTCATCTGATTTGGCATCTATAGCCCATTGCAACAAGAACAAATTGGGCTGTTTTTGGTGCAATGGTTTCCAAGACAATACAGAACTTTTAATGGATTCTTTTGCGGCCAATTGCTTCTCCGTATCGTAAAGTTTGTCTAATCCTTCTCTGTGGTAGGTCGTCCAAGCGGATAAGAAAGGCTGATTGCTTGGATTGGAAATATCTTCTATTAACCAATATCTATTCTTGGTTCCATCAAATCTTCCCCATCCTTTTCCAGCGTTAGCGCTTTGCGCGTTGGATACAATCAGTTGTGCGGCATCAAAGTAGGGTTTTCCGCCGCCGATAGCAAAGCTTTCCGCTTCCAATCCGAGGGACACATACACGTAAAATCCCATGAGAGCCGTCAGGTTGGAGGAATGTCGGTTGGCAGACCATTCCACCAAACTATTCTCCATATACGTGAAAGAAACGCTGGGGTCCATAAAGAACAGCAAGGGCGATTGGTAATCGGATTTATACACCGCACGACTGCTTCTGATTTGCAACGTTCCGCTCATCACTCCCGTTCCTTGGTTGTGCTCTGTAATGGTGAAAACAATGGATCCTTGCATTCGCTCTGCCGGATCGACCACCTGCTCTGTCCATCGGGTTCCATCGACCAAATCTTGAAGGGCCTTCTCCAGGGCCTCAAATACTGATTTATCTGTTGACTGAATAGAGGGCGCCTGAACTTTTATTTGCCATTGCAACTCTTGTCCTTTCACATGAGGAGAGAAAAAGACTAGGGCACAAGCGAGTATCCTTTTGTAAACGATTCGTTTCATTTCACTACAGATAACGCTTCGATGGTGTCCCATAGTGCCTCGGCCAAGTCCTGTTTGCTTTGCGCGGGAAATTCTTTGATAATGCCCGATGCATTGACCATCACCACTCGGTTGTGTGTGGATCCAAATCCCAAACCCTCTTCGTTGGCGGGATTAAAACAAACAACATCCGCCCCTTTTTTTACCGCTTTTTCTTGCGCATTGGCCAATCCATTGTCCGTTTCCAAAGCGAATCCAATCACTTTTTGGTGTTTTTGCTTGGACTGACCACAGGCTTTTAAAATATCAAGGGTAGGCTTTAGCGAGAGATTCCAAGGCTCATCGGTTTTTTTTCTCTTCCCTTTTTCTGGAGTTGCCACGGCGTAATCTGCAACGGCTGCCGTAAAAACAGAACAAGTCGATGTTGGAAACAGGGATAGGGTTTTGTGAAACATTTCCTCTGCCGTCACCACCGAATGAACCTGTACACCCGGAATAAACGGAAAGTCACTAACGGGTCCCAAAACTACATCGACCTGCGCACCCCGCAGGGCCGCTGAACGGGCCAGGGCCCAACCCATTTTACCGGAACTGGCATTGGACAGAAAACGAACCGCATCCAATGGCTCTTGTGTAGGGCCTGCCGTGATCAGAACGCGTTCGCCAACCATCGACCCCTTTTCTCCAAAAAAATGCTCTACATAGGAAAACAAGCTTTCCGGTTCTGGCAAACGACCCTGCCCTTCCAAACCAGAAGCCAACGGGCCTGAATCCGCAGGAATGATGTAGTGTCCAAAGGACTCCAGTGTGGCAAAATTATTTTGTGTTGCTCCAAAAGCGTACATATCCAAATCCATGGCTGGAGCCCATATCACCGGACATTTCGCGCTCAAAATAACCGCGGTCAATAGGTTATCGCACAGCCCAGTGGCACCTTTTGCCAACGTCACGGACGAGGCAGGCGCAACGACAATCGCGTCTGCCCAACAGCCCAATTCTACGTGGTTGTTCCACTGATGCCCTTGAGATCCATCCACAAAAGCATGAAAAACAGGTCTCTCAGAAAGGGTCGCTAAAACCAAAGGGGATACAAAGTCAAGCGCCGAAGGGGTTAGAACAACCTGCACTTCGGCGCCTGATTTTTTTAATAATCGAACAAAAAGCGGGGCCTTGTAGGCCGAGATACTTCCGGTAATACCTAGAAGAATCTTTTTACCGCGTAAGGGACTCATCCTGCAACAGAATCGTCCTCTTCTGGGTAACGAAAATATACTTTTCCTTCCAACCACTCTTGCGTAGCTAGGTTGACAGCTTTTGGTAAAGCCTCGTAAAATTTAGACACTTCGATTTGCTCCTTGTTTTCAAATACTTCTTCCAAAGATTCTGTAGGTGTAGCAAACTCTTCCAATTTGTCTTTAAGCTCCTGGCCTAAATCGTCGTTGATTTGGTCTGCGCGACGTGAAATCACAGCAACCGCTTCGTATAGATTGCCAGTAATAGCATCCAACTCATTGAAATTACGAGTGACAGTTGTGCGTGGGGCACTGCTTCTTTTGTGGTCCATGAATAGGTTACGATTAGGGGTGCAAAATTAGGAAGGATTTTGCAAATAAGCATCAATTTTTGCTTTTATCCTTTCCGCATCTTTTGAAAAGACACTTTCTGGAAAAAGCGACATCAAATCTCTGTACACCGTAAGGGCTTCTTTGTACCTCAAAAGTTGCTTGTCTGAAACGCTGTTTTGCGCCAACTGGAAAGCAGCATCCAATTTGTAAAACATCGCCTCTTCTCGAAACCGGGTATCGGGGAATTCTGCCAATGTGTTAGAAAAAGCCACAACAGCACTGGCATAACGCTGCGTTTTATAGTATTGTTTGGCAATTTCAAAGGATTTTTTCTCTAACCTTTCCCTTAGCTCATCGATATAGGCATTGCACTGAGCCATGTATGGACTAGATGCGTTCGTATTGATAAATAACTGCAATTCATCGATGGCCTTGTAGATGGCGGCTGGATCTAAGCTACTCGACGGCGCATCCAGATAAAGACAAAAGGCACTCATGTATGCCGCTTCTTCTGCCTTGGGATGCCGTGGAAAGGTTTTAGAAAATGTTTTGAAATGATACTGCGCCAAGATGTAATCCTTTTGCCCGTAGAGTGTCATGCAATAAAAGTAATAGACCTCTTGCGCGCGAGCCGTTCCCCGATTCAATGTCAACAACTCATCGAACAAAGGGTAGGCCTTATTGTATTGTTTTGCTTCGTAATACTTGACGGCCATGTCGTACTTGTACGATAAATCCTGGCTTTTCAAAACCTTTTGGTACTCACCGCAAGAAGATAGCGTCGCAACGGCGAGCAAAAGGGTCAAGGAAAGCAGGTTTTTTTTCATGTGTGCAAATATACCCCTATTACCCCCGTCGATACGAAGGCAAATCGGGTTGAGAGGGAAACTCTTTGAACAAACGCTGCAAAATACTTTTTGTTTCGTCAGGATAATCCACTCGAATGCGCGGCAGCTCCTTGGCCCATCGAATCAATGCCTTCAAATCCTTTTGGAGGTCGCTTTTTAAAGACAAAACACCGAGGGTGGCTATTTGGGCGGCATTGCATTTCTGTTCGTATTGTCCTTTGATAGGAACAACGGCCAACGATTTCCCGTGAAACAAACTTTCCGCAGGCAACTCAAACCCAGCGGAACACAAAACACCGCTGGCAGAACGGAAGCTATCTAGGAAATGATGGTTGTCAATGGGTTCCACCGTTACATTTTGATGCTTTTTCACCTGGTCTGTTTTTCCAAAACATCGAAAAGGTCGATTGGAAACCAAGGGTAAAAAGTGAAAAAGAAATTCGGGTGAATAGGCCGGTAAATACACAAGGATATGGCCATCCTCTGAACAGGTCAAGTTTCTTATTTCGGGTCGAATAATCGGCGTTCTGTAATTGACCCCAAAAGAATCAAAGTGGAAACCAATACACCGATCGGAAGGAGCAAAAAAGCGAAGCACTGCCTCAGCAATCAAATCCGATTTCTTGGGTCGAGCGGCACGCGTATGACGAACACCGGCCTGGTGGCTCATATCTACACACGGAACCCCTTTTAATTTAGCGGAATACGCTGTCACGGGTTCAAAATCGTTCAAAATAAGATCAAAATCTCCGGCAGGAAAGTGCATTATATCTGCTATAATTTTGTCTAATCGGGCAGAAAAAAACGTTTTGACATAATCGATACCCCCCTGTTCGGTATAGGTGAACGACATGCCTTGAAACCGATAATCCACCGGCACGGGCAAATCCAATTCCGATTGCGTTCCTGAAACAGCAACCTTGAGTTCCACTCCAGGAAACGAGGCCAAAACAGGCAGAATGGCGCGTGCACGCGCCATGTGTCCATTCCCTGTGCCTTGAATAGCGTAAAGAACCCGCAAAATCTTTTTAGGCATAACGACTCAAGGCCTCCATTTGTGTTTTTATAGTCGACTCTAGGGACTGGGAGATGGGCCACAAAGGCAAACGAAGAGTGCTTTCACATACACCGAGCTGCTTCAACGCCTCCTTGATTCCCCCTGGATTGCCTTCAGTAAAAAGGCTTTGGGTGAATTCAAATAAGGCATAATGCGCTTTTCTGGCCTCTGCCATTC
>CAMDTE010000048.1 GCA_945907425.1 Owenweeksia hongkongensis DSM 17368 | reverse complement strand
AATTGTTAAAGAAATCGGGCGCCATCGAAATCGCCCACGTTTAATCTTTGTAACATGAACGCGCACCGCATTATTGTTTCTACAGCCATTATTGGACTCCTGAGTTTGGTATCGGCGTGCAATTGGGACAAGTCCACTCCAGGTTATGTGTACATGGACGACATGTTTTCTTCCCCATCATTGGAAGCCTACGAACCGTCTGATCGTTTTGCGGACGGACTTTCTTCTCGCAAGCCTGTGGCTGGAACAGTGGCTCGGGGGGAAGTTTTGTACGGCCTACCCAATACAAACGAAGGCTATGAAGCATCGAAAGGAAACACAGAAGTTCCTGCATTTTATGCATCGATGAATGCAGACGACGGAAAAGTGTTGTACAACCAATTCTGCTCGCACTGCCATGGAGAAAAGGGGGATGGTAACGGTATTTTAATGCAACGGGAGAAAATTTTGGGAGTACCGGGATACGATAAAACCCGTCTGCCAGACATCACCCCTGGAAGCACTTATCATGTGATTATGTATGGTAAAAACAATATGGGAGCTCACGCATCTCAGTTGAATTACGAAGAGCGCTGGAAAATCATTAAGTATGTATTCGGAATGCGCGATGGGCAACAGGAGGTATCCGTACCGACGATGGACTCATCTGCTACCGCTGTTAAACAATAATCCAATAGAAGGAATAAAGCCATGTTTGTATTTACCCGCAACGCTAAGCTTCTTGCCATTGCCCTCATGATTGTCGGCGCAGTTGGCTTGATCATTGGATTTACTTCTCCTGCGCATTCTCCGGAGGAAGCGCACGCCACAGAGGCGCATGCTACGGAAGCGCATGCCACAGAGGCGCACGCCACAGAGGCGCATGCTACGGAGGCACCCGCTACAGAGGCGCATGCTACAGAGGCGCATGCTACGGAAGCGCATGCTCCGGAGGCGCATGCCACAGAGGCGCATGCTACAGAGGCGCATGCTACAGAGGCGCATGCTTCGCACCCAGACAAAAGTGGCAATCGTCCATGGGCTGCACTGTTGGTGAATTCTATTTTCTTTTTGTCTTTTGGAATTGGAGCCACCTTTTTTCTTGCCGTTCAATATGCAGCGCAGGCGGGTTGGTCCGCTGGATTGACTCGAGTATTTGAAGCGGTTGCATTGTGGGTAATCGTTCCATTGGTTGTTATTTTGATCATAGCCGTGGCTGGAGTACAGCATGTTCATGGCATTTGGCACTGGATGCACGAAGGTGTAATGGACCCTGCAAGTCCAAATTATGATTCCCTCATTGCCGGGAAAGAGGCCTTTTTGAATGCTCCCTTTTTCTTAGCGCGCCTGGTGATGTATATCGTCATTTGGTTTGGCGCGGCCTACTTGTTTCGTAGAAACAGCATCAAAGAAGACGGACTTCCCAAAGGTCAAAATCTATGGGGAAAACAGCGCGCTTTGGCTGCCACTTTCTTGGTATTGTACGCGGTTACCTCTTCCACCAGCGCATGGGACATCATCATGTCAATTGATGTACATTGGTTCAGCACCTTGTTCGGATGGTATACGTTTTCCGGGATGTTTGTCACAGGACTCACCGGGTTGAATATTTTGGTTATTTATTTGCGTGTCGGCGGACACATCCCTTGGGTCAATGAGAATCATCAACACGATCTAGGTAAGTTTATGTTTGCCTTTAGTATTTTCTGGACCTATTTGTGGTTCTCTCAGTACATGTTGATTTGGTACGCCAATATTCCAGAAGAAGTGACGTATTATTTAGCTCGATTTGGAGAGTACAAATTGTACTTTGTTGCTATGGTGGCCTTGAATTTCTTAGTCCCCTTCTTGTTGATGATTGGACGTGACAACAAGCGCATTATAGGATTCATTTTGTTCGCTGCGTTCTTTGTTTTGATTGGCCATTGGATGGACCATTATATCATGATTATGCCAGGTGCCGTTGGACTTAACTATGGATTTGGTCCAGCAGAATGGGGTGGATTTCTCTTCTATTCTGGTTTATTTATTTACTTTGTGTTAACACAACTTTCCAAAGCGCCTTTGATTCAAAAGAATCATCCGTTGCTGAAGGAAAGCGAATTATTTCATCAATAAAAACAGCGCGCAATGAACGGATTATTAATTGCGATCGTACTTTTTCTAGCGGCCATTTCTGTGGCCCAGATAGTACGCATTTTTGAATTGTCTTCTGCCCTTAATAAGGAGGACAGCAATGCGGTTTCGCCGCGGGACAATGATCGTCAAGGCAAATTATTGTTGATTTTCGGTATTCTATTTGAGTTGTCATTTTTTGCCATGGTGTATGCATGGATGCCCGATACACTTCCGCAACCTTCCTCGTTGCACGGAGTGGAATACGATGCACTATGGGATATTTCCATGGGGACAATCATTATTGTCTTCCTTCTCGTTCAACCGATATTATTTTACTTTTCTTATAAGTACCGCGGGGTAGAAGGCACCAAAGCGTCGTTTATTGAGCACAACAACAAATTGGAAATGATTTGGACGGTTGTGCCTGCTTTGGTCTTGGCGGTTTTAATTATTTATGGAATGACCACATGGAGCAACACCATGAATCCTAAAAACGACCAACAGCCTATTGTGATTGAGGTGTATGCACAGCAGTTCAAATGGACGGCACGTTATGCGGGCGATGACAATACGTTGGCTTATGCAAATATTCATTTGATTCAAGGAACCAATACTTTGGGAGTAGATACCTTGGACAAGAACTATGCGGATGATAAAATTGCTGCCGAAATTCATTTGCCGGTAGGTCGCCCTGTCCTGTTTAAATTTCGTTCACAGGACGTAATTCACTCAGCATACATGCCTCATTTCCGCGCTCAAATGAACTGTGTGCCGGGGGTTCCGACACAATTTCAATTTACGCCTACCATCACCACAACGGACATACGAAAAGACCCAGAAGTGATTGCTCAAGTGGATCGCATCAACGCCCTTCGGTTGAGCCAAGGAAAAGATCCTTACGAGTACGATTATTTGATTTTATGCAACAAAATTTGTGGAGCGGCGCATTACAATATGCAAATGCCCATTGTTGTTGAATCTGTTGAACAATACAACCAATGGTTGAAGGAGCAGAAAACGGTTGCTGAAACATTGTAAAGAATAGAATTATGTCTGCAGAAGTACACACCCACGATCACGATCACGAGCATCAGGATCATCCGACACCGAATTTTTGGAACACCTATGTGTTTTGCACGGACCATAAAATGATTTCGAAACAATTCCTAATCACCGGTATGATCATGGGTGTCGTGGGAGTGATGATGTCCATGTTGTTTCGCTTGCAATTGGCATGGCCGGAAAAGAAATTTGCCATCTTAGAAGTGTTGCTTGGCAAATGGGCACCCGAAGGTCAAATGGACCCCAATATGTATATGGCTTTGGTTACCATTCATGGAACCATCATGGTGTTTTTTGTGTTGACGGCGGGGTTGAGCGGAACATTTTCCAATCTCTTGATTCCCTTCCAGATTGGGGCACGCGACATGGCTTCGGGATTCCTAAACATGTTGTCGTATTGGTTCTTCTTCTTGTCCAGCGTCCTCATGATTTCCTCCTTGTTTGTAGAGGCGGGCCCTGCTTCTGGAGGATGGACAGTTTATCCTCCCTTGAGCGCTCTCCCAGAGGCTATGCCAGGTTCAGGCGCAGGAATGACGCTTTGGCTTTTGTCCATGACATTCTTTATTGTTTCTTCCTTGATTGGTGCATTGAACTACATCGTAACGGTGATCAACTTGCGGGCCAAGGGATTGAGCATGAAACGATTGCCGTTGACCATTTGGGCTTTCTTGGTGACAGCCATCTTGGGCGTTTTGTCTTTCCCCGTTTTGCTGTCTGCTGCCCTTTTATTGATGTTTGATCGCATGTTAGGGACCAGCTTCTATTTGAGTGATATCATGATCGCTGGAGAAGCACTGCACTACCAAGGAGGTAGCCCTATTTTGTTTGAGCATTTGTTTTGGTTCTTGGGTCACCCAGAGGTGTACATCATTCTTTTGCCAGCTTTGGGCATAACTTCAGAAGTCATTGCCACCAATTCCCGCAAACCGATTTTTGGGTACACAGCCATGGTCACCTCTATTTTGGCCATTGCCTTTTTGTCGTTCATTGTGTGGGGACACCATATGTTTGTGACCGGAATGAGTCCTTTCTTGGGATCCGTATTTACGTTTACGACTTTGTTGATAGCCATTCCATCGGCTGTAAAAGCCTTCAATTATTTGACCACCCTGTGGAAAGGTAATTTGCAGTTCACGCCGGCCATGTTGTTTTCCATAGGATTGGTGAGCACCTTTGTATCTGGCGGTTTGACCGGTATCATTTTGGGTGACTCGGCCTTAGACATCAATGTGCACGACACCTACTTTGTTGTGGCTCACTTCCATATCGTGATGGGATTGTCTGCTATTTTTGGAATGTTTGCCGGAGTGTACCATTGGTTCCCGCGCATGTATGGTCGAATGATGAATAAAAAGATGGGGTATGTCCATTTCTGGATAACCTTCATCAGTGCCTACGGAGTATTTTTCCCGATGCACTTCTTGGGCTTGGCCGGCTTGCCGCGACGCTATTTTACCAATGCCGAATTCCCACTGTTTGACACTCTGCAAGATATCAACGTCATTGTTTCCTTGTTTGCTATTTTGGGTGGTATTGCCCAGCTGATCTTCTTGTTCAACTTCTTCTACAGTATTTTCCGCGGACCTCGCTCTGTTCAAAATCCGTGGAAGTCCAACACGCTGGAGTGGACAGCCCCTGTGGAGCATATTCATGGAAACTGGCCTGGCGATTTGCCCGAGGTACACCGTTGGGCTTACGATTACAGTAAGCCGGGCTTGGAGAATGATTTCATGCCTCAAACCGAGCCTATGCAAAAAGGGGAGGTAGAAACCGGGCATTAAAAAAATGGAGGACAAACGTCCGCGCACCCGCCAGGGTGCGCGGACGTTTGCGTTTGCAAAAGGGTTACTTTTGTCCCATGTCCCGGTTTTTAGATGATGCTGCCAGTGGCGCTTTTGTGCCCGAAGAACAAGAAGTTGAAAAACGGCTTCGGCCGTTGACCTTTTCAGATTTTGCAGGGCAAGAAAAGGTGCTCGATAATCTTCGGGTTTTTGTTCAAGCTGCCAAAGCGAGAAGTGAATCGTTGGACCACTTACTGCTCCATGGTCCTCCCGGTTTAGGTAAAACGACATTAGCCCATATTGTCGCTAACGAACTTGGGGTAGGAATAAAGATTACTTCAGGCCCTGTATTGGACAAGCCGGGTGATTTGGCGGGATTACTGACAGCATTGGAGCTGAACGATGTGCTCTTCATCGATGAAATTCATCGCTTGAGCCCTGTGGTGGAAGAATATTTGTATTCTGCCATGGAGGATTTCAAAATCGATATTTTGATTGAGAGCGGTCCGCATGCTCGCAGTGTTCAAATAGGGTTGCAGCCGTTTACCCTGGTGGGCGCCACAACCCGTTCGGGTATGCTGACCTCTCCGTTGCGCGCTCGGTTCGGCATCGCCTCACGTTTGGAGTATTACACCGCCGAACGATTGTCTGATATTGTAGAGCGTTCAGCGGGCATTTTGAATGTTACCATACAGCCCGATGCGGCCATTGAAATAGCCCGACGCAGTCGTGGAACACCGCGTATAGCGAATGCCCTGTTGCGAAGAATTCGTGATTTTGCACAAGTCAAAGGAGACGGGACCGTTACCATTGAAATGGCTAGATACGGGATGAATGCATTGGAAGTCGATGAAAATGGTTTGGACGATATGGACAATAAAATTTTATCGGCCCTGGTGCTAAAATTCAAAGGAGGTCCGGTGGGATTGGGAACCTTAGCGACAGCCGTAGGGGAACAAGCGGATACGTTGGAAGAGGTGTACGAACCGTACTTGATACAAGAAGGATATTTGGCAAGGACTTCGAGAGGAAGAGTGGCTATGGAAAAGGCTTTCGCACACCTAGGCGTTGCGGGAGGTCCATCCAAAGGTTTGTTTGATGGGTTAGGATAACGTATGCTTTCCGCCCTATTGGCCAAAGAGGCCTTGCTGTCGCATGCAAAACGATTGGGATTTGATGATTGCCGAGTTTCAGCTGCTGTTTTTTTGGAAGAAGAGGCCCCTTCATTGGAGGCTTGGTTACGCGCCGACCGCCACGGCTCCATGCGCTACATGGAAAATCACTTTGATAAACGACTGGATCCACGTCTGTTGGTGCCCGGAGCCAAGAGCGTCATCAGTTTGCGGTTGAACTATTTTCCGGTAGAGGAACCATCCCCTACGGGTTCGCCAAAAATCAGTCGATATGCCTACGGAGAGGATTATCATGCCGTTGTCAAAGACAAATTGTTCGCCTTATTGGAATCGTGGAAAAGCGATGTTGGATCCATCGAAGGACGGTGTTTTGTAGATAGCGCTCCCGTTTTGGAAAGGGCGTGGGCCAAACGAAGTGGTGTGGGTTGGGTAGGGAAAAATGCCATGGTGCTCACCAAAGGCGTCGGCAGCTATTATTTTTTGGCGGAGTTGATTGTGGATATTGAAGTGCTTCCGGATTCTCCCGTATTTGATCATTGCGGCACCTGTACTCGATGCTTGGACGCCTGTCCAACGCAAGCTATCGTAGCGCCATCTGTCATCGACAGCAACAAATGCATTTCTCATGCCACCATTGAATTGCACGATGCCGTTCCTGCATCGATGCGCGCAGACCTGCATGGATGGGCATTTGGCTGCGACATTTGCCAAGAAGTATGCCCTTGGAATCGACACAGCACACCCCACAAGGAGACTCGTTTTTCGCCAACAGAAGGATGGACTTCGTGGGCCCCTGAAGTATGGAAAGAGCTAAGTGAAGAAACCTTTGGCCGTGTTTTTGGTAAATCGGCGCTTCAAAGAGCAGGATACAAAAAGTTCCTGTCTACATTGCGGATTATCGAACCGGTAGGACAGCCGCCTGAAGCACCTCGTACGTGATAGCATCGTAAGCGATAGCTATCCAGTCCATCTTCTCTTCGTTCCATTCTGTCGGCAAGGCGTAAGCCACGAAACCAGAATGAGACTCACCGACTGCAGCCGTGTTGGCCAATGCTCCCTTCCCTAAGATGCTGAGGGGAGCGGCACGTAAAATATGGTTGTGTACGTACGCAGGGTTTCGTGTGCCGTCGGGCATCAATTGCGCAGAAACAATGCCCGATTCGGTCAAATAGAACGTCACCTTTATTTCGTGCGCAGAAGCCAAAACCTTAGAAACGGTATACTTTAACACGGCATGACGATCGGACACATGGTATCCTGGGATCAAAGTGAACAAAGCGGACGTGGGCTTGTTCAATTCCGTAGCGGCCAAAGATTGCCACGAGTTGTATGATTTCCAATTGTTTCCAGGAAATCCAGAACGCTGTACCATGCCGTTTGGAATACCGATAGGCGGACCAAAAAACAGATACAATTCGCCTCCTTCCGTGGTGGTGAAGTCTGTTGGGTAATCGGAACTGACGCCAGAAAATCCAGTGGCCAATGCGTGAATGGCCAAGGGAACTACACGAGTACCGTACAAGGAATCCAACCGCATGAGCACCTTGGTTGCTTTGGGACAATTTTTACACGTGTGGCCAGTAAAGTCTTCGATAAAAATAGCTCGGTCTGTCTGCTTCAGCGTGTCCGCATACGACAAGCCTGTCCAATCAATCGTGAGAGCATTTTTGAACGGTTTGTCAATGATGTCGCAGGCTGTCCAAAGCCCGGCCAGAAACAAGAAGAAAAAGACTTTTTTCATAGGTTAAAAACTGGTCGTCATAGAAAGGGCCAATCCGTTGGAAGGAGGGACTACGCGACAAATTCCGCCCACACAAAAAATGCCTTGTTGTTGTCTTCCGTAATTGATTTGAATCCGAGTATTTCCAAAAAAATGGACCAAGGAAACAATCGGGTAATGCAAACGCCGACCTACGGACGGATGCCCATAATTGTAATAGTCTTGAATCGCCATCGTCCAGCGATCAGATACCGTATACTCTGCCAAAAACATGGCCGCATCCCCTCTGAACCCATTGGCCAGGTTCCATTGGATTTCGCCTCGAAGCGTTTGACCATTGGAGAACGAATGTTGATATTCCACTACGGCCGCTCGAATGGTGAGGAGGGAATCCAGTCCAGGATTATCCAATAAAACCGCATCGGAGACGCCGTCGTTCAGCACCGTTTTGTTGTAGCGGATATCGTACAGTGTCAATTGTCCTTTGGAGTGCGAAGAGAACTTCTTTCGACATTCTACATTGATGTCTCGGAAGTAGAGAATTTCACCGCGTTGAAACCAATGGCTTGTGTATCCATTCGTTCCGGGCGCGCCGATGGGAACAGCCGGATCAATAGCTGATTTTTGCAGTGACTCTGCCCACGATGCGTTCAAGGATAGACTCAACCCCGTTTTTCCGCCCACAAACGATCCCTTTTTAAACGATTTGGTCACGTCAAATTCGCCGCCCTGCTCTCCATTGATTTGCGTAGCGTATGGAAACAAGGCCGGCAAGGCATAGGTATGCAATTTGGAGGTGGGAGGAAGAAAGTTGATGAACAAATCAAATTGTTGCGCATTGCGGTCCGACCGAAAACTCATATTGTCGATTCTCTTGACAGAAGCTTGTACTGCGAAGCCTTTTTTAGCATAGGTAAGAGTGCTTTTGACTGCCTGTCCTGGACGATAAATAAAGCCGTTGTCAAAAGAAGGATCGTTGATTTTGTACACGTATTCAGTATTCAATGAAAACCGCCCTTTGTTCAAGAGCAATCTACCTGCTGTGGCGCCTACATTGGCGGGCAAATGCAAATCGGGGTCAAACCCTGCCTGGTACTTACTGACAAAACTTGCCCCAGCAACGACAGACATACCTTTGATGGGTAGCGCATATTCTGCATCGAAACCCCGCACAATTCCTTCGCCTGTAGCAAAGTATTTTCTCTGACGGCCCAATACGCCTTTGATTTGGAATCCATTTTTCCATGTGGACACAATGCGTACACCGTCCAGGGCATTGTCCAACCCCAATCCGCGTTCTTCGTAGGTGCGAAACACCATACCACTTCCAAATTGTTCGTAAAAATTGCCCAGCGTTATGTCCAAACCGTCTTGTTGAAATTGAATAAACCGATAAGGAATTCCCTCTCCTTTGTACCCTTGTGGATAGCCCAAAAGTGCGTTTTGGTAATTTTCATACCGGAATCCTGCGCGCACAGGCCCCCGCGTATAAGTGAACGTGCCATAACCCTGTCCTCTGAATTTTTCAGCAGGATAAAATTGACCCGTTGGATCCAAAACGGTATCCCTCACATAGGCTTGACCATCCCATTGAAAAATGGCGTGTAATTCTCCGGGCGAGGCTGTATTTTGGCCCCGAAGAGCCAAAGGAATCCCCCAGCCACTCAGGGTAAGAACTCCCAAGGAGAG
>CAMDTE010000047.1 GCA_945907425.1 Owenweeksia hongkongensis DSM 17368 | reverse complement strand
CCGGAGGTCAGCCCGCCGAGACCTAGCTTTACTGGCCATTTGGTGTTGGACAATACCTCACCCGAAACTGCTTTTTTGACCAATAAATTAAAGGTGTTGGTTCCGCAATCTACAATGGCCCACACCGGATCTGTAGGAGGATTCATTGCGAGGAACGAATCCATTTCCACAATTCTTTGTAGGTCAATTTTTTACCGTACAGTAAAATACCGATTCGGTACACACGTGCGGCGATCCACGTGGTTCCTAGGAAACCGAGAACCAAAAGGGACATGGAGAGAGCGAGTTCCCAAGCCGGAACACCAAAAGGCAAGCGGATCATCATGACCACAGGCGAAGTAAAAGGGATGATGGAAAACCAAAAAGACAACGGACTTCCAGGAGATTCCATCACCTTGGTTGCTACAATGATGGATAATATCAAAGGCAACGTGAGGGGCAACATAAATTGCTGTGTGTCCGCCTCAGCGTCAACAGCAGAACCCACTGCAGCAAAAAGAGCACCGTACAAAAGGTATCCGCCAATAAAATAGAACAAAAAGGCAGATAAAATCAAAGGGAAATCAATCGATTGCATGGCCGTAATGACTTCCAATCCGACGGCGTGGCTTTGACCTGCCTGCGTTTGCAACGATTCGACAGGAGAAGGGTCTAATGTGCCGGACAGGAGCGTGGAACTCAACACGACATACAACACTCCGGAGAGTCCTACCCAAATGAAAAATTGCAAAAAGCCCACGCCGGCTATGCCTATGATTTTCCCGAGCATGAGTTGAAAGGGTTTCACGGAGGAAATAATCACTTCTACAATGCGGGATGTTTTTTCTTCTATCACGCCGCGCATGATTTGTGTAGCGTATAGAAACACAAAAATGTACACAAAGAATCCACCGGCCAATCCCAGTGCCATTTTTAGACCAGTAGCTGAAGCCTGTTCTCGGCCCTTCTCTCCGAACTCTACCGTTGTGATGTTGGCAAAAGACTCTGATTGTTTCACAATGGACGGATCGACCCCTGCTAAACGAAGTTTTTGTTCGTACGCCTTCTGTTCCAGAAGAGACTCTATGGATTCTTCCAAGGCCAACGAAAGATCTGTCGTGGCAAACAATTTTCCGGAGCGTAAAATGATGTCTGGATCCCCGTTTTCTGTTGAGGGTAGATACAACAACCCATCCCATTCGCTGTTCGATTGCAAAATAGCCTTGCCCTGACTCAGAGCAGAATCGGTTGGTTCCAGGAATTGAAACGAGGCCCCCTCCACGCCTCTTTCTCCGGTCAGAAGGAAACTATGGTCCACCACCAATAGCTTTTTGCTTCCTTCAGGTATCTGAGTCAACAACGCAGGGACAACCAACAATAATCCAAAAAACACAGGACCCAAAATGGTCATGATCAAGAAACTACGTTTTCTCACACGGGTAGTAAATTCGCGGTGAGCGACAATCCAAAGTGGGTTCATCCTTGTACAGTTTGAATAAAAATAGTGTTCATGCTAGGTACAATCTCTTCCGCGCTCAATACTTCTGCATTCAAAATCAAAGAGGGGAGCAGGGCATTCAATCCGGCTTCTTTCGGTAATTGAACATGGGCTATTCGTCCGGGCTGCCACGCGCCCAAGGGCAACGATTCATCTGAAAGCACAACAAACGGCGAAAAAGCTTCCGGAGGCATGGGGCCGTCATGGCTTGTTCTGTACGTGATGCGGTAGGTGTGGGTTCTGTGAGATCTGATGATATCTCCTACGGAACCGTCCAAAACCTTCCGAGATTGATTGATCAGGGCAATATGGGTACACATTTCTTCTACACTTTCCATGCGGTGTGTGGAAAAAAGGATGGTGGTTCCTGCTTGGTGTAGGGCTAGCATTTCGTTTCTGATTTGTTGTGCCGCAATGGGATCAAACCCAGAAAAGGGTTCGTCAAAAATCAACACATCGGGTTGATGCAAAACAGTCGTCACAAACTGAATTTTTTGAGCCATTCCTTTGCTCAACTCCTCCACTCTTTTATCCCACCAACCGTCAATCTCCAATTTTTCAAACCAGTATTTCAATCGATTCTTAGCTTCGGCGCGCGTGAGACCTTTCAATCGCGCGAGATAAAGGGCTTGCTCCCCAACGGCCATTTTTTTATACAATCCTCTCTCTTCGGGTAAATACCCAATGTGCGCAATATCTTTTCGTTGCAAGGGTCGACCATCAAACAAAACATGTCCAGAATCAGGCTCGATGATTTGATTGAGGATTCTCAAAAAAGTAGTTTTCCCCGCTCCGTTGGGCCCGAGGAGTCCGTACAGACTACCCTTTGGAATGTGTAGACTTACATCGTTCAGGGCAGTATGGCCAGAGAAATGTTTTGAAATATGCACTGCTTGAATCATGCCGTGGGTGAATTAGTGGCGGGTAGTAACCATTGCAATTGTTCCCATGCTTCCGGAATGGAAGTAACCGGTTCTATTACCAAGGTAAGGCGTTCGTTTCTTTGTTTCATGCGAAAAAGGTGCGGATGTTTTTGTAGCGCCTGCAAAATGTGCAAAAAAACCTCGCTTTGATAGTAGGGATCCGATGAATCCACAGGGAAGTAACCAATGGCTTTGTTCTGCTTTATCACAAGCTTTTCAAATCCAATTTTTGTGCCAATCCATCGAACCTTCATGGACAAAAGCAAACGAACGGCTGTCGGTGGTAAAGCGCCAAATCGATCCTCTAATCCGGCGCGGAAAACGGCGAGTTCTTCCTCCGTTTTTATCCGATCCAAATCTTGGTACAAGCGCAACCGCTCTTCTACAAAATTGACGTAATGGTCTGGGAGCAATAATTCTTGGTCTGTATCCAGTTGGCATTCCGATGCGACTTCCCATCCTCCGCGGACCTCTTTGTACAATTCGGCAAATTCTGTTTTTTTGAGCTCATTGACGGCCTCCAATAGTATTTTCTGGTAGGTGTCCAATCCCAGTTCATTGAGAAATCCAGATTGATCTGCCCCTAGCAAGTCCCCGGCTCCGCGAATTTCGAGATCACGAAGGGCTATTTTGAATCCGCTGCCCAAATCGCTGAATTGCTCCAAGGCTTGCAATCGTTTTCTGGATTCTTCAGGTAGTCCACCCAGTGGAGGAGCGATCAAATAACAGAATGCTTTTCGATTGCTTCGACCCACTCGGCCGCGCATTTGGTGCAAATCACTCAATCCAAATTGATGAGCATTGTGAACCAAAATGGTATTGGCATTGGGCACATCCAGCCCGCTTTCAATAATGGTAGTGCTCACTAAAATATCAAATCCCCCTTCCATGAAGGACAAAATCATTTTTTCCAAGGCGCTCCCCTCCAGCTGACCATGGCCGACAGAAATGCGGGCGTCAGGTACCAGTCGCTGAAGCATGCCGGCCATCTCGCGAATATTTTCAATGCGGTTGTGAACAAAAAACACCTGACCTCCACGGCTCATTTCGTATTGCACTGCTTCGCGAATCGTTTCTTCAGAAAACCCAATAATTTGCGTGTCAATGGGTTGTCTGTTGGGTGGCGGTGTGCTCATTACACTCAAATCGCGTGCGGCCATCAAAGAAAACTGAAGCGTGCGGGGAATGGGGGTTGCAGTCAAGGTAAGCGTATCGACATGGACACGAAGCGTTTTTAATTTCTCTTTGACGTTTACACCAAATTTTTGTTCTTCGTCTACAATCAAAAGGCCGAGGTCTTTAAAGTGAACTTCCTTGCTCACCAATCGATGGGTTCCAACGACGATGTCAATTTTCCCATTGGCCAAGTCTTCGTGAATGGCCTTTGTTTCTTTCGCGCTACGGGTTCGGTTGAGGTATTCCACGCGAACAGGGAATCCAGCCAAGCGTTTAGAGAATGTTTTGTGGTGTTGAAAGGCCAACAAGGTAGTGGGGACTAAAACGGCCACTTGCTTCCCGTCGCAGGCGGCCTTGAAAGCGGCGCGCACAGCAATTTCTGTCTTTCCAAACCCTACGTCGCCACAAACCAGTCGATCCATAGGAGTGCTGGACTCCATATCAGCTTTGACATCTAAAGTCGCTTTGATTTGGTCCGGTGTATCCTCGTATTCAAAACTGGCCTCTAATTCGTATTGCAGGTAACCGTCCGGTGCAAAAGCATGTCCTTTGGCCTCTTTTCGTCGAGCATACAATTGGATCAAATCGTACGCTACTTCTTTGATTCGTTTTTTTGCCTTGGCTTTCAGTGTTTGCCAATGCCCAGACCCTAATTTGTTCAAGGCAGGGGCTGTACCGTCTTTGGAATTGAATTTGCTGATTTTGTGCAAGCTGTGTATGCTCACGTACAAAGTGTCGCTGTCTCGGTAGATCAGTTTAATGGCTTCTTGATGCGCCCCGCCTACTTCAATTTTTTGCAATCCGCCAAATTTTCCAACGCCATGGTCTAGGTGAGTGACAAAATCTCCTACTTGCAAGCTATTGAGATCTTTCAGGGTGATGGCGTGGGCCTTGTCGTAGCCATTTTTGAGTCGAAAACGCTGATATCTTTCAAACAGTTCGTGGTCTGTGTACACCACTCTCTGGCCAGGAAAATCTTCCCACCCAGCATGAAGGGCTCCGACGATTTCATGGTAGGCAATTTTTTTGCCTTGGTCCGTGAAAATAGCATGGAGCCGATCGATTTGTGTTTGTGCATGCGCCATCAACACCACCGTACGGTGGTGCGCTTGGTGATTCTCCATCGTTTCCGCTAGGAGTTCAAAATTTTTCCCAAACAAAGGAGAGGGGGAAGTGCCCCAATGTGCAGTGTATGTGCCTTCGGTTCCATCCACGACCATTGCTTTGTTGGCGAGCAAAGGTTTGTATGCGGCGCCGGAGACAAACAATTTATAAGGTTCTACACGCGCTATGGGTGAGTTCATTGTAGCAAAGGCATCCGTCGCTCTTTCGTACAGAGCATTCAATTTTTGAATCAACAGACTGGGGGTTTCTACCCAGATCAGGGTGTTTTCAGGCAAAAATTCCCACAAAGGCTCCCTATGCTCTAGTGCCTCTTTGTTTTCAATATTGGGAACAATGTCCATTTGTTGAAGTAGACGCTCACTCCATTGCGTTTCGACATCAAATATTCGAATGCTTTCCACATCATCGCCCATGAATTCAATCCGATACGGCTGATCGTGTGAATAACTAAAGACATCAACGATGCCTCCTCGGACAGAAAATTGACCCGGTTCTGATACAAAGTCAACCCGCTCAAAATGGAGTGCGAAGAGTGTCTCGTTCAAAAAATCCAACCCCAATGCATCGCCCACCTGGACACGACAAGTCTGCGCCGAAAGAGTGGTTCGGGAAACTACTTGTTCAAAAAGGGCTTCTGGGTAGGTGACAACAATGGGCGGTTCGTTCGAATTCTGCAACCGGTTCAATACTTCCGCCCGCAAAACCACATTTGCATTGGAAGTTTCTTCCCAAGCATAAGGCCGTCGGTACGAGTCGGGATAGTACAACGCTCTATCTTCTCCGAGTAATTTTTCTACGTCATTGTAAAAATAGGCAGCTTCTTCCTTGTCGGAACGGACCACTAGGATGGGTCTTTTGAGTGATTCGCTGGTAGCCGCTACCGCGATGGCCTTCAAAGATCCTGCCACCCCAGACAGCGCTAATGACTCTCCTGGCTGCAAAGAATTCCACTGCTTTATCCAGGAAAGGACGCGGGAATCCGAGGCGTATACTGCCAATAATGTGGCTGGGTTCACGAAGGGTATTTCCGCATAAATTCTTCAGCCTCCTCTACCATCTGAGTGCTGCCTACAAAATATGGCGCACGCTCATGGAGCGACTCGGGCTTTATATCCATAATCCGTTGGAGGCCATTGCTGGCTTTTCCGCCGGCTTGTTCTATGAGGAATGCCAAGGGATTGCACTCATACAATAAACGCAGCTTTCCTTTGGGACTTTTTGTGCCTGTGGGATAAATGTAAACACCGCCTTTGATGAGATTACGATGAAAATCACTCACCAAGGAGCCAATGTATCGACTCGTGTACGGACGATTGGAAGCCGTGTCCAATTCTTGGCAATACTTGATGTATTTCTTCACACCCTCTGGGAAATGTACATAGTTGCCCTCATTGATGGAGTATATGTTGCCGTAAGGTGGACATTGCATATTGGGATGCGATAAAATGAAAACGCCGATGGATGGATCCAACGTAAATCCATTGACTCCATGGCCTGTAGTAAACACCAGCATCGTGCTACTGCCATACACAATGTATCCGGCGGCCACCTGTTTGCTTCCTGGCTGTAAAAAGTCTTCTAGTTGCACAGGCGTTCCGACAGGCGTAATGCGGCGATAAATGGAAAAAATAGTACCCACGGAGACATTGACGTCGATATTGCTGGAGCCGTCCAAAGGATCCATTAAAACAACATACGTAGCATTGGCGTGGATGTTGTCTTGAAAGGCGATAAAATCCTCGTGCTCTTCAGAGGCCAATCCGCACACTTCGCCTCGGTTTCGAAGCGCCTTGGTGAATGTTTCGTCTGCGTATACATCCAGCTTCATTTGCGCCTCCCCTTGAATATTTTCTGCCCCGGCATCGCCCAAAATGTCTGCTATCCCTGCTTTGTTTATTTCTCGGTTGACGACTTTTCCTGCCAAACGAATGGAGGACAACAAGGCAGACAATTCTCCTTTCGCATAGGGAAACTCACTTTGCGTGGCGACAAGAAATTCGCCAAGGGTACAGGTAGTGTTGCTATTCATAGGTTTGGGTTGGGTGGGTTGGTTTTACTCTTCGCAAAGATAACGGAATGGCCGTATTTTTGGGGAGTGAAAGAATCTACTACCTCTTGCATTGTCCGAGCTGGTCAGCTTTCGGAATTACCGGAAGTACTCTTGCTGATCAAGGAGTTGGCTCGGTTTGAGAAAGCGCCCAATGAGGCGGTTCTCACCGTGGTTGATTTAGAACGCGATTTTCTAGACAATAGGTTTCAGTTTTTGGTAGCGGTGCGCAATACCGAGGTACTGGGAATGGCTTTGTATTTTGATCGATACTCCACATGGAAGGGAAGATCCATTCATTTGGAGGATCTCATCGTGCGCGAATCCCATCGAGGGAAAGGCATTGGCAGCGCATTGTTTCATGCAGTAGTGCACGTAGCGAAAAAAGAACAGGCAGCTCGTTTGCAGTGGGAGGTTTTGGATTGGAACACCCCAGCCCTTTCGTTTTACAAAAGTTTGAATGCGGAAATCTTGTCGGATTGGTGGCCTTGCCGTCTGAACCGAAACCAAATAGAGTCATGGCCCCATGAATAAAGAAATCAATCCCTCTTCTTCTCCGACACCGTGGAGACTTTTTAAATTGGGCGGGGCATCGGTAAAAGATGCACAGGGCGTTCGCCAGGCCATCCAGCTGATGCGCAGCCAAGGAAAACCCCCGATGGTGTTGGTAATCAGTGCCATGGGAAAAACAACCAATGCATTAGAAGCAGTGGTCCAGTCGTTGTTTACAAGCAATCCAGAGGCCGCGAAAGAAAAAATGAAGGAAGTTCAGGCTTTCCATCAATCCATTTGCGATGAGTTAGAGCTGTCAAAGGAAGTTTCTCTGCAGGTTCAATCCTTTTGGGATGAAGCTATGCGCGCATCGAATACGGAGTACGCACCCTTGTACGATGCCGTGGTGAGTGCTGGAGAGCTGGCAAGTACGACGATCGTTGCGGCCGCGTTGAAGGCTTTGCCTTGGCCTGTTTTGTGGATAGACGCACGTCGGGTGGTGGTTACCAATACAGATTTTCGTAGGGCTTCTGTGGACTTTTACGCCACGGAGAACAACACCAAGGATTGGAAAGAAAACGCACTCATTGTTACGCAAGGGTTCATTGGCGCTACGCCCGATGGGGTAACGACCACCCTTGGAAGGGAAGGGTCCGACTATACGGCGGCCGTCTTGGCCTATTGTCTTTCTGCCTCCGAGGTAACGGTTTGGAAAGATGTTCCAGGGGTAATGAGTGGTGATCCCAAGTATTTTTCACCCGTGGAATTGTTAAAAACGATCCCCTACAGGGAGGCAATCGAACTTGCGTATTACGGAGCCTCTGTCATTCACCCGAAGACTGTTCAGCCCTTGCAACAAAAAGGCATTGCTCTGCGTGTTCGTTCGTTTTTACATCCGCAAGAGGTCGGTTCTTGGATTGGCGATACGCCCGTTTTGGACCCCTTGACACCTTGTTTTATCCGGAAGGGGAATCAGGTGCTGGTGTCTGTTTCTACCCGCGATTTGCGATTCATCGCGGAAGAACACCTATCCAATATATATACTTTGTTTTATCAAAAAGGAGTGGAAGTGAATGCCGTTCAGCACGGAGCGACCCATTCCTCTTTTTGTTTTACACACGATGCCATTGTATTTCCAGAGGTACTAAAGACGCTGAACGAAACGTTTTCCGTGACCTATAATGTGGGATTGGAGCTCTATACCATTCGGCACGCTACTCCGGAGTCCCTTCAATGGATTCGATCAAAAGGGTCTATTTACTTAGAGCAATCTACCCGAAGCACAGCCCAGTTGCTCGTTTATTGCCAAGTGTAAATAGCGTAAGCGTACCGAAAACGCAACCCTGTCAACTGATCTGGTGTGGTATCATCGGGTATTGAAAATCCTTCCAATCGATCACCGGGAACAGAATTCCAGCTGTATTCTACAGAAAATGTTTGGTATTCAGATAAGCGAAATTTCCAACCTATTTCCATGCCATAAGTCAAGCTTGGGTTTGTGCCCGGATGCACTGTAGCGCTTGAAGGATAGGGGATGTCTTCCATGTATTTGGATTGACTAAAGAGGATGCCCACTCCCGGACGGATGTAGGGGGTGTGGCTATTTCTTTTGTAGTATTTACCGTATTTCACCAGATTAAGGGTGCCTTGGGCTTGGAGTTGTACATAATCTGATTGGGCTTGTATCCCCGTATAGCCAACGTTTTGGTGATTGGCATTGTCTGCAAATACGCGGCCCAATCTTGCTTCCGTTCCCCAGCCAAAGCGAGGTCCATGGAAATAGGTAAATCCGACGCCTGCTTGCATACTGGCTTCCGCTAACGCGGTATTCAGTGAGTTGTTGCTAGCGAAATTTCCTGCCATCGTAGAGCTGCCAGCAAAGCCAGCTAATTCGTACGATCGAAGGGATCGCTGACTGAATGCGGAAAGACTTAGAAAAAAGAGACCGAGGACCAGAAAGGGTCGAAATAGTTTTGTAGACATCACCCGAAGGTAGTAAATAGATGGGCCAAAAAAAAGCCGCTCCGGTGGGAGCGGCTTTTTGCGCAACGCGCGACGTTTAGCGCGCGTCAGCCATAGTCCATTCTTTGGTGCTGCTGATACGAGATCCGGTGTAGGCCATTTCGTAAAAAGACTTTCCATCGGCACTCAAAACAACCCAAGTTCCAATTTTCCGGCCATTGGAATAAACACCGCTTGTAAGTACTTGTCCGGCTGTATTGAATTCAATAAAACGCCCTTCCAATACTCCGTTTACTTTATAAGAGGAGGTATGCACGGCCCCACTCTCGTAAAAGGTATGGAACGGAACC
>CAMDTE010000046.1 GCA_945907425.1 Owenweeksia hongkongensis DSM 17368 | reverse complement strand
GTTCCGGATCCCTTGACTGGGCGAAGGGTGGCTTTGGCCACGATGAAAATCTGACCACTAATAGCAAAGCTGTGCGGAACATACACGGCCACAAGCGACGTTTCCTCCTCTTCGCCTGCATGTGCCTGCAACATATTCCAATCCGAATCTGTTACAAAGCCCAAGCGGTACACCTCGGCTTGTGGATTCAACTGAAGTAAAACAGGATGGTTGAATCCCCTTTTTTGGCCCGTAAAACTCTTCATCACATCTTTGATGCTGGTGTACACCAATTTGATGAAGGGCAAGCGCTCGAAGAGCGCATCGACCATATTGAAAAGAGGATATCGCAGTAAAAAGGGCCCAACAAACCCAACCAAAACGATGCCGAGTATGGACAAAACAATGCCCAATCCTGGATACGGTGTAGGGACCAGATCGTTCAAAAAACCAAATACAACATAAAGGACCCAAGCGGTGCCCGCTAACGGGGTCAAATACAAAAGGCCTTGCAAAAAATACCGAAGGAAAGTTTTCATAGTTTACAATTCAAGAGGGGTTAAAGAATGGGTTTCGCGTTGGCTTTTTGTCATGCCGGCCAAAACTAAGTTGTAGGATTGACGAATCCAGCGTTGCAGTTGCGTTGGTTTTTCCGACCCGTCCAAGGCCACAGCGCTCCAATGAGCAGAATGCAGATGGCTTGCCTGGAAAAGGCACGCATGCTGGGATCTCAATTCCTCGAGGTCTTTGGATGGAAATTTTAACGCCATTTGAGGTGTGTGTTCAGCAGCATCCAGGGGTATAATACAAAACAGTTTGAGGTGCGCAATTTTTAAAACCAAGGTAGTTTCATCGAACGGGAAGGTAGGCTGAACATTGGGAAGGGATTCCGCGTACGACCAAATATCTGCCGGGGTCATGGCTTGGTCCTTTTTTTCGTGTCTTGCGTAGGAATGGACCCCTTCACGGTGCTGAGACTACAGTGGGTAATGGCGGAATCGGCGGGTGCATAGGAAGCGAAACGGGCAGATAATCGAACCTTGGAAAGAGCCGTAAGATCGCCCGGTTCCCAAGTGTGCTCCACCCTCTCTAACCCTACACGATCGTACATCCGTAGATAATCGGATTGCCGCAAACGGTTCATGGGTTGAATGCTGTTGTCAATCCTCGACCAAGCCCTATCAGAAAATTGCAGAAAGTGGTACGGAGTGATGCTGCGGTCAAAGTGGGCAAAATGATCGGTAAGATCAATGAAGTGCGTCTGCACCCCACCGGGACAAAGAACCCGTTCAAATTCTTTTAAAATATCTTCCAAAACGATAGCAGGAATGTGTTCAAAAGTGTTGTTGGAATGGACTAAATCCACAGAACCCTCTGGCAAAGACAAATGCCGAGCGTCGCCAATCAGGTAATGCACACCCAAATCTGCCAATGTTTTAACTAAGGATTGCTTGGAAAGAGCGAGACGAGCCTCGAAAAATCTTTCCCGAATGGGCTCGTCCAGAGCTACTTGCGTTAAAAACAGGTCCAGCGTACGCTCCAATTGTTTTTTGGTGCACAACCAGACAATGTCTACCGAGTAGACGCGTTCAACGCCAGCGGCAATCAAGCTCAGAGGAACTACCGGGTACCAACCGGTTCCAATTTCTAAGGCAACGCGAGGAATGATTCTCTCGTTCCTTGGAGTTGTTTTTTGCCATCGCTGGTAAGCGTTTATGTGTTTCAGGGCGTGTTCCCTTTTTCTTTCAAAAAGCGCGGTGGAGAGCCAATAGCCTCGCGTGACGTGTTTTTGAAACCATTTGTTCCAGTGGTGTGCCCCGGGCAACAAGGACAGCGCTTTTTGTGTTAGCGCCTTGGCAATCCATATATTTTTCATTTCCGATGGGGTAAGAAAGGGGCACTCGCTTCCGAGTCGTCCGTCATAGGGTCCCAAAAATGCCGTTGGAAGTGCACTACCGCATCGTTTTTTATTTCGATGCCCTCTTCTTCCAGCTGTTGTTGCATGGCCTGCAATCCTCCAAAGTGAAATTTCCCGGTCAACAGGCCCACTCGATTGACAACACGATGGGCGGGCACGGTGGGATCGTTTTGGCTTGCGTTCATGGCGTATCCTACGGTTCGGGCGGCACCCGCTGCCCCGATAGCACAAGCAACTGCCCCATAGGATGTTACGCGCCCTGGGGGTATGCGCCGCACCACAGCGTAGACGCGTTCAAAAAAATCACTCGGCGGTTTCATCGGGAAAGCGGAATTGAAGATAAGTGATCGTTTTCCCTTTGGAGGCAAACAATTGTTCGTAATAGGTTTTTACTTCCAAAACGATATGGTTGGGTTGGTTAGGACGCAGCTGTTTTTCAACGTCGTAATACGCCTGTTCCACCGGATAGTTTTTGGCTTCACACAAGCCCGCTGTATAACCGTGCAAAAACTCTGAATCCGTTTTTAAGTGCACAAGTCCTCCGGGCGCAAGGAGTGATTGGTACCGATCCAAAAAAGCGGGCGATGTGAGGCGGTGTTTTGCCCGATCGTGTTTGATTTGAGGATCCGGGAAGGTGATCCAAATTTCGTCCAGTTCTCCAGGAGCAAAGCAGCGGTCCAACAAGGCAATGTTGGTGCGTAAAAATCCCGCGTTGGTCAAGCCTTCCTGATGAATCGGGCGGGCTCCTTGTACTAACCGATTCCCTTTGATATCGATGCCTAAAAAGTTTTTTTCTGGGTGTCTTCTGGCCAATGCCACGGTGTACTCCCCCCGTCCACAACCCAATTCCAGCACCAACGGTGCGTCGTTTTTGAAAAATTCAGATTTCCACCGACCTTTCATGGGAAGCCCTTGCATTACCTCCTCTCGGGTAGGTTGCACCACGAAGTCGTACGTGGCGAGCTCTGCGAATTTTTTTAGTTTTCCTTTTCCCACGATGGGTGATTATTGCTGTAGTTGCAAATCTACAATATGTGCTTGCAAACTGCGTTTTCCATTGAATTCATTGAATTCTAATGTAAAGGCAACTCGGCACAACGCATCCAAAGGGGTATTCGCCCATGAGCCCATTCGAAATCCAATTCCCGACAAACGGGTTCCGTCTGTACAATCGTGTAAAACGACTTTCAAGTGGTCCCCTTGGGGACCGACGGCTTTGGGCCAGAGCAACTGAATGCCGGTGACTCCCAAAATGACTTCTTCATTGCCCACGCCAAAAGGAGCCATCCGCTCCAAGAGGGCGGCAGAGCGATCGGTCAATTCCCGCAAGGAAACCAACGCATCCACCCGTTGCACAGGGTGTCGCTGATCCGGGGTCAATGTCTTCTCGCAGTATTCATCAAAGGCTGCTCTGAAATCCAATAATTTTTCAGGCAGAAGGGTCATTCCAGCGGCTGCGCGGTGTCCGCCAAATTGAAGAAGGTGTGCAGAGCAGGCCTCTAGGGCTGCGTACAAATCAAAACCCTCTACACTGCGAGCACTACCAGCCAACACGCCTTTGCTAGTGGTCAACACTACGGTGGGTTTGTAAAAGGATTCCACGAGTCGCTGGGCCACAATACCCACGACACCTTTGTGCCAATGCGGTTGGTGCACAACCATTCCCGCGGAAGAAAGATATTGTTTTGCCTCCTTTGCTGCTTCTCCAAAAATGACCTGATCCGTACTGCGGCGTTTGTCGTTGTGGGATTCTATTGCTTGCCGTAGCACCTCCACTTGTTCATCGGTGGAAGCAGTCAAGAGCTCCACCGCCAAATGGCCGTGTGCCATACGACCTGCCGCATTGATGCGGGGGGCAATAGCAAAAACAACGTCCTTTAAATCTATGCTCGATCTTTTTCTGTTGGCCAAAAGAGCTTTTACTGCCGGCCGAGGCGAACGATTCATCTGCCGCAATCCCTCCAAGACCAACGACCGATTCAGACCCACCAACGGAACCATATCGGCCCCAATGCTGATAGCCACCAAATCGATCAGGGACCATAAATTCTCCGTTGGCATTTTTCGTCGATCCGCTAGGGCCAAACAGAGAAGGAACCCCACTCCGCAAGCACTGAAATCTTTGAAGGGATGAGTGTCATCGGGCCGTTTCGCATTGATGATAGCCACAGCAGGGGGGAGTTGCGCATCGGGAGTATGGTGATCGCACACAATACAATCCACCCCCAGTTGGTGGGCATGAGCAATTTCTTTGTGGGATTTGATGCCACAATCCAAAGCGATCAAAACGGAGGATCCCGCTTGCACGGCGGCCTCTACGCCAGGCATCCCCAATCCATAACCTTCCGTACTGCGGTCCGGTATATAGGTCACAACAGAAAATCCCGCACTCCGCAGAAAAGTGCTCACCACTGCGACAGAGGTGGTCCCATCCACATCGTAATCCCCAAAAACGGTGATTTGTTCCTTCCTTTGGAAAGCCATTTCCAATCGATCCACCGCTTTGTCCATATCGATCAATTGCCAGGGCTCGAGAGAATCCAAGGCAGGGCCTTGAAAGAAACGACGAACCTCTTCTATGTTGGAAAGGCCTCGTTGCCAAAGCACAGGAGTCAACCAGCGATCGTCCCCTAGTGATTCCTGCAAAGAGTGAAAAGAGGCATTGTCAACCGGTTTCGCGGGAGGGTACAGCCACTCCTTAACCAACATCATTTGGATTTGCGGTGATCATTGACGGCTTTGATTTGCCGATCCACAGAATATTTGTGCACCACTTGAAACAACTCCGTGATCAAGGCCGGATTCAAATCCAAGGCTGCCGCTTGTGCACCCCGTTCTTTAAATATGTGATTGAATCGATCCAACTGAAAAACACTGATGTTTTTTTGCGCCTTCCATTCCCCTAAAGCATCTACCACGGCCATGCGTTTTTTTAAAATCTCTACTATTTCACTATCTAAAACATCCAAAAGAGTGCGCCCGTTGATTAAAAATTCATTTTCTTCCGCAGAGACATGGGGTTCCTGTGAGCCAAGGCGCAACGAGCTGAGCATTTTACCCAAAGCAGAGGGGGTCATTTGTTGGTCCGCATCGCTCTTTGCCCGTTCTGGGGAAGGGTGAACCTCTACCATCAATCCATCGAACTGCATATCCATGGCAAACTGTGCCACTTGTTGCACTAAATCGCGCTGACCGGCAATATGGCTCGGGTCGCACACAATGGGAACGTGGGGTGCGCGGTTGCGCAACTCAAAAGCGAGTTCCCATTTGGGTTCGTTTCGAAAAGGCTCACTCCTGTAGGCGAAAAAGCCACGATGAACGGCAGACAATTGTGAAATCCCTGCCTTTTCAATCCGCTCCAAAGCCCCTATCCACAGTCCCACGTCCGGGTGGATGGGGTTTTTTACCAACACGGGCAAAGAAACGCCCCGCAAGGCATCCGCAATTTCCTGAACATAAAACGGATTCACAGTGGTTCGAGCGCCAATCCAAACGGCATCTACCCCCGCCTTTAAACAAGCCTCCACGTGTTTTGCATTGGCCACCTCTGTTACGATAGGCAACCCAGAAGCTTCCCGCGCCGCAATCAACCAGGGCAAGGCATTTGCGCCGACCCCTTCAAACGAACCGGGTCTGGTGCGAGGTTTCCACACTCCCGCACGAAAAGCATCCACTGAACCCAGTGCCGCTAACTTTTGTGCCGTTTCGACCGTTTGTTTTTCGCTTTCTGCACTGCAGGGGCCCGCGATAATCATCGGTCCAAAGGGATTTTTTTTCCAGGGAAGGGAGGGCATGTACCAAAGGTACCGCACAAGGGGCAACCCTGACAAAAGTCATTTTAAGACACCCTACAGGATACATACCTTTGCTACCATGGACTCAATCCCTCAACCCATAAGACACTTAGCGAATACATTGGATCGAGACGCATTGCAACGCCGATTGGACTCGGAAACTTTTTCACGAAAAACAGTGAGTTTTTATCGGTATGTGTACCTCGATAATCCGACCCGGGTAAGGGATCAATTGTACCTTCAATGGGAAGCCTTGGGCTGTCTCGGTAGAATATATGTAGCCAAAGAAGGCATCAATGCGCAAATGAATGTTCCAGAACATCAATGGGATCAATTCAAAACGCAGTTGTATGCTTGGCCGGAATTCCACAACGTGCCCTTTAAGATGGCCGTAGAAGACGATGGAAAAAGCTTTCTAAAATTGCAAGTCAAGGCGCGTCCGCACATTTTGGCGGATGGGCTGCCCTTGGGTTCGTACGATGTCAGCGATGTGGGCCGTCACCTGACCGCCCAAGAATGGAATGAGCTAATGGAACGCCCGGATGCAGTAGTCGTGGATATTAGGAACCACTACGAATCGGAAATAGGACATTTTGAAAACGCCCTCATTCCCCAAGCGGAGACTTTCCGTGAAGAACTTCCCGAAGTATTGGAAATGCTCCAAGGCAAGGAAGAAGCAACGGTGTTGTTGTATTGTACCGGCGGTATTCGGTGCGAGAAAACCTCTAGTTTTTTAAAACACTATGGCTTTAAAAATGTGAATCAACTCCACGGGGGAATCATTGATTATGCGCGTCAAATTCAAGAACTCGGCATAGGGAACAAGTTTCACGGTAAGAATTTTGTTTTTGACGAGCGATTGGGAGAATCTATTTCCGATGAAGTCATTTCTCAATGCCATCAATGCGGTTCCCCTGCAGACAAACACACCAACTGCACAAACACAGCGTGCAATGTTTTGTTTATTCAGTGCGACCACTGCAAAGCTACCCGGGAAGGCACGTGTTCTTCTCTTTGCCAAGAAATAGTCCATTTACCAGAAAAAGAGCGTTTGGAATTACAAAAACAATCGGCACGCGAAGCCAGTGGCAACGCCAAACGCTTCGCTCGAAAAGTATTGCACGGTGTGGCCGCGCCAGAGAAGTCCTCGATATAATGTCTATCTTTCTATAAACCATTGTAAAATGCCTATTTACCACTCCCTAGGCGAATTTCCGCACAAGCGGCATACGCAATTTGAGAAACCCAACGGCGGCTTGTATTATGAGCAACTTTTCGGGACGGAAGGATTCAGTAATGTGAGTTCTTTGCTCTACCATGTACACAGACCTACCATGGTCCAATCTTTGGGCACATCGGTGGACTTGACTCCCAAGGCAGCGGTAGAAAAAAGTATTCAGAGCCGAATGCTTCGGGGATGGGACGTGGCGCCTCAAGACGATTTTTTGGACGCGCGTGTACCGTTTTTGTTTAACAACGATGTGATTCTTTCTTCCGCCGCGCCGAAAAAGTCGTTGACTTCTTATTTTTATAAAAACGCGGATGCGGACGAGGTGCTTTTTGTGCACAAAGGCTCCGGTACCTTGCGCTCCTTTTTGGGCAATCTCGCTTTTTCTTACGGAGATTATTTGGTGATTCCACGTGGAATCATCTATCAAATCGACTTTGACACCCAGGACAACCGCTTGTTGGTTATCGAGAGTTTCAGCCCGATTGAAACCCCGAAACGATACCGCAATGCCTTCGGGCAATTGCTAGAGCACTCGCCTTTTTGCGAGCGAGACATTCGCCGTCCGCAGGATTTAAAAACACACGATGCCCTGGGAGAATTCACGCTGAAAATTAAAAAGCAAAACGTGTTGCATACGGTGGTATACGCTTCTCACCCGTTTGATGTCGTTGGATGGGACGGTTACTGTTATCCCTACGCTTTTAGTGCGCACGATTTTGAACCCATCACGGGGCGGGTTCATATGCCACCGCCTATTCACCAAACGTTTGAAGCACACAATTTCGTGATTTGCACCTTTGCTCCTCGTTTGTACGATTACCACCCGAAAGCCATACCGGCTCCTTACAATCATTCTAATATTGACTCCGATGAGGTACTCTATTATGTGGACGGCGATTTCATGAGTCGAAACCATGTAGAGAAGGGGAATTATAGCTTCCATCCCGCCGGAATTCCACACGGACCACACCCCGGCGCGTACGAACGGTCCATAGGTCAAAAAGAAACATTCGAACTGGCTGTCATGGTGGACACTTTTAAGCCCTTGCAGGTAACCCAAGCCGCCTTGGACAATGAAGATCCTCACTATTATTTGAGCTGGTTATAAATCAACAGACATTCATTAAAAAGATACAAATGGAAGATTTCCTCCCCTTGAACGGAACAGACCACGTGGAATTCATCGTGGGCAATGCCAAACAGACGGCGCATTATTACAAGACGGCCTTTGGCTTTCAAGACTTGGCGTACGCCGGCTTGGAGACAGGGGTCAAAGACCGCACGAGTTATGTGTTGCAGCAAGACAAGATTAGGCTGGTCATCACGTCTCCCATGGGGCCGGACAGCCCCCTGCACGAGCATTTGCGCGCTCACGGTGACGGCGTAAAAAACATCGCTTTGTGGGTTGACGATGCGCGTAAAAGTTGGAAAGAAACAACCCAGCGCGGTGCCGTCAGCGCTTTTGAACCGTATGAACTATCCGATGAAAACGGAACAGCCGTATTGGCGGGTATCAAAACGTACGGAGACACTGTCCATGTTTTTGTGGAACGCAAAAACTACCAGGGGGCCTTTTTACCGGGATACCGCCCCCTTTCTCGGGAGTTCCAACCATCGGACACGGGATTGATGTACATCGACCATATGGTGGGCAACGTGGGCTGGGGCGAAATGAACATTTGGACGGAGTTCTATGCTAAAGTCATGGGGTTCAACCAGATCATTTCGTTTGACGACAAAGACATCTCCACCGAATACACCGCCTTGATGTCCAAGGTGATGAGCAATGGCAACGGCCGAGTGAAATTCCCGATCAACGAACCAGCCAAGGGAAGAAAAAAATCGCAAATTGAAGAATACATTGATTTTTATGGAGGGGCAGGTGTTCAACACATCGCCGTAGCTACCGACAATATTGTGGAAACGGTGACGGCTTTAAAATCGAGAGGAGTTGAATTTTTGTATGTCCCCGTATCCTATTACAACGACATTTTGGACCGTGTTGGTCCCATCGAAGAAGACATAGAACCGTTGAAGGAATTGGGCATTTTAATAGACCGAGACGACGAAGGATATCTTCTGCAATTGTTTACAAAACCCGTTATGGATCGTCCGACGGTGTTTTTTGAAATCATTCAACGACGCGGCGCCAAGAGCTTTGGAAAAGGAAACTTCAAGGCTTTGTTTGAAGCCATTGAGCGCGAACAAGAAAATCGCGGCACGTTGTAATTTCAAGCGCATTCGAGCGAATCATTGCGCAACCTTGCCCAACCTTGCTCAACCGAACGCACCATCGGAAAACGGCCACAATGAAGCGGACAAAAAAGCTGGAAAAAAAGCGGCCCCGGGGATTCCCCGGGGCCGCTCCATTTTTGCGTCGCGCAATACCAAAATACTACCTTCCGTAACCCAATTCAACCGTAACGGAGGTCGTTCCCGCCGCTGGGTCTTCAATGGTTTGACGGCCGCGCACACGGAACGAAGTTTCTAACAACGAGATAATCTCAAAACGCTCTATGGTTCCATCGTTTTTTGTGATAATCAAAGAATCCAAAACAACACCGTCGGTGGGTTTGATGGCCCACGTTCCCGCTACCGTATCTTGAATATCTGTTCCAAAAGTGCCAAAAGCAGGAATGGTCACTAGTCCGCGAACATCTAGGAGATAATTCGCGCTATTGACCGTGTTTTTGGACTCTTGCACCAAAGTGCACTCAGACGAAGGGCGGATTAAGCTATCTTCCAACGTAAAGGGAACGCTCTGTCCCATAATGTTTAAGTTTCCGGACATGCTCAAATCGTTCAAAAGCCATGTACCCTCCATGCGGTCTGCTACCGTTGGATCAGGCGTGCACGAAGTGAAGGTGCCGCCCAAGCCTACCAAGGCCATTGCAGCAAGAAAGAGGTGTTTTTTCATAGAACGAAGGTAACCGAATTATTGTCGAATAAAACCAAACTCAAT
>CAMDTE010000045.1 GCA_945907425.1 Owenweeksia hongkongensis DSM 17368 | reverse complement strand
GCCCTCTCGCAATTCATCCATGATTTGAATGCGGTCCAGCGTTTCCACATCGGAGTGAATGTACCGACAGCGAATACCGTAACGGGTCAAATACTTTGTCAATTCTTCCGCCATTCGTTTCGTCAGCGTTGTGACCAATACGCGTTCTTCGAGTTCCACTCGTTGGTGGATTTCCGCCATCAAATCATCCACTTGCGTTTTGGAGGGTCGAACTTCAATGAGGGGATCCAATAGTCCTGTGGGGCGGATCAGCTGTTCGACGACGACACCATCGCTTCGCATCAACTCGTAATCGGCAGGGGTTGCGCTGACATAAACGGTTTGATGCTGCAAATTTTCAAATTCATCGAACCGTAAAGGACGATTGTCCATCGCTGCGGGCAATCGAAATCCGTATTCCACTAAATTTTCTTTTCGGGAACGATCGCCACCGTACATAGCGCGCACTTGGGGTATGGTCACGTGGCTTTCATCCACAATAAATAAGAAATCCTTCGGGAAGTAATCCAACAGACAAAAGGGTCGGCTCCCCGGAGAACGTCCATCCAAATACCGACTATAATTTTCTATACCAGAGCAATAACCCAATTCTCGGATCATTTCCAAATCAAAATTTGTCCGCTCTTCTAAGCGTTTCGCCTCTAACGGTCGCCCCATGGCCAAGAAAAAATCGACCTGTTTCACCAAGTCATCCTGAATGGAATGAATGGCCTGTTGCAGTTGCTTGGGAGTGGTGACAAACAAGTTGGCCGGATAGATTTTCACAGAATCCACAGCCTCTGTCCGCTGTCCGGTATCAAAGTCCATCGCGTCGATTCGCTCGATCTGATCGTCCCACAATTCTATGCGGTAGTACGTGTCGCCATAGGCCGGAAAAATATCGACGGTATCACCCTTCACCCTGAAATTTCCGCGCCGGAAATCAGCCGTTGTGCGACTATACAGGGCTTGCACAAATTCAAGCAATAGTTTTTGTCGACTCATTCTCTGCCCCTTTTCAATGGAAACGACTTGTTGACTAAAGGCTTCAGGGTTCCCCGCTCCGTACAGGCAACTCACAGAAGCGACGACCAATACATCCCTGCGGCCACTGAGTAAAGAGGTGGTGGTGCTGAGACGCATTTTTTCGATCTCGTCGTTGATGGACAAATCTTTTTCAATGTAAGTTCCGGTCGAGGGGATGTAGGCTTCCGGTTGGTAGTAGTCGTAATACGACACAAAATACTCTACCGCATTCTCCGGGAAGAATTGCTTAAACTCCTGATACAGTTGAGCAGCCAACGTTTTGTTGTGCGATAAGACAAGGGTTGGTCGCTGCACCGTTTGGACGACATTGGCCATGGTAAACGTTTTACCCGAGCCGGTCACTCCCAATAGGGTTTGATTTTGCTCACCGTGGAGAATACCGCGGGACAAGGCCTCAATAGCTCGTGGCTGATCGCCAGTGGGCTGAAAAGGGCTAGAAAGCTTAAACTCCACGGCTCAATGCCTGACGTGCTGCTTTCAATTTTGTTTCCCATTCTACCACTTCGGCCTTCGCTGCGTCGAGGCTTTTTCGTGCATCTGCCAACAGCGGGTTGGGTTTTGACGATTTGCTCACGCTAAAGAAGCTGAGGTTGGTTTCAATTTTATCGGCCGAACGCTTGGCTTCATCCAGTCTTGTGCGACAAAATTGCACCTCACGCTCCAAGGAGGCAGTACCCCCCGTGCTGAGACTTTCCAATTTGTGCTGGTACCGAAGTTTGTCGCTTTCCGACTTGTTCATGTCCAAGGATCCAAACAATTTGTCCATGGCTGCATGAAACTTTCCTTCCAAAGCGCGCGCAGAAGCAGGCAGGGCACCCGCCTCTTTCCAACGCTTGGACAAATCCAGCAATTTGGATAAATCCTCGCGTCCACCCACGGTGCACTCTTCCGCTTCTGATAGCAAAGCCTTTTTAGCTACCACATGCACTTCCGTCGCAGCATTTTCCGCCTGTTGCACCTCTTTCATCCGATCAAAAAATCGATTGCATGCTGTGCGGAAACGATCCCACACCTTGTCTCCGTCGGCTTTGGGTACAAAGGGAGTTTTTTTCCAATCGGATTGTAACTTTTTCAAAGTGGCAGCGGTACCCAAAAAGTCATGACTTTCTTGCAATGCTTCTGCCGCATCCACCAAGACCATTTTTTGCGCTAAAGCCGCACTGAATTGCGTTTTTCTTTCTTTGTAATAGGTATTCCTGCGTTTGGCAAGCAAATGCTCGGCCGTGCGGAAGCGTTTCCAAAGGGCATCGCTTTCCTCTCCGAAGGTATGGCCCGCTCCCTGCAGCCCTTTGCGCAATTCGTCTATTTTTTCAAAGGCTTTGGACCACGCATTGAAATTTTCAGGCAGGGACTGCACGAACACTTCTACTTCTTGCACAAAAGGTTTTTTGGCTTCCACTCGCTCCGCATTGTGCGCCTTTGCCTCGTCCACCGCTACTCTGCGCTTTTCGTGCACAACGTCCGTAGCGGATTTGAATCGTTCCCAAAGAATTTCTTTGCGCGCGATATCCACAGGGCCTGTTTCTTTCCAAGCGGCGTGCAACGCCTGCAGTTTTTGTGTGGTATGTGTGCCCAAGGCGCTGTTCAGCATCTCTTCTGCCTGACGGATCAAGCCTTCCTTTACTTCCTCGTTGTGCTTGTGATCCAATTCCCGTAGGTCATTGCTCAAACGCAAGTGATCATAGAATCGGTCAACAAAAAAGCGATAGGTGGGATACAGTGTCTGTGCGTCGTCTGAAGGCACAGGGCCAATGGCCTTCCATTGTTCTTGAATGACGCGAAATTCTTGGTAGACCTTGTGATTGGGTAGCTCAGGATTTTCCGCCAAAGCTTTGATAGAGGCCAACAAGGCACGTTTTTGAACCAAATGCAGAGCCATTCGGTCGTTCTCTTGCTTGCGCCAAGCCGATTTTTTATTTTTATATATTGTGTATGCGTCTTGAAAACGGATCCGGTCCAGTTGTTCGAAATGAAAGTCCATGGCCACCCCACCTTCCGATACAAATCTATCCAACGCTTCTTGTCTTAGGTGGTTGAACCGGTCGGTTAAAACGATTTTTATAGCTTCCAATGGAAACCGCATTTCGTCCAGCGAATGCTCTGTGGCAATGACCTTGGCCTCTACTAATAATGCTTCTGTTTCCCAAGACGAGTAATCCGGTAAGGCTGCGGCGGCAGTCACCAACGTGTGATCATCGTGTACCTCTTCTACGGCATGGGGTTCTTCTTCCGCGCGCACAGATTCTACGATGGGTTCTTCTTCCGTGCGTACAGATTCTACGATGGGTGCTTCCTCTGGGGTAGGCACTGTAATTTCGGTATCCAATGCCGGATCTATTCCTGCATTTTCGTTGTCCAATGGGATGGCGTTTGCCTCTTCCATAGCATGTTCACTTTTTTCTGATTCGCAAAGTTCGCCATTTCTCAGCGATTCGCGCCAAAATTCCCATGCTTTTTTCGCCTGATTTTCTAGCATAGACATTCCGTAAACAACACGAGCGCCGTGTTCCAGAGCGTTGACAACGAAAGGGGTTTTTGCAGGAAAATAAACCAGTTCAAAAACAAGGGTTTGAGGACGTACACTGGCCCAGAAAAGAGGGGCTCTTTGTTCGGGAAAAGCGGGATTTCCCAGCGGTGTGGCTTGTACAATGAGATCAAAATCAGTCAATAAAAGGGAGTCCAGCGAATCCCATGATACACAAGGCCAATCCAACCATTCCGTGTATCGCCTTCCGGCGGTAGAACCCTTCCAGCCTCTCTTTTGCAAGGCAAATACAACAGCGCGAGCGGCACCTCCTTGCCCTAAAACAAGCACTTTTCCCGCTTTCTTTTGCCATTCCTTGGGAAGGCTTTCAAAAAAACCATCAGCATCTGTGTTGTGTCCGATCCACCCACCCTCAGGAAGCTTGGAAACGGTGTTCACGGCGCCAATAGCCAGCGCTTCGGGTGTTAGTTGCTCTAAAAAGGGCAACACAGCCTCCTTAAAAGGAAGAGTCACATTGAAGCCCACCAAGTCAGGAGTATCTACTAAAAGCTTTTGTGGAGTCAAGAGTACCGACGAAGAAAAAAGCCGGTATTGGAGCTGATGAAGCCCTTCTTTTTCCCAGAGTTCTCGGTATAGCTGCGGACTCAAGGAGTGATCGATGGGATAACCCAACAGTCCAAAACTAGCCATGTTTAGCTCGCTTTTTTCCGGCCAATGGCTTCCAATCCCAAAACTAAGAGGCCTCCAAAGACCATCAAAGCAAGCGCAAGGGCAAATTGAGGATCACCGCCCATCTTGGCCAACGTTCCGGGGGAAATAGGTTGGTCTATTACGGTGTCCCTCCAGGGCCACACTTTGGCAAGAGACCCTAACATAAAGCCCGCTAAACAGGCCACGGTTAGATCGTGAAATTTAGCAAAAAGCCACTTCAACAGGTGAGAAAAGGAGGTTATTCCTAAGAAACAACCGACAGAAAATGTCACAATAACCGCCCAATTGCGCTCGTGAAGACTATCTAAAACATAGCGGTAGGCGCCCAACAATACCAAAATAAAGCTACCGCTGATGCCCGGAAGAATCATAGCGCAGATGGCAATTACGCCACAGAAAAATAGATAGATCAACGAAAGTTCATCGGTAGAGGCGGGCGTAAGAAGGGTTATTTTGTACGCAATTCCAATACCTAACCCGCCCCATAATAATACCTTAAAGGTCCATTTCTTCACCATTTGAACAACCAAAAGGATGCTCGCTAAAACCAGTCCAAAGAAAAACGACCAAATTCCGATGGGCTGTGTATCCATCAAATAGGTCACTGTCTTGGCCAAGGTCACAATGGCTGTGGCAATGCCGGCAAAAAGTGGCAATAAAAAAGAGCCGTTGACCGCTTTCCATACGCCTGCGAATCCGTCTGTTTTGAAGGTTTTAATCAATGAAAAATTAAAAGCAGAGATACTCGCCAAAAGCGTTTCGTAAATGCCCGAGATAAAAGCAATCGTTCCTCCGGAAACACCGGGCACAACATCTGCGGAGCCCATAGCGAGGCCTTTCAAAAACAATTGAATAGTAGAGCGCATAGAGTAAAATTAAAGGATATAGGGTTTTATCAGTTTCATCACCTCTTTGTCTTCAGCCAAATGAGGGAAATACTCCAAAAGCAGTGCGGTTACTTCAAACGGGGACAGGGCCAATCCTTTCTTCAGCCAAAGGAACGCTTCTTTGCGGTCCTCGGAGGAAAAAACATAGCCGGCATATACTGCATACAAGGCTTCCGATTCAGGGTATACAGTGAGCCCTTCCGTCAACACATCGTACGCTTGATCTACGTGATCCATATCCAACAACAGTTCAGCGTAATCCATGTAGATCTCTGGATCCGTTGTCTTTAACGTGTATAAAACGGTTCTGTACCGATTCTCGGACTCCAAAAGAAGGCCCATCTTTTTGTAAATATCCGCCGCGACCAAATGGTAATCAGGGTTGTCGGCTTCCATGGCCAAGGCCTTTTTGATGTGATGGATGGCTTCGAAATGTTTTTCTTTATCGCTAAAAATCAAAGCCAATTCCAAATGGGCCTCGTCTAATTCAGGGTCAGCGGCCAACGCCTTTTTGAACGCTGCTTGCGCATCAGCAACGCGTTCCATCATACGATAGCAAGTACCTAGTCGGTAATAGCAATAACCAGAAGGGTCATCGTTTTCTAAGGACAGTAAATAGACATTTGCGGCCTCTTCGTAGCGTTCTATACGTTCCAAGATGCGCGCCTTTTCGTAATACGCAGCAGTAAATTTCTCGTCAATGACCAGGGCGAAATCCATGGCCCACAACGCTTTGTCTAACTTTTGATTGCGGGCAAAGGTGATTCCTAAATGGTACCAACCGGTTTCGCTGAAGGGATGTTTGGTCAAGAAAGCAGTGAACCATTCGATGGCCTTATCGCCTTGTTCCGTCAAATCATAACAGGTGGCCAGATGGTACAGTGCATTTTCATCTTCTGGCTCTTCTTCCAAAATTTGCTTGTACATTTTAATGGCCTCTTCGTAACGACCCAGGTTTTGATACAAGCCGCCCAATTGTGTGCAATACGGAAAAGGGTCGTTCGACTGCTGCAATGCCAATTTGAATGCGGCAATTGCTTCTGGAATGCGTCCCATTTTGGTGTACAACATTCCCTTGGTTCCAGCCAACTCCGGATTGTTTGGATCCAAAGCAGCCGAGTTCTCTAATTCTTTGCTAGCCTCCTCCAATCGATCAACAGCGACTAGGTAACGCGCGCGCTTCAAGGCAAAAGCGGGGGAGGTGGGGTGTTGATCAGAACCCAATTCGATGGCTTTCCACGCGTGTTGGTATTGACCTGTTTCCAAATAATACTCGGTGATCAGATCGAATTCTTCCACGTCAAAAAATTGAACGCCGTTAGACGCCAACATAAGCTCAAATCGAGCGATCAATTCTTTCTCTTCTGCTTCTTGCATTGGCTCTAAACTATGCATTTCATCCCCTGAAATGGGCATAGAGGAGAAACGTTTTCCACGACTTTGTGAACAAATGTCGTGCCGCGCGTACTTTTGTGAACACATTGCGTAAACATTTTTCCATATGACATTGATCACCTCTATATCGGGTATCCGAGGAACCATCGGAGGTCAGCCGGGTGAAGCCTTGACCCCCATCGATGCGGTTGCCTTTGCGGCGGCGTACGGAACGTGGCTGATAGAACAAAACCCGTCCGTGCAACCACTGCGCGTGGTCATTGGGCGTGACGCTCGACCTTCTGGACCGATGGTGCAGGCACTGGTAGAAAATACCTTGATGGGTCTAGGGATTCATATTTTGGATTGCGGCCTGAGTACCACTCCTACCATCGAGATGGAAGTGGTGGCGAAACAAGCTCAGGGAGGCATTATTCTAACGGCAAGCCACAATCCGGTGCAATGGAATGCCTTAAAGTTATTGAACGCTCAAGGAGAATTTCTTTCCGCTGCCGATGGGGAAGCCCTATTGGAAAAAGTAAAAAACGGAAATTTCTCCTTTGCTCCGGTGGAGGCCTTGGGCGAGAAAACTGAAATTCACGATGCCATAGAACGGCACATAGAGTCAATTTTGGCCTTGTCCGCGGTGGATGTGGAGGCTATTCGCGCCAGAAAATTCCGCATTGTTGTGGACGCGGTGAACTCAACGGGAGGGATTGCCGTACCGATGCTATTGGATCGCCTAGGGTGCCAAGTAATCGAATTGTATTGCGAACCGCACGGCAGATTTCCACACAATCCAGAACCTTTGCGGGAGCATCTGACCGAAATTTGTGCATTGGTTCCTCAATCTTCAGCTGATATGGGTATTGTGGTTGATCCGGATGTGGATCGATTGGCTTTCGTTTCTGAAAAGGGAGAAATGTTTGGCGAAGAGTACACCTTGGTAGCCGTAGCGGATTATATCCTCGGCAAAACGCCAGGGCATGCCGTCAGCAATCTCAGTTCTTCTCGTGCCTTAGCGGACATTGCGGCCCGAAACAAATCTACCTACTCTGCATCTGCTGTTGGGGAAGTCAACGTAGTAGTGGAAATGAAAAGAACGCAAGCCGTTATAGGTGGCGAAGGAAACGGAGGCATTATTTATCCTGCCTTGCATTACGGCCGGGATTCCTTGGTGGGAATCGCTCTTTTCTTGACACACATGGCCTACGAAGGGGGCACCGTAAGTGCGCTGCGCGCATCCTATCCTCTGTACGCGATGTCCAAGCAAAAAGCAGAGTTAGACCCTTCGCTTAACGTAGACAGTGTGTTGGAACGCATAGCGCAATCCTATGCGCACGAGAAAATCTCCTCCATTGACGGTGTAAAAATTGACTTCGCTGACCAGTGGGTCCATTTGAGAAAATCAAATACGGAACCCATTGTGCGCATCTATACCGAGGCGCCTACACAAGCAGAGGCTGACGCGCTAGCGGAAGCTTTCCGAACCGAATTACTTTCCTGAAAACCTTCCTTTTGCACCTTAGCTTCGCCGTATGATTTATTTGGATAACGCCGCCACTACTGCCTTAGATCCTTTGGTGAAAGAGGCCATGATTCAAGCCATGGACGTGTTTGGAAACCCCAGTTCAACCCACGGTGAAGGCAGAAAGGCCCGAGCCTTGGTGGAATCAGCAAGAAAAAGCATCGCTTCCTTGGTGAACTGTCTTCCAGGCGAAATTGTTTTTACCTCTGGAGGTACGGAGGCAGACAACTGGGCGTTGAAAGGGTCGGTTCATCAGTTGGGTGTTCAATTGATCATTACCAGTCCTTTGGAACACCATGCTGTATTGCATGTGGCCGAAGAATTGGCTTCCAGCGGAGCGTGTTCCTTGGCCTTAACTCCGGTCAATTTCCAAGGCGAAATTGATCTGGCTTGGCTAGAGGATCGATTGCGGACAGCACAAAGTGCCAATGAAAAAGTTTTAGTGAGCTTGATGCACGGGAACAATGAAATCGGCACCCTCTTGCCTATAGAAAAGGTATCCCACTTGTGTTTGGAATACGGAGCATTGTTCCATTCAGACATGGTACAAACCTTGGCCCATTTTCCCATTGATTTTGGCTCTGTTTCCCTTCATTTTTCTGCCTGCGCTGCTCATAAATTCCACGGCCCAAAAGGGGTCGGTTTTGCTTACATCAAAACAGGGACTGGGTTGCCGCCTTTTATCCACGGAGGATCGCAAGAGCGCGCACACAGGAGTGGTACGGAAAACGTTTTGGGTATAGTGGGACTGCAAAAAGCCTTTGAATTAGCACACGAACGCATGCCGGCAGATCGCCTTCACATTCGCTCGGTAAAGGCCTATGCATTGGAACAATTGCACAAGCACATTCCAGGCGTGCAAATGAACGGCGCCAGTGGTGACTTGGACCAATCCTTATACACTGTTCTCAATGTGAATTTACCGGCCAATCCCGATCGGGGAATGCTCACCTTTCAATTGGATATTCAGGGAATTTGTGCCTCGGGCGGCAGTGCTTGTTCTTCCGGCTCTAACAAAGGGAGCCATGTATTGTCTGCCATCGGAGCGTCGGATGGATTGCGTTTGTCCTTTAGCAGACATACAACCAACGCAGAAATAGATGCCGTGGTAGCCGTCCTGAAAGGCCTATCTTGAAGATTATTTCACGATACTGACATACCCTTCGATTGCGCCATCTTCCGTCTCAAATCGGTAGACATAGGTGTCCAATTGCCCTATTTTTCCTTGGACTGTTCCGTCCCAAAATTCCTTGAAGGGTTTGTCTGTCTCAAACACCACATTTCCATAGGAGTTGGAAATCACCAACCGAGAATAGACATCGCAATGGTTACCGCCGATGACGAGTCGGTCATTGATATTGTCTCCGTTCGGCGTAAATGCGTTGGGAATCCACACGCGCTTGTCTAGTCGGTGCAAAAAAGTATCAAAGGTGTAATTAAAGGTGGCCTTGCACACAGAGTCGTACACAGACAAAAGAACAACGTATTGATTCGTCGCCGGAACACGGTAAGTGGCTACGCGTCCGGTGTCCTGTACACCGTTAGGAAAAGTCCATAGGTATTGGTAGTAGGCGGAATCTGCTCCGTAGCTGACATTTACTCGCACCCTGCCATCAAAACAGGTGTCGGGCGCTAAAGTGATATTGGGACCAGCCCAGTTGGGGTCAAAGAAAACAGTGCTGTACGTGGTGTCCGTCACATCGCATACGGTATCTGTGGCAATCAAAATCACAGAGTACGAGCCCGGTCCTGGGTAGAAATGGATAGGATTGTCTGCTGTACTTTGTTTGGAATCGCCAAATATCCATTGGTAGGTATGGGCCTTGGTACTTTGGTTTACAAAGTTTACCTCAAAGGTTCGATCGCATGCCTTGTGGTTTGCCGTGAACGATGCGATTGGATATACCCCTTGATCGTGAACAATGGTAATGGAACTGGTATCTAGGATGTCGCAAACGGTATCTATAGCGGTTAAAACGATTTTCCAGGTACCAAATTTCAATCGAACGGTGGGCTCAAAGGCACTACTCGT
>CAMDTE010000044.1 GCA_945907425.1 Owenweeksia hongkongensis DSM 17368 | reverse complement strand
GGTCGTGTGGCCCGGAGATTATGGGCCAAGGCCATGAAACAGAAGTATGGTGCGGATCCTCGGGCACAGATGCTGAAATACCACATTCAAACGTCTGGCCGCTCTCTTCACGCGCAAGAGATTGATTTCAATGATATTCGGACGACGCTGCAAGCGCTCTACGCCATTTACGACAATTGCAATTCATTGCACACCAATGCGTACGATGAGGCCATTACCACGCCTACGGAAGGCAGTGTGCGACGCGCTATGGCCATTCAGCTCATCATCAATCGCGAATTAGGATTGGTGAAAAATGAAAACCCATTGCAGGGATCTTTCATTATCGAAGAATTGACGGATTTGGTGGAAGAAGCGGTGTTGTTGGAATTTGACCGCATCACCGAACGCGGAGGAGTGCTGGGGGCTATGGAAACCATGTACCAGCGTGGAAAAATCCAAGAGGAGTCGCTGCACTATGAAATGCTCAAACACACGGGAGAGTATCCCATCATTGGTGTCAACACCTTTTTAAGTTCCCAAGGATCACCCACGGTGACGCCAGGGGAAGTGATACGAGCGACGCCTGGGGAAAAAGAAGTCCAAATTGAGACGGTAGAAAACTTGAGGCAATCTTCTGGAGAAATGGCTGCGCAACGCCTTGCCAAGGTGCAGGAGGCGGCTGTCCGGAATCAAAATATTTTTGAGGAATTAATGGAAGCGGGTAAGGTGTGCTCTTTGGGTCAGATAACGGATGCGTTATTCCATGTGGGTGGCCAATACCGTAGAAACATGTGATGGAATGAAAGTAGTTTCATGGAATGTAAATGGCATTCGGGCGGCTGCCGGGAAAGGACTCATTGAAAAAATGGAGGGCCTCCAAGCGGATGTTTTTTGTTTTCAAGAAACGAAAGCTACCGAGGAGCAAGTAGCCGAAGTGTTAGCGCCTTTAGTGGCCAAAGGATGGAAATTATACGCTAGTTCTGCAGAGAGAAAAGGATATTCAGGCACCGCAATACTCACGAAAAACGCCCCGTTGGAGGTCGTGATGGGGTTGCCGCAATCAGAACACAACACGGAGGGTCGTCTGGTGGCGGTTCAGATGGAGCACGCGTGGATTGTCACTGCTTATGTGCCCAATTCCGGAAACGAATTGGCTCGATTGACCTACCGAGCTGCCTGGGATATAGACGTGATGGAGTATCTAAAAACCATGGATCAAAAAAAACCGGTGATTTTCTGCGGTGATTTGAACGTTGCTCATCAACCCATAGATCTGGCTCGGCCGAAATCCAATTACAACAAAACGGCAGGATATACTCAAATAGAAATCGATGGATTTTCTGCGGTTTTGGCTTCTGGATTTGTAGATACTTACAGAGCCCTTCATACAGATACGGTGGCGTATTCTTGGTGGAGTTACCGCGGTGGAGCCAAAGAAGCAAACATCGGATGGCGATTGGATTATGTGCTTGTCAGCGAACGCCTTTTCTCTAGCGTAACAGCCGCAACGATTCACCCCGAAGTAGAGGGAAGTGATCACTGCCCCGTGAGTGCGCAGTTTGCTTTTTGATGAGAGATTTACTTCCTTAGACTGGCGCGTTGAAGATGCGCGTCTTTGCTGGCTTCAAACCACTCGAACAATACTTCGGGACTGCTGTCCTCTTTTCGGTTCGTTAAGAGTTTTTCTAGCGGCTTGTAATGGTCTTTCCCTGTGGCTTGGTGCAGGGCTTGCATAACCAAAGCTTTATACTGTGGGTTTTGACGAATATCGATGGATGCCCCATCGGTGGATTGTCCAAAAGCTTCGTACAATACCCTGGCGGCAGAGTCTGGTTTTTGTTGAGCGAGCAGCACCTCGGCTAGATTCAATCGAGCAGAACCAAAATCCCGCGAGATGTCCAGTGCTTTCCGGTACCATTTTTTAGCCATCCGATAATCTTCTCGGTATTTGTACACATTGCCCAATTGATTGATGGTAACGATATGGTAAGGGGAAAGCGCCAAGGCTTGTCGGAAGTGGGATTCTGCCCGTGTAAATTCTTTGGAGCCCGCTTGAGCTTCTAAAAAGAGAGTTCCCATGCCTTGGAAATAAGGCAAAGGATTCCCGTATCGATCCAATTCATTCCATGATGAATAGGCCTTTGTTGCAGCTTCTACTAAGGGTTGTGGCTGACGGTTTGCATTGTGTTTTTCCACTTCCAGATTCAAGACTTCCCCGTCTATGCGTTGGTACGCGGCATAGGCACCCACGCTGCCGCAGAGAAGGACAAAAATGCCAATAATGGGGGCTGGTAGCGTGAATCGGGCAGGGCGCGCCGGGGATTGGCCTAGAACCCACCCGGCCATTAGTAAAAAGGGGAAAAAAGTGGCTGCACGTTCTACTGGAAATTCAAACAGGCTATACACTAGCAATGCCACGAGAACAGCACCTGAAATTCCTTTTTCTGTGGTTTTCGAAAGCCGAAGCCACGCACTGAGCAGAGCAATCCAAAACAGAATCCACAAGAGGAGACCTATGGTTCCATTTTCCGCCCAAATCCAAACAAAATCGTTGTGTGGCCGTGTTTCCGTAGTGAGCCCTTCGGCTACGGTCGGATCCATTTGGTTTAGGCCAAATGCCGGAAAATGCACCCCCCACTGACCAGAGCCTACGCCCATGATGGGATTTTCTCTGGCCATTTCCGCGCTATGGTGCCAATATACCTGTCGGATAGAAAGATTGGACGGATTGAGTAGGGCCTCCCGAACCAAAGACGAGCTGAGCAATCCCACGGTGAGTAGTGTGCCCACCCCGAAGATCACTCCCAGGGGTAGCGGCATTCTCTTTTTCTGAAACGAGGGCCAAAGGGTATAAGCCAACACAAAAACGCCCAATACTCCGCCTATCCATAAACTGCGCGTCCGGAGTAGAACAACCATCCCCACCGCTAACAAGGTGCAGAGAGTGCCTATCCATCGGTATTTTGTAGGTCCGCTGAGGGCCACATACAAGGCGCCGAAACCACTCAACAACAAAGCAGAAGAGGTGAAGTTTTTATGCCCCAAAAGACCCTTGACAACATAAGGATCGCGCCAGGCAGTGAGGGTGTTGGGTAGAAATTCCAGTAAAGCATCCATTCCCAAAACAAAAGCCATTCCCGCTAAAACGGCAGAGAGGTGCAGGAAGTGCAAGCTGCCTTGTCGAACCCATGCTGCGATAGCCCAAAGAGCTCCCGCATAACCCAGCCAACGAAACACTGAAGTCCAAAATTCAGACACCGCCCAACTGCCTGACAATCCCCCTAGCATCCATAAGCCAAGGAACAGAAAGATCCATTCAGCCACAGAGGATTCTAGTTTCTTTTTTTGAAAAAACAAACTACCGCCCGCGATGGCTGTGCTGATAGAAAGCCACAGATGTAAAGGATAATGCCCGGGGTCGCCCAGTTGTTGGTATTCTTCTCTTTGAACCAACAGCAGGAAAACCATTCCGGCGAAAAACGGAAGCAGAAAGGTGCGGAAAAGTGCCATGGTGTAAAAATAAAAAACCTCGCGCACGGCGCGAGGTTTTTTCTTGTGTAAACGCGAAATAAATTACTACTCTTGACCGATTACGTCAAAAGAGAAGTCAATATTCACAGCGCGGTGCAAACGAATCTTAGCAGAATATTTACCGGCCGTTTTGATGGTTCCGCCAATAATCTGGATAAATTTCTTATCCACGGGGTATCCGGCTTTAGCCAACTCTTCCGAAACGTGGTGATTAGTGATAGCACCAAACAATTTTCCACCCTTTCCAGAAGAAACAGTCATCTTCAACTCAAAACGCCTTAGGTTTTCTGCCGTCGTGGTTGCTTCCGCTACCACTTTTGCTTCCTTGTGAGCGCGTTGTCTTAGGTCTTCAGCCAACATTTTCTTGGCGGACTCGGTGGCCAAAATAGCCACGCCGGTAGGCAATAAGAAATTGCGGCCGTAACCGCTTTTTACTACAACCATATCGTCTTTGAACCCTAGGTTCTCAACGTCTTGTTTCAAAATAACTTCCATGGTCTGTGCTTATTTCAAATTATCAGCAACATAAGGCATCAGGGCCAAATGGCGAGCGCGTTTTACGGCTTGCGATAATTTGCGCTGATACTTCAACGAAGTACCCGTCAAACGACGAGGTAAAATTTTGCCTTGCTCATTCACAAAACGCAATAAATAGTCTGCGTCTTTGTAGTCGATGTACTTGATACCGTACTTCTTGAAGCGGCAGTACTTCTTCTTGTTGTTCGTGTCAATGGCGATCGGCTGCAAGTAGCGAACTTCGCCACTGGCTGCATTGGTCGATTCGATAGTGCTCATCGTAGACAGAATTAAGCGTTAGACTTTTTCGTGCGACGCTTGGTGGCGAAATCCACTCCGTGCTTGTCATGGCGCACAGTGAGGAATCGCATCACGCGTTCGTCGCGACGCATTTCTACTTCCATCAATGCGATGGCTTCAGCAGGGGCAGTAAACTCCACAAGCTGGTAGAATCCGCTTTTCTTCTTATCGATAGGGTAAGCGAGCTTTTTCAAGCCCCACTTTTCAACGTTGATAATATTCGCGCCGTTGGACTTCAACTGGCCAGTAAACTTATCAACCATTTCCCTTACCTGATCATCAGATAAGACGGGATTCAAAATGAAAACGGTTTCGTACTGATTCATGTTAATTAATGAATTTTTAGGGTTGCAAATGTACGTACTATCTTTGAGAAATGGAAACTACGTACACAGTATCGGCACGGAAATATAGACCGCAACGCTTTGAGGCCGTCGTAGGTCAACAACACATTACCGAAACGCTGGAAAATGCTGTGAAAAAAGGGCACATGGCCCAGGCCATGTTGTTCTGTGGCCCCAGGGGCGTAGGCAAGACGACTTGTGCTCGAATTTTGGCGCGATTGATCAATGAGGTCCATACAGGTCCCGATTTGGATTACAGCTTAAACATCTTTGAGCTGGACGCGGCTTCCAACAATAGCGTTGAGGATATTCGGCAGTTGATCGAGCAGGTTCGCTTTGCTCCGCAGGTTGGAAAATTCAAAGTGTACATCATAGACGAGGTCCATATGTTGAGTTCGGCCGCTTTCAATGCTTTCCTGAAAACGTTGGAAGAACCCCCGCGGCATGCCATTTTTATTTTGGCAACCACGGAAAAACACAAAGTGCTGCCTACCATTTTATCGCGTTGCCAAATATTTGATTTCAAACGCATTGGTGTTGAAGATATCGCAAAACATCTGGCGTTTGTGGCCTCCAAAGAGGGGATCGTAGCGGAGCCAGAAGCGCTTCACATGATTGCGCAAAAGGCAGACGGGGCCCTGCGCGATTCTTTGTCTATTTTTGACCGTATTGCTGCTTTTTCTTCGGGGGATATTACCTACGCTTCCGTGGTTGAGAATTTGCAAATATTGGACTACGATGTATACTTCAACGTGGTGGACAAGTTTAAAGCGAACGATGTGCCTGGTGTGCTTTTGGATTTCCACGATGTTTTATCCAAAGGATTTGACGCGCACTTGTTCTTGGTGGGTCTCACAGGTCATGTTCGGGATGTCTTGATGGCGCACCACCCTTCTACGGTACATTTGTTGGAAGTTCCCGATTCGGTGAAAAGGAGGTATGCCGAACAAGCCCAAACGATCAGTGCTGGATTTTTGGCTCGAGCGATGAAGCGTTTGACGGAATGCGAGTCCAAATACAAGCAAAGCTATAATCCTAGATTGCAATTGGAAGTGGCTTTGATAGAATTGGCCGATGGAATGGCTTTGAACGGCGAGGACGTCGAAAAAAAAAAGCCCACTAACGAATCTCTCGTAGCGGCTGCGCGGCCGCAGAATCCGGTGGGTTTGTCACCTGTGCCACCGGCACCATCTGTACCCTCTGCACCACCTGTGCCACCTGTTCAAAGGGTGGATTCTGCCACTCCAGATCCTGTAACAGAGGCCATCTCCGAGTCCCTCCCCGAATCCATCTCCGAGTCCTTCCCCGAGTCCATCTCCGAGGCCCTCCCCGAAAAGCCAAAGACACCCTCAGTCAACACCTCCCGAAGGATACGGTCCGCTTTCTCTCTTTCTGACGCACTCGTAGAATCTTCGGTGATTCCGTCAATGGATAGTGAAACGGGGGCCGGCACGTCGGCTGGATCCAAACGAAATACGGCCTATACTTCCAATGCTCTGCAGATTGCTTGGCGTGAGTACGTTGAGACGCTGAAGGACAGACCCGCTGTTTTCAATATTGTCAACCCAATGCACATTTCGGCAAATGCCGACCACTCCATTCCTTTGGTGGTCAGCAATACAATCCAACAGAGCTATTTGGAAAGAGAGCGCGATAGCATGCTTTCGTTTTTGCGCAATCGAATGGAGAATGACGGGATCTCGGTGGTTTTCACCATTGAAAGGTCGGCGGCACAAAAAGTGGTTTATACTCCGGAAGAGCGCTTTGCGTATCTCGTGGAAAAGAATCCACATTTGGTTGAATTTAGAAGAGAATTTGAGCTCGACATCGAGTAATTTTGTCGGATCATGAAAAAAATACAGGTAGCCAATCCCATCGTCGAGCTGGACGGTGATGAAATGACCCGGATCATTTGGTCGTTCATTAAGAAAAAATTGATTCTTCCTTACGTAGAAGTAGACATCAAATACTACGATTTGGGAATGGAAAACCGTGATGCAACAGGGGATCAAGTAACAGTGGATGCGGCAGAGGCTATAAAGAAATACAATGTAGGCATCAAGTGCGCGACCATTACGCCCGACGAGCAGCGTGTACAAGAGTTTCAATTGCAGCAAATGTGGAAGTCGCCCAACGGGACGATCCGAAACATATTGGATGGAACGGTCTTTCGGGAACCTATTATTTGCCAGAATGTCCCTCGTTTGGTGACGACTTGGACCAAGCCCATCGTGATAGGTCGTCATGCGTTTGGAGATCAATACCGCGCCACGGATACCGTGATCACAGGCAAAGGAAAATTGACCATGACTTTTACGCCAGAAGATGGAAGTGAGCCTCAGACTTGGAATATTTATGACTTCCAGGGGAACGGTGTCGCCATGGGTATGTACAATACGGAGGAGAGTATTACAGGCTTTGCCAGGAGCTGTTTTAATCTGGCGATTCAAAAGAAATGGCCTTTGTATTTGAGTACGAAAAACACCATTTTAAAAAAATACGATGGTCGATTCAAAGACATCTTTGAAGAAATCTATCAAAAAGAGTTCAAGGGTCGGTTTGATACTCTCGGCATTCGGTACGAGCACCGTTTGATTGACGACATGGTTGCCTCTGCATTGAAGTGGCATGGAGAGTTTATCTGGGCTTGTAAAAACTACGATGGAGATGTTCAATCAGATACCGTAGCGCAAGGCTTTGGCTCATTGGGTCTAATGACTTCTGTCTTGGTAACACCCGATGGCAGAACCTTGGAGGCAGAAGCAGCACACGGAACCGTGACGCGGCATTTTCGCGCACACCAGCAGGGAAAACCTACGAGTACCAATCCGATTGCGTCCATTTTTGCCTGGACAAGAGGGTTGACGCACCGCGGTAAGTTGGACAACAACCCCGCCTTGGTACAGTTTTGCGAAACCCTTGAAAAAGTGTGTGTAGACGTGGTTGAATCGGGTAAAATGACGAAAGATTTAGCGGTATGCATTCACGGAAACGAAGTGCGGCACGGGGAACATTACCTCTACACGGAGGAATTCTTGGATGCGCTGGATAAGGAATTGAAGAGTCGGATTTGAGACGGAATAGGTAAGAAAGGGTTCAGTGAAGCACTGTCTTTACTACACGACCCAATGCATCCAAGCTAGCCAGCGCAAGAGTTTATTTTTCGTGTTTTGCGATGATTTCTTGTACGCTTGGATGGCTAAATCAAACCGAGACGACTTGTGGTAGGTGCGCGCCATTTGGCGTTGCAGTTCTCTTTCTGCCGCAGGTAAACAATCGATAGCAAGGAGCCCTTGCTGGGTGTACGTTTGCCAAACATATCGAATTTTGTCCGCGTGCTTCTCCAATGCGCCCGAAAGACCATCGGAAGTAACCGAGTATTCTATTTGCGGAAGTGTGCTCCATGGTTGTGCGCGCAGTCCTGCGGCCATTGCTCGAATCCACAGCCCCAAGTCCTCCACTCCTAGGGGATCCGTATCCCACCCACCCAAATCTCTGAGCGTTTCCGTATGCCAAACGCAGGCGGAAGGGACAAAGGGAGAACGTCCCGTGACCAATGCTTCTGGAGTGTGCGGAACATCGGTTGACCTCGTTCTTCGCATGCCGTTTTGGTGCACTTCCTTTATGGGCGCCCACATCCAAGGGGAGGGGGAGAGCATTGCTTTTTGCAGTGCCTGTCCAGTGGTAGCTATCCACTGATCGTCTGCATCCAGAAAGGCTACGTACGGTGTAACGGTGGCAGCGAGTCCGGTATTTCTCGCGGCGCCTAATCCTCCGTTCTGATCTACAGTAATCAGCTCCACCCAGGGCTTGTTTTTACTCCATTCGATGAAGAGGAGGGCCGATTCATCGGTGGAGCCATCGTTCACGCCCAAGAGGCGAAAGCTAAAAGAGGACGTTAAAGAGTGCAGGGTTGTCTCCAGAGTCCTTGCTGCATTGTAGAACGGTACAATAACTGTCAAATCAGGTCGCATGTGGCAAAAAATAGCGTGGAAACAAACGATGCAAGCCTTGTCGTAGGAGTTCTTTTATCCCCGCCCATTGCAAGAACAAGACCAACAGCCGAACGATGCCTTCGTACGGAATGTGAAGCAAGACGAAAGGGTGGTGCACAAAAAAAAATAGGCAATAGGGCGGCATTGGTTTTTGCATTCCGGACAAAGTGCCCTGAACCCCATTGTTGACGGTACAAACTGTGCGTCCACCAACTCGCCACGTTGCGGTAGGCCTTGCGCGCCAACGCGGGGTGAGGGTGGTGTTTTTGAACGATGTAGTCAATGATTTCAAGCAGTTCATGGTACACGTCTCCCGTGGTATTGGCTTTTTGCCTTTGTGTGTTGGGATGCACTCGAAAACGGTTCAAAACGAGCGGAGTAAAAGCCAAATCGCCTTTTTCCAACAAATGGATATAAAACAACCAATCGCCATTGAGCGCACGTTTTGGGTCGGCTCCGTTGGTGGCTCGGTAAGCAGAAGTCCGAATCAAAGCGCCGGAAGCATTGGGAACAATGTTGGCTAAAAGAAAATGATTTCTGATTTCCTCCTTTCCATTGGAAACGAAGGGTTTTTTCCACGTGTCTGTGCCAAAAAGAGTATCGTAATGCAGATCAAAGGGATGCATGTCTTTTCCCGACTCATCGATGAGCATAGAATGAGCATAGGCCAAGCTGACGGTGGGATTTTGCTCTAGGAGATCTACTAAAGTTTGCAGCAGTTCAGGGTTTGCGGCATCATCGCTCTCTGCAATCCATAAAAATTCCCCGCGCGCCCAGGCGGCTCCTTGGTTCCATTGGGCAAAAGGGCTGCCCGAGTTTTTTGTATTGAAACGACACGTTGCCCGGGGTTCACGGTCAGCAAAGGCGTGCAGTAATTCTCTGGAATGGTCGGTAGAGGCATCGTCTAATAGCAGCAATTCCCAGTCTTGAAAGCTTTGGTTTACAATGCTATCTAGTCTTTCCGTTAGGTACTTTTCGTGGTTGTAATTGGGAACCACAATGGTGACTTTGGGAGAAGAAGGTTCTGATGGCATCGCTCAAATTTACGCATTACCTTGGCCCTTATGCGTGTTCTTCTGTGCGGATGGCCCAAAAGCGGTACAACCTTTCTCTTTGCCCGGTTGCAAGAAACCCTTGGGCTAGCGGAGGACGGCTTGCATGGAAACCAATTTTTTGAACCCAGACCTGCCGTTGAATGGCCGAAGGATGCTTTGGTGAAAGCCCTTTTGGTGGATCCGGTTTCCACAACGCAAGACCTCTACGAACCGTTTGAGGGGTGGACAACAGCAGAAGCAATGGAACAAGGATCTTTGTTCGATGTAAAAATTCTGCTTTTGCGGGATCCGAGGGATCGCTGTATTTCTTCTTTTTTTTACCGATGGCTCTACTTACATGCTCCAGATCCCCATCGGTTTCGTCGGGCGATGCGGTGGATTCAGCACAAAGAATTGTTCCCCTCCGATGTGGATTTCACGTTTGCCGCTTTTCCTTGCCCTAAGGAAAGGCAAAAATGGCGGTTGGACATGGCAGAACGCTTGCATCGTTTGGATGAAATG
>CAMDTE010000043.1 GCA_945907425.1 Owenweeksia hongkongensis DSM 17368 | reverse complement strand
ATGAAGGGTGTAAAAATCATTGATTCCGTAGGGGTCCATAAACAAATCGCGTTCCAACCCTGCCTCATTCAATGGCGCTGTTGGACGTCCTTTCGAACTGCCTCCCCTCCATCGAAAATCCGTGCTAAACGATTGCGTCATGGGCCTAACCAACAAATGATTGTATTCCCAAGCAGAAATGTTTTGTCTTACGCCCAGAGAATCCATCCCGTAGGGATCGAATTCGCCTTGGTAACTCATTCGTACCGTGTTTTTTAAAAACGAAGTGGAGGCTCGAGTACGGAAAGTGCTCCATCGGAAAACTTCGGCCGATGGGTTGAATTGTGCTTCCATCGAAACATCTTCTAGAATGGGAAATTTTTTTGCCTCCGCCGAGTCTTGAGGTCTCCACTTTCCTTCGATGACCTGTCGCAATCGAAAACCTACACTACTCCCGCCACCTTCCGCTGCCGTTCCGTAGAGATAATTCGCCCCTGAAAAACGTGAAAACAATTGTGTTTTCCCGGTAGAATCGGTCTGCACGGATTGGTATGATCCCCAATACGGGTCGGTGAAATCGGGCGAAATGCGTAGCCCAATCGACGGGTAAATCACGTGTCGAATAGCAGCGATAGGCCCTTTAGAGAATTGAAAAAGGCCATAAACCGTTGTGGACAAGGAGGCATTGGCAGAGAAATCACGCGAAGCAAAAAATCCTTTCACCGTGTCCACCCGCACGGTTTGTGACGGCTCATCGTATAAATAATTAAGGCGAGAAGGATACCATCTTTCGGAGAAGGAGGCGCTGGGACTCAGCGTAATAAATCGGGCCACTTTGGCATTGGTTGACAACGAGGAGGAGTGCTGCGCTCCCCAGTTTACGTTGTCTTCTGCAAACAAAGAAGACGGTTCTAACCACTGGTCCGTGGTTCCCCTTGTTTCATTTCGCGCATTCCATTGGTAGTTTAACCCGATGCCCTGTATCCACATCGGGATTTTGGAACTACCTGCCGATTTGAAGGGTTGGATACGCGCCATAGACACGTTTACTTCCGGTAAGTTGAGCGTTAACGTTTTCTTTTGGTTGTTTTGCCTGTGTCTCGCCGCCATGCTCACAACAAAGGGAGTGCCTAAAAAAGTTTTGGTAGCGGAGATACTGGAAGACAAATCGTTCTTGAGAAAAGAAGAGGGGTCTGTGCTCGTGTTTTTGTAATACCCACCCGTGGCCAAATCCACCTTGGAGGTGAACCGGAAATCAGGCCGCGCTTTGGGATCCTGATTGTGCGTCCATCCCAATCCAAAATCCGTTGAATTTTGATACAAGGAGGTTCCCGCAAAACGAGGATCGCCAAATTGAATATGGTTGGTGCTGAATGCAAAACTTCCCGAATACTTATACCGCACTTTGTACGAACTATTCGCTCGCAGAGCAAAGGATCCCTGGCTGTAAATATCCCCCGTCACACGCAGATCCATGTAGTCATTGAGGACAAAATAGTAACCCAAACCGGTCAACCCAAGTCCCCACGATTGTCTGTCGGAAAAATTCGGCAAAATGAAACCCGATGCCTTTTTTTCCTGCATAGGGAAGTAAGCGAAGGGCAAAGCCAAGGGGGTCGGTAAATGGGCCAATTCCAAATAGGCCGGGCCCGTGACAATTCGCTTCCCAATGTCCAGTTTTGCTTTCCGTGTACGTATTGCGAAATGAGGTATTTCGTGATTGCAGGTCGTAAACGCCATGCCGGACAAATAATAGCTGCTGTCCGAAATCATTTTGGCTTGACTGCCGGTCAGAAACCCTCCACTTTCCTGTGTGGTTGCCTGTTTGATCCATCCGCGACCGGTCAGAAAATTGTACCGTAGGGTGTCTGCCACCAATTTTTGTTCGCCGTCCTGGAAAAGGGGCATTTGCACTTTTCTTCCCGCTGAGTCCAGTTTGTAGTACGCTGTTAACAAATGGTCTCGAAATTGGATATCAATCGCCCCAGCGCGAAGCTCCATGGTACCGTATTTTACTACCGCTTGATCGTAAATATGAACTTCTTTCTTGTTGACATTCAATAAAATACGACCTGTAGGACTTTCCGTAGTGTACGTGATCTCCGAAACAAGCGCAGGAGTCTTTTTTTGGCCCACTTCTTGTGCATAAACACAAGGAACGAGCGAAAAAAATCCGAAGAGAAGCGCTATTTTTGTATAAGTTCGCATACAGCGTTCAAAAGTACCACAAATGAAACGCCCATTCCGCACATTTTACCTTTGGATAGCCGTAGTGGTTTTCCCACTCGTTGGCTCGACCTCCTGGATTGAACCTGAAGATGCAGTAGATAAGATTATCCTTGATGCCGGCCACGGAGGAAAAGACCCTGGCAATTTAGGCACCGGTAGATACGCTCGAAAAGAGAAAGATGTTGCCCTAATCGTCGCCTTGAAGGTGGCCGAGCGTTTGCGATCAGAGCATCCGTCGGTGACTATTGTTTTGACCCGTTCCGACGATCGTTTTTTGGAGTTGTGGGAACGCACGACCATTGCCAATAGAGAGCATGGGGATTTGTTCGTCTCCATCCATTGCGATGCAGCAGAGAATCGATCAGCGCAAGGAAGTACAACCTATGTGATGGGGAAAAACCACGACGACGAAAACCAGGTCGCTCTGCGGGAAAACTCCGTTATTCTTCTGGAAGAAAATTACGAAGACAAATACGAAGGATTTGACCCTAGAAAACCAGAAAGCTACATTGCCCTCATGCTGTATCAAAATGCCTTTCAGGCCCAAAGCATACAGTTTGCACAAGTAGTGCAAGACGAATTTCGATTGAGCGTAGGAAGGCGGGATCGAGGAGTTCGTCAGCAACCGTTGTATGTGACTAGCCGAACCAGTATGCCCTCGGCATTGATTGAGTTGGGTTTTACTACCAATACAGAGGAGGAAGATTTTTTGATGAGCGAGCCAGGGCAAGACGCTATGGCCGATGCCATCTTCCGTTCCATTTCCACGTACAAGGCACGGCGTGAAGCTAAATTGAAACCGGGTGCCGCTTCCCTGTTGGAACCCGTGCTTCAAACGCAAGAGAAGGCCATAGAATCTGGCTTAACTCCCACCCCAGCGCCCGCGGAAGTAAGCGCTGCTGCCCAAGTGTTGGGTGCGGTAGAAAGGCCGACCTCTCAATCCGTTTATTTTACCGTTCAAGTAACCGTTTCTGGAATCGCTAAACCCACCTCAGATCCTGTGTTTTCCACCGTGCAACCACTGACCCACAAGCTAGAGAGTAGATTGCATAAATACTATTATGGTCAATACACATCGGAAGAGGCCGCTATGAAAGCACTGACACACGCTCAAAAAAGCGGATTTCCGGATGCCTTTATCATCGCATTCAAAGGGGAAGAAAAGATTACCTTGGCCGAAGCGCGTACGCTTCTGCAAAATCAATAACGGAACTACCATGGCCAAAATAAAAGCATCGAAAGAATTTATTGCCGGCACGCTGGTCATCTTGGCGGTGGTTGGATTGTATTGGGGAATTAATTTTCTCAAAGGCAATGATTTATTCAAAAAGGAGCGCGTTTTTTATGCTGTATACGACAATGCGCAAGGCCTTTTGAAAAGCAACCCGGTCTTGATCAATGGGTTTCAAGTAGGGCAAATCAATGATTTGTATTTCCATCCCGATATGAGCGGACGATTGGTCGCTAAAATTGTGCTTTCCAATGACTACCCCATTCCATCCAACTCAGAAGCGCGCATTGTAAGCGATGGATTGCTGGGAGAAAAGCAGATGATTCTCGTTTTGGGCGATGCAAAAACGGACGCTCGTATTGGCGATACGTTGCAAAGCGGTATAGAAACTTCTTTGTCCGAGACACTCAACCGGGAGGTGGCGCCCGTTAAAATCAAAGCGGAGAAACTGATGGGATCTTTGGATACCGCTATCCAAGTGATTACAGGCTTCTTGGACCGAAATACCGAAGCCACTTTTCGTAATTCCATGCAAAGTTTGGACAACAGCATCGATAATTTGGAGTCCATCAGCCGTCAAACAAGCGGTTTTGTAACGAAAAACAGAACTTCTTTTGATGTGCTCATCAAGAATCTGGAAAAACTCAGCACAACGCTGGCATTAAACCAAGATGAATTTTCTCGCGTCATGGGAAATGTGGCCACCATCAGCGATAGCCTTGGAAAAAGCCATGTGTTAGAAACCATGGAGTCTCTAACCCGCGCCGTGCAACACACCGAGTTGATTTTGGCAAAAATGGAGTCCGGAGAAAGCACTGCCGGTAAGATTTTCAACGACGACACACTGTACAAAGACATCGACAAAGCATTGCAGTCTTTGGATCTCTTGTTGTTGGATGTGAAAGCACATCCGAAACGATACGTGGGCTTCTCCCTTTTTGGAGGCGGTGACAAAGTGAAGAAAGAAAAAAAGGAGACAAAAGGAACGGAAGAAGGCCCCTCAGAAACCAAGAACTGATGGCTGTAAGCATGGAAAACGGTGTGTTTGTACTGGCTCTTTTGGTAGCCAGTGCTTTTTTTTATCGTTCCATTGCCCGCTTACGTCAGGCGATTGCACTGGGGCAACCCGCTGATCGGTCCGACCGTCCAAAAGAGCGGTGGGCCACGATGGCCCGCGTTGCCATGGGACAATCCAAAATGGGTGCTCGTCCTGTGGCTGCCTTTCTCCACCTGCTGGTATACGTTGGGTTTGTCTTGATCAACATTGAAATGCTAGAAATACTAGCCGATGGATTGCTGGGTACGCACCGCCTTTTTTCAGGGGTTTTGGGCCCTTTGTATCCAGTAGCTATTGGTTTCTTTGAAATGTTGAGTGTTTTGGTTTTGCTGGGCTGTGTATTCTTTTTGCTCCGCAGGAGTGTATGGAAAGTACAGCGCTTGAATCACCCGGATTTAGAAGGATTTCCACGAAAAGACGCCTACATCATTTTATACACAGAAGTGTGTTTGATGGCGGCATTGTTGGTGATGAACTCTTCTGAGGCAGCGGCCACAGGACATGGGTTCTTTGTGTCCAACCATCTAACATTCCTATATACAGGCTTGGATATTCATACGCTTCACTGGGTAGAGCGGGGAGCTTGGTGGTTTCATTTGATAGGTATCCTTCTCTTTTTGAATTATTTACCCTTTTCTAAGCATTTTCACATCGTTTTGGCCTTTCCCAATACCTATTTTAGTAAGCTCACACCAAAAGGACAGTTGGATTCCATGCCCTCCGTGACACACGAGGTAAAAGCCATGTTGGATCCAAGCTATGTGCCACCTGTTACCGACATCCCTGCGCGGTTTGGCGCCAAAGACGTCAACGATTTGCGGTGGATCAACCTACTCAATGCCTTTACTTGCACGGAATGCGGACGATGCACCAGCGAATGTCCGGCCAATCAAACAGGGAAGAAATTATCACCGCGTCGGATCATGATGGCCACTAGAGACCGAGCAGAAACGTACAAACCAGAAGATGGACTCTCGTTGTTGGATCACGGTATTTCTCGGGAAGAGTTGTGGGCGTGTACATCGTGCAACGCCTGTACGGAAGCGTGCCCTATTGGAATAGATCCACTCGACATCATCATTCAAATGCGACAGTACATCGTCATGGAAGAATCGGGCGCACCACTGGGTGTGCAATCCATGATGACCAATATAGAGAACAACGGTGCACCCTGGCCTTTTGCACAGGCAGACCGTGGTTCATGGACAAGCGAATGATGAAAAATATGACATCCAACCTACAAGATTCCGTTAAAGATGGGCAACTGGTCAGCCCCGTTTTACCTGCACATATTAAAAACTATTTGATCGACATCGATGGTACTATTTGTGACGACATTCCCAATGAAGAACCAGAAAGAATGGTTACAGCTGCAGTGTATCCAGACGCTTTACTGACGATCCAATCCTGGCATCGGGAAGGTAATATCATCACCTTTTTCACTTCTAGAACAGAGGAACACCGTATTATAACAGAATCGTGGCTTCAACGACACGGCTTTCCCTACCACGGTTTATTGATGGGCAAACCCCGAGGTGGTAATTACCATTGGATTGATAACCACATTGTACGCGCAACGAGGTACGAAGGAACCTTTTCCTCCCTCATTGAAAAACAAGTGACTATTCAAGTGTTTGATCATGAGTGATAACCCTTCTATTCAAACCCTGGCCGAATGGACAGCGCGTGGTGAAACCCCTGACGTGCTGTTTTGGGTAGGCTGCGCAGGCAGCTATGACGATCGCGCAAAAAAAATTACCAAAGCCTTTGCGCGCCTATTGCAACGTGCCAATGTTCCCTTTGCTATTTTGGGTGAAGAAGAAAGTTGCACGGGCGACCCGGCGAAACGGGCGGGAAACGAGTTTTTGTTTCAGATGCAAGCCCTGTCAAATATTGAGGTGCTCAATGGGTATGCAGTGAAAAGTATCGTTACGGCATGTCCTCATTGCTTCAATACATTGAAAAATGAATACCCCACGTTTGGAGGACATTACGAGGTGAAACATCACACGCAGTTTCTTCAAGGGTTGCTTGAATCGGGGCGTTTGAAGGTGGAAGGCGGATTCTACAAAGGGAAAAAAATTACATTCCACGACCCGTGTTATTTGGGAAGGGCGAACGGCGAATACGAGGCACCTCGCGCGGTATTGGCGGCTATTGAAGGTGAATTGGCGGACCTCAAACGCAGCAAGAAAAACGGACTCTGTTGTGGGGCTGGCGGTGCACAAATGTTCAAAGAGCCCGAGAAGGGAACGCAAGACATCAACATCGCGCGCACAAAAGAACTTTTAGCAGTGAACCCTATGGTTATTGCTACCGGATGCCCCTTCTGCAACACAATGATAACAGACGGCATCAAGCACTCCTCTTCCGAAGGTACAGTTTTAGTTATGGACATTGCTGAATTATTAGATCGTGGCAACGGTACCGTTTGAACAATTGCCCGAATCGGCCCGGTTGTGGATTTACAGCGCATCACGGGATCTAAGGGCGGAAGAAATTGAAAAATCGCAACCACTTTTGGAGGCTTTTACGTCTGATTGGGCTAGCCATGGTTCCGATTTGACGGCGGGATCGCAATGGTTTGATAATCACATTTTAGTGATAGGATTGGATGATTCCAAAGGGGATGTATCGGGCTGTGGCATTGATAAAATCCTTCGCATGGTGAAATCTCTTTCCCTTGAATTGTCCATTGAACTCCTCGATCGAATGCATGTGTGGGTATGCACTTCCAGCGGTGTGTGGTCTCGTATGCCTTTTGCGGAGGTCAAACGCGCATTGAAAAGTGGCGAATCTCGCTTCACTCACTTCGCCGACACAACGTCCAAGACCAAGTCAGAGTGGTTGATAGGACAATGTCGACTTGTCGAAGGATCTTGGCTTCAGCCTGCCTAATCAGCCTACCTACAGGGAGTGCCCTTCTTTTTGCACTATTCGCGCTACCGCCTTTTCCAAAGGAAAAGTAAAAATCTCTGGGCCTATTTCACGAAGCGGTAACCACATAAAATGTTCCGAATTGGGCTCCGACGGAGCCGGTGAATGAAGGGGAACCGTGGTGATCTTTTCACAGTCCTCTGCGGTTGCTCGCACCCAATAGTACGAACTCCACACCTGCACTTGAGGATCAAAGGCGGAAATAACCGCTTCCGTAGTGGTATACAGCATAGATCCCACCTCAACGCTTAAATTCAATTCTTCCAGAAATTCTCGGACGAGCGCCACTTTGTGACCCTCTCCAAACTCCAACCCTCCGCCCGGAAATTTCACAAAAGTTCTACCGTAGTAGTGCTCGTGGGAAATCAATACCTTCTCTTGGTTTACCAATAGGCCGTACACGCGAAGGGTATGTCTTTTCATCGTAGCATTCAATTCTGCTGGCCTCTTACCCTCCCTTGGGTTGTGCAGATTAAGGGGTGACCCCACCGGGGTCTACACTTAATTTCATTTTCTTAATTCGTGGGATGGGTCCTTGGCAGTGAACTTGATGGCAACCAATACATGTTTCAATCAATGCATTGTACGCTTCCAATTTTTCTTTTTGTGAGGCTTTATTCTCTACCAAAGCAATCACCTGCTCCATGTGTTCCACATACGCAGCGGACATGACTTTGAATTCTTCTCCGATAGCGCCGGGATCCGTAGGTTGAGCCGATTGCATTTTCGAATGCTGCTGTTTCCATTGTTGCAAAACACTTGCATCCCACTCTCCCGCGGTGAATTTTTCTTTGTATTCCTCATGACCTGCAGCCATTTTACGCATGACCAGGGCCAATTCGCTCGCCTCGTAGAGGATCGGCTCCTCTGAAACTGTACTTTCTTCAGCCGATGAACAGGCCCAAGCCCACGCCGCAACCCCTAACAGAGTCAAGAATCGACGCATCTGGCCTCGCATTATTTTTTGTTTTCTGTTGCGTTTTCAATGGCCACACCGTGGGCCATAAAACTCAACCGCACTTCTGGTTCCGTGATGCTGTCAATGGCTGCCTGCGACATTCCTGCATCGTACGCTTTGTGCTTTAACCAGTCAACATCCAAAGTGTCGACCTTTGCATATCCAGACACAATAGCTGTCTTCTCCGAGGCATTCATGGGAACAAAAAAACCATAATCTTTGAACTTCACCGTCATGTATTGACCGTTTCCTAGCGTTAAGTCCATCCAACATCCCTTCTTCTGACATACGGCTTCGATGGGAGCTTCCACGGTCGCTACAACAGAGTCAAAAGATTTCAATTGTTCTAACAATTCAGCTGGAGTGATGGCGTTTTCCGTATCGATAGTATCACCGTAAAAGGCAAAACTGCGCTCCAAGGCTGCATCATCGGCATTGTTTTGACATGCCACTGCGAAGACGCCCGCAATGATCAATACGTAGAATGGTTTTTTCATACCCCAAAGATAACAAAGGAGGGTTATCTTTGCCCTATGGGAAACGCAGACTCACCTACTATCAAAGAACCAGCACGGATGAAAATAATTCGGACTACCCAATCGCGCATTTCAGAAGTAGATTTTTCTAATTTGGGATTTGGAAATCGAGTATCAGACCACACTTTTGAGGCCGTATACAAGAACGGTGCTTGGGGAGAAGGGATTATTCAACCCTATGGTCCCATGCGTCATGGCTTGGGATTACATGCTCTTCATTATGGGCAGGCGGTCTTTGAGGGCATGAAAGCGTACCGCCAAGGAAATGGCCGCGTTGCTGTTTTTCGTCCCGAAGCGAATTGGGCCCGATTGAACCGTTCCGGTTCCCGTTTGTTGATTCCAGAATTACCCAAAGAAATTTTCATGGAAAGCCTGTTTGAACTACTTCGTGTAGATCAAGCGTGGGTACCCAAAGAGGAAGAACAAGCATTATACATCCGGCCTTTTTTGTTTGGTTCCAGTGAATTCATCACCGCAAGACCCTCAGAAGAATATACGTTTGGAATCGTGACAGGGCCTGTGGGCGCCTATTATTCCAAGCCAGTGAAAGTAAAAGTGGAAGATACCTATACGCGCGCGGCATCGGGCGGCGTTGGCTACACCAAGGCAGCCGGGAACTACGGCGGTGCATTTTATGCAAGTGCACAGGCACAAAAAGAAGGCTTCAATCAAGTCCTGTGGACGGACCACAGAGAGCACACCTACTTGGAAGAAGCGGGTACGATGAATGTCGCATTTGTCATCAATGACGTTTTAGTCACCCCTGCTCTCACGGATCGTATTCTGGCGGGCATTACAAGAGACTCTATTCTCACTCTGTGCCGTCATTGGGGCGTAGCCGTAGAAGAGCGACTTATTTCCGTTCATGAGCTGGAAGAAGCATCCGCCAACGGGTCCTTGCAAGAAGCCTTTGGCATGGGAACTGCAGCGGTGGTGAGTCCTATCGACGGCATAGGATACAAAGGGAATCTATTGTCTGTTCCTGCTCCCTTGGATGGCTTGGCGATGCGCGTCAAGAAAGGACTAGCGGACATACGTTTCGGTCGATCAGAAGATCTTTTTGGCTGGATGCAACCGATAGACTAAGAAACCTCTTCTTATTCAGGCCGAAGCGTTTCCGAGTTCGGTCTACCCTGAATTCCCTTCTCTTTTGTGGATTTTTGTGCAAATTTCCCTGCGCTGTGCGCGGGATGACTTTCCTATTTACCTCTGGACGATTTCCTCTCCCGTCGGTATAACGACTCTACATCCACCTAAAAAATCATTCTATTTTTGATACTATTTTGATATTATTTTAGTTTCATTATCATTTTGTATTGAAATTATTTTGATATTAGCGGTATCTTTTGGAAAAGACACGTTACATA
>CAMDTE010000042.1 GCA_945907425.1 Owenweeksia hongkongensis DSM 17368 | reverse complement strand
GGGCCATCGGTAGAGAAAGCAAGATTTATCCCGTGATCCAAAACGGATTTGCACGGGTACACAACCTCCAACAATTCGTCCGGAATTGTTTTTTTGAAATTATTTGCTAGTTCGTACAAAAAAATAGGCTGCATTGCCGCCGTTAAATTCATTCTTTGAAAATCAACCGCATTTTCCTCCGACAAAAACCCAAGGTGTTCGATTCGGTGCCGCAAAGTAGAGTCCAAAGCGTACAAATCCCGGTAGACGGCCAATGTTAAATCTATCGCTCGGTGGCCAATGGCATGGGTCGCAACAGAAAACCCTTGCTCCACCGCTTCTTTGGCTGTATTGTAAAAGGTATCGTAGTCCAGGCGCAAAACACCAGTATACCCATCCGTATTCTTGTAGGGCACATTCATCGCTGCGGTGGCAGAACTCAATCCTCCATCGCAAAAAAACTTCACCGTTTTGATTTGCAAGAATTCAGAGGCATACTTCTTTGGCAACATCTGGATTTCATCGCTGCCGTCCGGAATGCGCAAAGGAAAAACATTCATTCTTACTTTGAGCAACCCTTCCTGATCCAAACGAAGGTAGGCACTCAATAATTCCTCATTGGCCGCAGGATCTGTGGCGCTTGTAATTCCTAGACTCAACAAATACGCGTGCGCTTGAAGAATCATGTTTTTGTATTCCTCAAACGTGAAGGGCGGAATATGGTTCATGATTAAGCCCAAGGCCCTTTCTGTGAAAATGCCTTGCAGGCTACCGTCTGCGTTTTTTCTGATTTCACCACCAAACGGAACCTCCGTGCCTTCGTTGACTCCCGCTATTTCCATGGCTTTCGAGTTGGCCATACCGATGTGGGCACACGTTCTAATCAAAAAAACAGGTCTATCCGTTAATACATCATCCAAATCTTCCTTTGTAGGCAGTCGTTTTTCCTCCAGCACCATTTCATTTACCCCGCGCGCGATAATCCATTGCGCATGAGGGTTTTTGTCAGCAAATTCCTTGATGCTTTCTTTGAGATCGACGATAGATTTCACTCCGCGCACATCCAACATATAGGTGAGAAGGTGTCCTATTTTCCACACATGAATGTGTGCGTCGTTCAAACCCGGAAGAACTGTTTTCCCTTGAAAATCCAATTCTTCTGAAAAGGAATGAAATCGGTTTCTTAGCTCGTGTTCTCGCCCAATGGCCTCAATACTATGGCCCTTCATCACCATAGAATCCGCAAAGGGAACTGCATCGTCCATCGTGATAAGATGGGCATTGTACACCAACCGAAGCCCACGGCTCGCCGCCGCAGAAGGGGCAGATTCTATCGTTTCAAGGGTACGCTCCACGTGCTTCATCTCTTTCTGCTAGTACGTCTGCAATGGCTTTCTCTATTACGTCCAATCCTTCGTTCAATTGATCGTCGGTGATGACAATAGGAGGCAGAAATCGAATGCAGTTGGTATACAAACCGGCGCGTATCAAGATCAAACCATTGGAGACACATTTCTTGATGACAGCCATGGCAAAATCCATATCGGGCTCTTTGGTCTTTCTGTCCTTGACAAATTCTACAACCAGCATGGCTCCTAGTCCGCGAATATCCCCAATCACAGGGAATGCTTCCTGCATAGCGGTCAAACGGCGAACAATAATCTCTCCTACTTGAGTGGCCTTGGCCAAAAATTCAGGTGTATTGATTTGCTTGACAGTTTCTAGCGCTGCCACCACCGCGAGCGGGCTTCCAGAATACGTACCGCCCACGCCACCTAAGTGCGGAGCATCCATTATTTCTGCCCTTCCTGTTGTCGCGCTGATGGGCATGCCCGATCCGATCGACTTGGCCATCGTTACAATGTCTGGGATCACGCCGGAATGCTCAATGGAAAGGAATTTTCCTGTTCTTCCTGCTCCTGCTTGCACCTCGTCGGCAATGAAAACGATTCCGTGATCATCGCATACTTTTCTGATTTTTTCAAGAAAGCGTTTCGGAACGGGAATGAATCCTCCTTCTCCCTGTACGGGTTCAATGATGATGGCAGCCACTGCCGATGGATCCACGTGGGAAATTAAGTTTTGGTCAAACCGCTCAATGCAAAAATCAATGTATTCTTCTTCCGTCATGCTGGCCGGTCTTCTGTACACATTGGGTGAATGGAAACGATAAATGTCCGGAGCAAAATTTCCGAACCCTCTTTTGAACAAACCGTATTTACTGGTCAAACTCAACGTAAGCATTGTTCTACCGTGATAGGCTCCTTCAAAACAAATAATCGCAGGTCTCTTGGTGTAGTATTTCGCCGTTGAAATGGCATTTTCTACCGCTTCTGAACCCGAACAAGCCAACAATGTTTTTTTAGGAAAATCGCCTGGAGTGAGCGAATTCAATAATTCAGCAAATTCTATGTACGGTTCAAAGGTCGTTACCAAAGCGCCGGTGTGAATATACTTTGTGAGTTGCTCTTGGATGGCATTGACAACGGCTTCTGGTCGGTGACCTAAATTCACCATGCCAATGCCGCCAGCGAAATCGATCAATTGATTTCCGTCCACGTCCCACACCAAAGCCCCCTCTGCTTTTTCAACCACTACTTCGGTAGATTTACCCAATCCGGCCGGTAAAGCAGCCATTCTTCGTGCCAAAAGCACTGCACTTTTTGGCCCTGGAATCTCTGTCACTTTTTTGATATGTGTTCCCATTTTTTGCTTTTTGTTACTTCTTTATCTGGTCAAATATACGCCCTAATCTTTCCAGTCCCTTTTGATTTAGTCGGCGCAAAAGTTGATTAGAGGGGTCTTTTTCGCAGCGATAAATCCCCACGGAGAAGTTTCTTTTTTCATGGAATGAAAAAACAACGAAGGGCAAAAAAAGCGCTACCCCAATGGATGGTCATCCATTGGGGTAGCGCACAAAAATTTCCGACGTCAGAAATTACAAAACAAATCCAGCCATCAAATAAACAACAGCGGATGCGCCGAAAATAATCAATTGGTAAGGGAATTGAGAAACCCCGTGCTGCATCATATCTACCTTACAGGATTGCGCTGTCAAAACCCTGTTATCTGAGAAGAAACAAGCGGCAGCACCCCAAACCGTTCCTGAGGCGAGGGCACCCTGGGTCAACCAGAAATTTGCGCCAACTTGCGTGGAGATAATCGCTGTTACAGGAACAAGAATAGCATAAATACCCCAGTTTGATCCCGTCGCCCAACAAATCCAAGCAACCAGGGCAAAAACAATTACCGGAAGGGTCGCATTGTTCAACCAACTGATTCCTTCTATTCCTGAAGCAACAAATTCGTTGAAGCCCAACGCGTTTTGGACATCTTTCAACAAGTAAGTAAATCCAAGAACGGCCAGAACAAACGTGATGGTCTCCAGTCCTTTGACAAAATTTTCAGAGATTTTATGGAAATCAACAATCTTGAAAAGCATGAAATACAAGTACGTGAAGACCACAGCCGTCGCCACACCTCTCAGTGCATCGATGCTACCAAAAATGAAATCCATAGAGAACGTGAAGTCAGCTCCCCAATAAGAACTATCAAACGGATAAGGGAAGATGGTGCAGAAGATCAACACCAACAAGGGCATCAAGAAATAAAGAACTTTTCCTTCCTTGCCTTCTTTTTTTCCCTTCGGTGCTTTTTGCACAACAACATTCGCTTCGGCCGCCTTCATCGCCTTGAAGTCCGGAATGAATCCATACACATACAATCCACCCAGAATCAAAGAAATCCAAGCAGAGAAATTGAACGGTATGGTGTGCAAAAATGCCTCAATCGGACTTGTGATGGCCTGACCGGCAGCATCAATAACACCGTAGTCGGCAATTTGCGATCCGTAAAATATCGTCCATGTAGAAATGGGGAAAATAATCGTCAACGGCACGCAAACAAAGGTTAAAACCAAAGCCAATTTGTCCCTAGAGACACCAAATTTATCGGTGATGGGCCGCATGGTATTTCCCACAGAAAGAGCGCTAAAATAATCGTCCAAGAAGAAGAAAAAGCTCAACCAATAGGTCATCAACAAGGACTGCTTCTTTGTTTTAACATGAGCCTCAGAGTACTTGGCAACGGCACGGATACCGCCTGAGGCTACCACCATTTGGACAAAAGCACCGTACAAAATACATACCAAAATAACCCAGATCAAGCCGCCATCGTGAGCGTCACGGGCGATGGAGGTGAACAAACCATCGAACATGTTCAATGGAAAAATCATTCCCTCACCTTCTGGAAACCATTCGGCGGATCCGCCCTGATTGGCCAAGAGAAGAAATCCAACAGCGCAGCCTATAATCAACGGTTCTAACGCTTTTCGTGTCATAATAGCTATACCCAGCACAGTAAATGCCGGCACTAGAGCATGCCAATCCGAATAATAGCAAAAGCCCGCCAAAGCGAGCAACGCTACACCAATAATTGTTGAGATTGATTTCATTCTTTTTTCGTTTTAGTTAATACTCACATTCCTAACGTTTTGCGTTATTGTTGTAAACATAGAATAATATTTTAAATAATAATATCCATTTTATTCACAATACCTAATCATTCGTTAAAAACTATGGTAAATACTGCTAATTATACATTGGATTCGCGTGCTCCCATGGTCACTTTTTTAGGCTGGAATGGGGGTTGGGCGGCAGGCTAATGGTTCACTTCGGAAATCAATGGCAGGAAGAGGGGAAGGGGTCTCGCGCCGCCTGAGTGGTTCAAACCAGAAAAAAATTTCCACTATTTTTTCATTTACATAGAAATAATGCTATCTTTCCCGTTCCTTTATTAAATACAAAAGAAACGTTTTGTTAGTAGACAGAGTAGACACGGACAAATTCTTGTCCGCCGTAAGTATGCTGAAAGTCATCGCGCATCCCGTGCGGTTGGCTATAGTTGACCTATTGACGGAAAGACAGAAGATGACCCTTCTTGAATTACAAGACGCTTTGGACTTGGAACAAGCCATTGCTTCTCAGCAAGTTACATTAATGGAGCAACGCGGAGTATTGATTTCTGAGAAAATCGGCAGAAACAAATTTGTTTCTTTACGTTACCCAAAAATGAAAAACATCATTCACTGTTTAGAAAATTGTTGCCAAGAAATGTAACTCACACCCTCTGACCTAACCACACCACATCACCACTCAACCATCCACTGCCCATGGAAATTATAGGATACATCGCCGCTATTTTTATTGGAATCGCGTTAGGCCTGATAGGAGGCGGGGGTAGTATTCTCACTGTCCCCGTTCTGGTCTATTTGTTTTCCGTCAACGCAGTCACCGCAACGGCCTATTCCCTATTTATTGTGGGATTGACCAGTGCGGTGGGTTCCCTTCATTATTTTAAAAATAATTTAGTCCATGGGAAAACGGCCCTGGTTTTTGGCATTCCATCTATCGTGGCTGTCTTTTTAACGAGAGCATATATTGTTCCCGCCATCCCAACAGAAGTGATGACAGTGGGCACCTTTGTCGTTACCAAAAGTATACTGTTGATGCTTTTGTTCGCCCTATTGATGATCGCTGCATCCTATAGCATGATTCAAAAGAGTCCTTCCAAAGCGACCGATGATTCAGAGGGTCAAACCTTCCATTATCCCCTCATTTTGTTGGAGGGTGCTGTTGTGGGTGTCCTTACGGGTCTGGTAGGTGCAGGAGGCGGGTTTTTAATCATTCCTGCCTTGGTCATTCTTTCTAAGCTGCCAATGAAAGAGGCGGTAGGGACCTCATTGGTTATCATCGCGGCCAAATCATTGATTGGTTTTCTGGGCGAAAGTCCGGAAACTCGCATGGATTGGGTATTGCTCCTCTCTGTTTCCCTCTTCGCTATTGTGGGTATTTTTATAGGAACCCTCCTTTCCAAGAAAATAGAGGGCGCAAAATTAAAACCTGCTTTTGGATGGTTTGTTCTGATCATGGGGATATACATTATTTTGAAAGAAACGCTTTGGAAATAATCCTTTGAAATGGAAAACAAAGAAAAAAAACAACAGCATTTACAGCGCGTCATTGATCGGTTGCTCCGATTGATGCTTTTCTTACTGTTGACCAATTTTACCCTTCTACTCATTATCGTTTATAAACCCGATATCAAGCATTGGTTTGTTTCATCGAAGCAGGAAGTGGCCGCAGAAGCGGCATACAAACTGCAGCTTGAAAATTGGAAGAAAGAGAACGCCTCCAAAGCCGCCGCCTTGGCTCTGTGGACTCCCAAAGAAACATCCTCCATCACCGATGATGCCTTGGCTGCCCAAGTTGCCTACGGTAAAGAATTGATTGTGCATACCGCCCGCTATGTGGGTCCTAAGGGAAGCGTGTCGCAAAGGTCCAACGGGATGAATTGTCAAAACTGCCATGCCGAGGCGGGGACAAAAGCGTGGGGTAATAACTACGGCGCTGTACACAGCACGTATCCTAAGTACAGGGCGCGTAGTGGCGCCGAAGAGGATATATACAAACGAATCAATGACTGTTTTGAAAGGAGTCTAAATGGAGAGCCGCTGGCCCTTCAAAGTAAGGAGATGCAAGCCATCAAAGCGTATATAGAATTCATCGGAAGCGATGTCACCAAAGGAGAAAAACCCAAAGGGTCGGGAATTTTTGAACTTCCTTTCTTGAGTAGGGCTGCGGACCCCACCAAAGGGAAGAAGTTGTATATAGAAAAGTGCCAAAGCTGCCATCAAAGCAATGGTCAAGGTTTGTTGGCAACAGACAAAATAGAATATACTTATCCTCCTTTGTGGGGCAAGAATTCGTATAACCATGGGGCCGGATTGTACCGATTGAGCCGAATGGCCGGTTTTATCAAATACAATATGCCACAAGGCGCTACTTTTCTTTCTCCTTTGCTAACCGATGAAGAATCGTGGGATATTGCCGCATTTGTCAACTCTCAGCCGCGTCCTAGCAAAGATCTCAGTAAGGACTGGCCCCAATTGGAGGAAAAGCCTGTGGATCATCCCTTTGGTCCCTACGCCGATGCTTTTTCTGAAAAGCAACACAAGTTTGGAGCCTTTCAGCCTATCAAAGACGCTCAGAAACTGAACTCTTCAAAATAAAATACACCCATGAAAAAATTCCCCTTCTTTTTCTTCGTTGTAATGCTCCTTGCAGCACAAAGTCTGCTGGCGCAATCCGCACCGCACAAAATAGTGTTTCAATTTACCAATGCAAACGACACGTTGCAGCAAAAGGCTTTTGTAAAACAGTTGGAAAATCTAACGAGCCATTGGCCCGATGCGCAAATGGAAGTCGTGATTTACAATCAAGGATTGGAATTAGTGATGATAAAAAATACGAAATACACCCAGCGACTTCAAGCATTGCACGCGCAGGGCATTCGGTTTGTTGTTTGTGAAAACACGCTGAAAAATAGAAAAATAAGCAAGGACGCTTTTGACAATACCTACATTGAATACGTGAAAGCGGGCATTGCAGAAATCGTAGAAAAGCAAGAAATGGGCTGGTCTTATATCAAAGGGGGATTTTAAAAGAACAAACTATGGAAGACAACAATAGAAGAGATTTTTTAAAAAATATAGGGTGGATAGGCCTAGGCGCGGCCGTTGCCACCCCGCTGACTGTTTTCGTCAAGGACCAAAATTCTCAGGCGGGAGTCGTTGAATCCATCGGAAAAGACGGGAAAAAATCAACGGTCATCAGTTTGTTGCAAACAACCGATGTGCATTGCCAAATTCATCCCCACGACGAATTGTTTTGGGAAAATGAAAAAATTGTGTTCCGCAAAACGGGTGGTTACTCGCGGATCGCGACCCTCCTCAACGATTTGAAAAAGAAAAACAGCAACACGTTTGTTATTGACACAGGAGACATGTTCCAAGGAAGTGAACTCAGTGTAAAAACGGCAGGGGATGCCTTTGTTCCCATCCTCAATGCGCTGAATTACAATCTGTACCTGCCTGGGAACTGGGAAGTGATTTACGGAAAAAAGAAAATGCAAACACTATTGGGCAGCCTACACGCTCCCAAAATCTGCGCCAATATGTACCACGACCTCGGCAACGGAAAGCGGGGTGAGTTGATATTTCAACCGTACCATGTTTGGACTGTTGCCGGTGCGAAAATTGGTCTTCTGGGGTATACGGATCCCTTCGTCCCCGTTCGGCAAAGTCCGAATTACAGCAAAGGCATTCTCTATGCAAAACCAGAGGAAAATCTTGCGCATTACATTGATGTTTTAAAAAATCAGGAGCAGTGCAGCTTTGTGGTTTTGTTGTCGCACCTGGGTTTATCCCAGCAAATTGCATTGGCCAATTTGCCCGAATGTGAAGGAGTAGATTATATTTTGGGAGGGGATACACACGAAAGGATTCGCAAACCCATTGTATGTCAATACGCCAAAGTCGTGGAGCCAGGTGCTTTTGGTAGTTTTATCGGCAAATTGGATTTGACCATCCAAGACGGAAAAGTAATCCACGATTCTTATGAATTGTTGGAAGTGAGCGCAGAGGAAGTGACGCCCGATGCCTCGATGGAAAAATTATTGACGGAAAACGAATCCGCCTTCCGATCAGACATTTCTACCGTTGTGGGGTATAGCACTATTCCTCTCTATCGGTATTTTGTTGTAGAAAATCCCATCGACACGCTGATTGTCAATGCTTTGCATTGGAAATTTCCAGAAGTCGATATCGTTCTCAGCAACGGATTCCGTTTCTGCCCGCCACGATCTACCGCCGATGAAACCGGGAATATCCCCATCACCAACGGTTTCATTTTTGACATGCTTCCCGTGGACAGCGTCGTAAGAACAGCGGTTGCTACCGGGCAACAATTGCGTGAATGGCTGGAAAAAGAATTGAACAATGTATTCGCTAAAGACGCCTCGAAAAGGCTCGGAGGCTGGGTGGTAAAGTTCAAAGGGATGGAATTATCGTTTCATGCTTTTGCCGAAATGGGTGAGCGCGTTCAAAAATTAACCGTCAAAGGGGTTCCTATGGATCCCGCCAAAGAATATTCTATTTTGGCTTGCGAACGAGACGGCGATCCGGAAGATGTGCTTTGTAGATTAAAAGGCGTAACACACGCAAAAAACACCAAGGAAACTTTGCACCTTGTTATGCGTAATTATTTGAAAATCAATTCTCCAGTTACGCCTACGCCTGAAAAAAATGCAATAATTTTAGATGGCCCAAGCACCTTACTTTCTCAAGTAACCGGTGTAGACTACACCTTTAGCTAATGCGTTACTCCACTCCAAGTAGACTAACTAACCCCTAACTATTGACCTTTATGTTTGGATTCTTAAAAAATATCTTCGGTGAAAACCAACGCGTGGACCTGGCTGCTCTGATTCAGGAAGGCGCCTATTTGGTGGACGTTCGATCTCCACAAGAATTTGCGAGCGGAACCGTGAAAGGCGCTGTCAATATTCCTTTGGACAAGCTGCAAAGCCAATTAAAGAAATGCGAAGGGAAAAACCACATCATCGTGTTTTGCCGAAGCGGAGCACGGAGTGGTCAAGCCAAATCCATTCTGGAACGAAATGGACTCACTAACGTGACCAATGGCGGTCCTTGGCAAAATGTCAATCAATTTATTAACCGTTAATTTTTATGACTATGTTGGAATTAATAAAACAACCCTGGCATTGGGCCTTCGCAGGAACGCTCATTGGCTTGACCGTCCCAATTTTATTGCTTATTGGCAATAAGAAGTTTGGAATCTCTTCTTCTTTTCGGCATTTGTGCGCTATTTGCCTACCTGCCAATATTCCATTTTTTAAGTACGAATGGAAAAAAGAAATTTGGAATTTGTTTTTTGTTGGCGGAGTTCTTTTGGGCGGCATGATCGCCACTCAGTTTCTGAGCAACCCCAACGATGTAGTGGTAGCGGAAAGCACCAAAGCGGCTCTCACAGAATACGGAATCACAGACTTCAGCCAAATGCTGCCTGTGCAACTATTTTCTTTAGAGAACATTTTCACACTCAAAGGGTTTTTCTTTTTTGTGGTGGGTGGTTTTTTGGTGGGTTTTGGAACGCGATATGCAGGTGGTTGTACCAGCGGACACGCCATCATGGGCTTGTCTACTTTGCAAATGCCCTCCCTGATCGCGACCTGTTGTTTTATGGCCGGAGGTTTCTTTTCTGCCAACGTTATCATGCCTATTCTATTTAAATTTTTATCGTAATGGAAAATAAACAATCTAGGGATGTGCGTCACCAAGACGCCATGTGTACCAATGAAACGGAAATCGTTCACCCCTTTTGGTACAACCTCAAATACACCCTTGTGGGCATTGCCTTTGGTATTGTGTTTGTAAAAGCAGAGATTATCAGCTGGTTTCGTAT
>CAMDTE010000041.1 GCA_945907425.1 Owenweeksia hongkongensis DSM 17368 | reverse complement strand
GTTCACGAACTTTTTGCAGCAAAGTACTAACGCCCATGGCGTTCGGTTCAGGCTGCAATCGGGTCTTTTTAAAATACCAATCCGGATCAATATTAAAATTTCTCCATTGGATCATGTTCAAATCGGTTTCCTCAATAAGGCGCTGGAGAGCATCCCACTCTTTGTGAGCATCGGACACCCCTGGGAATACAAAGTAATTGATGCTTGCCCAACCCCCAAAGGAGCGCACCACTTTCAGGCTTTCCGCCAAGGCTTCAAAGGAATAATTTCGGGGCAAATAGTACGCGTTGTACCAGTCCTTTTGTGCCGAATTCATGCTGACACGAATGCTTTGAAGTCCCGCTTCACACAAGGCCCGAACCGCATCGGGTTTGGAACCATTGGTGTTGATATTGATGATGCCCTTGTCCGTTTTGGAGCGAATACGACGAATCCCCTCTACCAACGTTTCCCACACGAGCAGTGGCTCGCCTTCGCATCCTTGCCCAAAAGAGACGACCGGATAAGGGGCCGTCGCTAGGTGGTGCAAGGCCATTTCTTCTATTTCCTCCGGTGTGGGAATAAATTTTAAACGAAAATGGGCACTGTGCACATCTGTGTCATCGGGTTGAAGACTAATGCATCCCAAACACGTAGCATTGCAGGCAGGCGAAGCAGGAATAGGACATTCCCATCGATTCAAAAAGAAATTCTGGGCCGCGCGACAGCTGTATTCCGTACTGCAATGATCTGCCAAATGGGTGATCAAACGATTGTTTGGAAAGAGCTTTTTTATGGCTTTTATCTCCTTGTCTACCAAGGGCTGATGAAATTGACTGACGTCTTGCCGCAAATCAGGATCTACTCTCTCCGCGGTAACCCAAAAACGACCATCCAACCAGCCGATAGCGGTATAAGCGTACAATGGCAGAATGGGCGAAGGGCCTCTTTTTTCGTAGGCACTCAAATACGTTTGCGTGTGTGCGGGGCTGATAAAGGCGGCTACAGCGCTCGTTCCCTCGTACACCTCAATTTTCCCCGATGAGGGATTGAGCCCTTTGGGCAATCGTCCCGGAAGAAAGAAAAACTCACTGCCGTCTGGAAGAGGAATAAAATCGGAGGGCTGAAGAGCGACAACAGCATTCCCTGTGCGGCCAACGCATTTCCACGATTCATGCTCCATGATGTCTCCTTCCGCATCGGCAAAAACCATGAAAGGGACTTCCTCTGGGTGTTCAAACGGTCGAACGGAAAACAAAGGATGCATGATCAAATTTATTTATTCCAAAAGGGTTTTTTGGATTTCTTTTTAGAGGATTGGTTTTCTGGTTTTGTGCCAGCACCCAATCCTTTGGGTTTTCCCGGACCTCTGGGTTGTCTCGGAGGGCGCGGTTCCTCTTTGGGCCCCTCGGGCAATACGGCTCCGGGAGGAAAAGGATGATTGCGTTCCTCTGTGATGTCCATTCGGATCAACTTTTGAATATCGCGCAAAAAAGGAAGTTCTTCCCTATCCACAAAGGACCAGGCCACTCCGCTATTTCCAGCCCGACCCGTTCTTCCGATGCGGTGAACATAGGTTTCAGGGATGTTGGGGATTTCGAAATTGATCACATGGGTGAGTTCGTCGATGTCGATTCCGCGCGCGGCGATATCTGTGGCTACCAATACACGGGTAATCCTGCTCTTAAAATTGGACAGTGCCAATTGCCGAGCATTTTGACTTTTGTTTCCGTGAATAGCTTGGGCGGTGATATTCCACCGCACCAAATCTTTTACCACCTTGTCTGCGCCGTGCTTGGTCCGCGTAAAGACCAAAACAGAAGGAATCTCTTGCGATGTTCCCTCCAAAAGGTGGCGAAGCAAAAAGCGTTTGCCTTTTTGATCCACTTTGTATACCCGCTGGGTTACTTTTTCCGCCGTGGTAGAAACCGGAGCGACGGAGACTCGTATGGGTTGGTGTAAAAGAAGATCAGACAATTTCACGACCTCCCCAGGCATAGTGGCCGAAAAGAATAGGGTTTGCCGTTTGGTCGGAAGTTTTGCAATGATTTTTTTCACATCGTGAATAAAGCCCATGTCCAACATCCGGTCCGCCTCGTCCAATACAAAATGAGTGACGTGACGAAGGTCGATGTACCCTTGACCCATCAAGTCCAAAAACCGACCGGGCGTTGCGGTGACAATATCTGCTCCTCTTTTGAGGGCATCCACCTGCGGTTTCTGTCCAACACCTCCAAAAATAACACAGTGGCGCACTTTCAGGTGGTGTCCGTAAGACTCTAGACTCTCGTCTATTTGTAAGGCCAATTCGCGGGTAGGAGTGAGGATCAACGCCCGAATGGGCCGAGAGCCCTGGGAGCCCGCTACAGGCATCAAGTGCTGCAAAATGGGCAACGAAAACGCAGCGGTTTTGCCCGTACCGGTTTGTGCCGTTCCGAGGATATCACGTCCTGCCAAAGCGGCGGGAATGGATTGTGCTTGTATGGGGGTTGGGGTTTCGTACCCCTCACGGGTCAAGGCGTCCAACAAGGGCGCAGCAAGACCTAGTTCTTTGAATGTCATTAGTGGCGGCAAAGGTACACTAATTGCTTTAGAGGGATTTTTTCTGATCGTAGGGACGAACAATGAGGTGAATCACGTTTTTGTACGAGAAGTACTTCATCGCCCAATGAAACAAAACAACCAATCTGTTTTTAAATCCAATGAGTGAAACCAAATGAACAAACATCCAGATATACCAGGCCACCAGTCCTTGAAAACGCAAGGGGCCAAATTCTACTACCGCCTTGTTGCGGCCAATCGTGGCCATGGAGCCTTTGTCATGGAAAACAAAAGGTGCAATGGATTGGGATTGTACCAAAGACTGAAAGTAAAGAGACAGCCAATGCGCTTGTTGAATAGCCACTGGAGCGATCATGGGATGGCCAGTCGGCTCCGTGTCCACGGAGGCCACGTCGCCCATAGCAAAAATGTCTTGTACGCCCTTGACGCGCAAATAAGCATCTGTTGACAATCGATTGTTTTTCGTGTAGGTCTCTTTCGGAAATCCCTCCACAGCCCCTCCCATAACACCAGCGGACCAAATGACCGTCTTGGTCAATAGTTCGCTTCCGTCTTCCAGGACCAATTTTTCTCCATTGTATTTCTTGACCCGGTGGTTGACCATCACACGAACACCCATTTCTTCCAGGTACTCCGTGGCCACTTCAGAAGATTTTTCGGAAAAACCAGACAATACGCGCGGACCTGCCTCAATCAAGGTGATGTGCATTTGCTGTACTCCCACCTCCTTGTATTCTTGCGTCAGAATATTCTTTCTTATTTCAGCCAATGCTCCGGAAACCTCAACGCCTGTTGGCCCACCCCCCACTACCACGAAATTGAGCGCAGCCATACGCTCGTTATCTTGGAGATACATAGCGTTCTCAAACTCTTGTAAAAACGCACTTCGAATATCCAAGGCCTGGGAAATGGACTTCAACTGCATGGCATTTTTTTCCAGCTGGGAATTCCCGTAAAAATTGGTTTTGGACCCGGTGGCCAAAACCAAATAATCGTAAGAAAACACACCTTTGGAGGTGATCACTGTTTTCTCTTGCGGATCAATCGATTCTACTTCTGCCTTCCGAAAAGCCACATTGGACATGTTAGAAATTTTCCTCCGAAAAGGAAAACCAATATTATCCGGAGCCAAACTGCCCGTGGCTACTTGGTACAACAGCGGTTGAAAGGTGTGAAAGTTGTTTCTATCAATTAAAATAACTTTCAATGGTTTGTGGACTAATTTTTGCACAAGAGTAATTCCTGCAAATCCCCCTCCGATGATAACCACCGTTGGGAAAGGCAAATGATCAAGACCAGTTGATACGAGAGCGTGTGTCATTGTGGTTGCAAAATTATCTTATTTTTACCGCTCTCATGTTACGAAAAGCACTTATTTTATTAGGTTTTTCTCCTCTGGGCGGGCTGTTTTTAGCGTGTTTGGGATGGGCGATGTCGGCAACGGCACAGGTCAATCCTTCCGTACCGTCTGTTCTTTGGGAAGTAACGGTGTCGGAAACGCGTTTTTTGAGTCCGTCATCTCCTGTACGTCCTACCATGACAGTGGTTGGAGAAAAGAAATTAAAGCAAATCAATGGATCCTCTACGGCCGATATTCTCATTGCCTCAGGAGCTGCTTTTGTTCAAAAAAGCTTGGGGGGAGGAGGATCCCCCATCCTGAGAGGATTTGAAAGCAACAAAGTGGTCATTGTGGTAGACGGAGTGCGGATGAACAATGCTATTTTTAGAGGAGGCCATTTGCAAAACGCAATGCGTATAGACGCCAATGCGCTGGAAAGAGTAGAGATTATTTATGGACCCACTTCTGTATTGTACGGCTCAGATGCCATGGGCGGAACCATGCACTTCGTAACCAAAAGACCAGAAATTGGAAAAGAGGAAACCAACACGTTGATCCGCGCTGGTTCCGTTGTTGGAGATCTTGTGTTGCATGCCGATGCTTCCTATGGAGGTAAAAAATGGGCTGGATTTTCTAGCATCTCCAGAAGTGATTACGGAAACATTCGACAAGGTGAACGTCGTTTGCACGGGTACGATGGATTTGGGCAATTGCTGAATTATGCCGGTGTCCACAATGGCCGGGATACGGTACTGACGAACGCGGATCCAGAAATGCAAATCGGGACGGGATACCAGCAAATAGATGTCATTCAAAAATTCTTGTGGCAATCCCATGCTCGACGAAAACAGGGGATCAACCTCCAGCTGTCCACCACGGGAAATGTTCCTCGGTACGATCGATTGTCGGAAAGAGGGGGTACAGGAGTGCCTATTTATGCGGAATGGTATTATGGGCCAGAGCGTCGTTCCTTGATCAGTTATCGATCAGAAAGGACGAGGAAGACATGGTTTGTGGATAGAACTGCCTTTACGATCGCGTACCAAGGATTTGATGAAAGCAGAAACACCAGAAAACTGTATTCACCACGACTCAAATCGCAAAGAGAGCACGTAGACGTGGTTTCCGTATCCATGGATATTGCCAAGACGCTGGGCATTTTTCATTGGAATTACGGATGGGATGCAGCGACTAATGCAGTTCATTCGCAAGCCGTGTTTTCGTACAAAGACGGATCGCAACCGGATGTTCCAGCTGAAACACGGTATCCAGACGGGGGAAGCACGATGCACAGTGCTGGGGGTTTTATTCAAAATAGAATCTTTAGCGAAAATAAAAAATGGTCGGCGACGGGGGGTATTCGATGGAATGCCACCGCTTTAAAAGTGTTGTTTAGTGACACGAGCGTTTTCTCCGTTCCTTTTTCAACAGCCGAACAAGCGCACGAGGCCGTCAATTGGAATGTGGGCGTGGCACGGGAGTTCCATAAAAGAGTTCGTTTGATCGGGAGTATTTCTACCGCCTTCAGAGCGCCGAATGTAGATGATTTATCCCGCGTCTTTGAAAGTTCCCAAGAGCGATTGATCGTGCCGAATACATCGCTGTTACCCGAAGAATCCATGCAATGGGAAGTGAAGGCCAATGGTCAGTCGGCCAAAGGCGTTTCTTGGGAGGTGGGCGCTTACCGAACGATTTTAACACGGGCCCTGGGATTGGCACCGTTTCAATGGAACGGGCAGGATAGCATCGATTACAATGGCACGCGGGTTGCCGTGTTCGCCATGCAAAACATTGACAACGCGCAAGTGCAAGGAGCCTTTGGCAGAATCCGTATCCCCTTGTCTCGTTCCATGGAATGCACGAGTCAGTACACCCTTACGCAGGGTCGATTTCAGGCCTCCGATGGCTCTACAGATTATTTGGACCACATCCCGCCAGGGTACGGCATGAGTACTTTGCGTTATACCCAAGGGAAATGGCAAATGGAGGTATGGATGCAATACGCGCAGTTCAAGCCTATCGAGGAGTACCGTTTGTGCTCAGAAGACAATGAGATGTACGCCACTCCTGACGGCATGCCAGGTTGGACAACGTACAATGTGCGATTGAATTACACCTTGCAAAAAGGAGTGGATTTGCAGTTGGCGTTGGACAATGCAACGGATGTCAACTACCGGTATTTTGCCTCTGGGGTTTCCGCACCGGGAAGAAATTTTCGAGTTACGTTTCGCACCACTTTGTAAAAAAGGCACCCGCAGGGTGCCTTTTTTACCAAACGGTCAAGCTCAGTGTAGCCCAAGTGGCCAGTTTTCCTAAGCCCGGGGCGGGATACGAATCGTTCTGCGCATAAAAAACGCGGAAATCGGCGCGCAAAAGAGTGCGAGCAACCCATCGGGCATTCAAACAAAGCCCGGCGCTGCCCGTGCGAAACCCAGGATAACCTTGCACATAAGAAGTAACGAGATGGTGTGGGTCAGACATCCATTCCAAACGTCCGGCCACTGAAGCCTTGGGATGGAACGCGTACTCAACGGATGTGTTTGCCTGCGACCAATCCAAGGGAAGCGGTCCGGCAAATCCTTGAATGAATTGTCTTCCCCAATACACATCGGATGAAGAAGACCATTTTCCCTCTCCTTTGTATTGCGAGTGAATATCCAAAAACCACCGTCGACCTCTATTTCCTCCGCCTAAAACAGACTCGACCCCCGTGTAACCCGTGGCATGAAAATCCCATTTATCTGTTGGTTTCCATTCCCATCGAGACATCAGCGCCCAGGAAAAAGCTTGATTCTCGTCTTGTTGCCAACCCTCCACAACATAAAAAGAGCTGGACCATTTTTCGGAAAGAGGGACAGAAAGTTTTATTCCTCGAAAAGTAGTGGGAACGCATTCCGATGAAAGGGATCGGGTGTACATCGAACGGTCTTTGGAAAAGGCAGTCTCGGGGGTCAAAGGAGAGGTCAAAATTCCCATATCCACCCACCAAGGTTTCTTTTTCAGCACCCGAATCCCAACCGTTGCTTCCAGAAAACCCACGCTGGAGAAGGCTTTGTCGGGATGAATAAAGGTCCCCACCCCAGGCACAATGCGACTTCGGGCCCGCGTGGCTTGGTACCGAAAATCCACAGCCGCCAGGTTGAGGGTGAATTCATTGAGTCGCGCGGAACTGCGCATATACGGCATTTCATGGGCCATAGTATTGGAGAGTCCACCGTACACATCCATAGTTCCACTCCACGAGATCTTGTTCTGCCCCTGAGCGCTCAGGATGCTGCCAAAAACCGCTCCGCAAACCGCCCCGTACAAGGCGAAATGTTGAAAATTACTTTTCAGAGTTTTCATTTCCCAAGACAGCCGTATAATAGGTCACTCCTTTTTCCTCGTCGTATTTTTCATAGACAGCGAGGGGCGCATCGTAGTGGGCTTCCCGAATGGCTTTTTCCAAAAGCGGATAAGCAAGCAAGGGGCCCACCCTATACGCTAGTGTGTTGGATGCTCGGTAGACGACGACCAGGGCTTTTCCTCCCGGCAGGGTGTCCAAATGCAAACCGCTAGCCCGCAGTGAAAAGAGAGCAGCAGAATCTAGGGTTTGCGTCAATGCGCGCCCGTAAAAACCTCTGCATTCTTGTTTGGCTACCGTTTTGGGATCGTCAAAAAACCAGGCCAAACCAGGAGCTTTTGCGGTACCCAGAGAGTCCAGTAGGAGATTGGCTTTTTCAAAGGTGGGAACCATCGTTTCGTACCCTCCTCTATAATACAGTCCCGCCATCGGTTGACTCGTTGTTTCCAGGGTATCTACGGTCAACGATTGAAATCCGCCGGCGTAGGTGTATGCGCCCATCACTACGGTCCCTATCATTCCAATCGTAGCCACCAAGATCCACGCTAATTTCATTGACCAATGCATAGGGAACGATGTGAATGTTGTAATTATGTATGCCTGTACAGCAGATATAAATTTACGACACACGCATGAAAAACGCACTGATTTTTGGACTGAGTCTTTCCGCACTTCATCTCCTCTGGTTATTTCTGGAATTGGGTTTGGGGTGGCACACAAAGAACATAGCAGATTACGGAGTGTACACCCATCTCAGCATCCTCCCCTGGACTATTTTGTGGGTATGGGGAGTGTATCAAAACAAAAAAATGGGAAAGAAGGAAGCTACGTTTGCGAGGCAATTTCAATTCGGTCTTGTAGCGACAGCGGTGTCTACTGCCGTCATAGGACCCCTGCTCTGGTTGTATTTCACACACATTCATCCCTCTTTTTTTTCAAACATGATCACCTATGCCATGGAACAGGGCCACTTTTCCAGTGTTCAAGCGGCAGAAGCGTTTTATAATCTGTCATCGACGGTGGTATTCACTCTGACAGGCAACGTCTCCATGGGCGTTTTGTACAGTGCTTCCCTGGCATGGCTTTTTTCATCCAAAGAGTAGTGGTAGAAATCGCGTGTTTTCATCCGGACGCCGCTAAGATGTGCGCCCAATGGAATGTTCCTCGAATGGAACTGTGCGCCAACGCTATGGAAGGAGGGACCACGCCAACGGTAAAAGACATAGTTGCGGTTCGCAACCTGTACAAGGGAATTTTAGGTGTGATGATCCGTCCTTACGGAGGCAGTTTCGTTCTGTCCGATGAGGATTGGCGTGAGATGCACAAGGAAATGAACGATCGCCTGAATTTAGGGATTGATTTTTTTGTGTTTGGAGGGCTGACACCGGACCAAAGGTTGGCAATAGAACCATGCCGTTCTTTGGTTCAAAGGGCACACGGAGTGCCGTGCGTTTTACACCGAGCCTTTGACGAAATCGAGGAGATGAACCAAGGGCTTGAGGATGCCATTGCCGCAGGATTTCAACGCATTTTAACGGGACGAGGGGCCCGATCTCTGGAGGAACTGAGCGCTTTGTACAAAACGGCAAAACAGCGCATAGAAATTTTACCGGGAGGAGGAATCAGAGCGCACAATGCGCCTTCCTATCTATCCGCAGGGGCCACCCAATTGCACAGCGCAGCTCTTTCAGCCCTGAGTTACACCCACGACGTCCCCTTGCCTGACGAAGAAGAAGTACGGAAATTGCTAGCCCTTTTCTCCGCATGAGTCCTTTTGTTGTTGCCCTGTCTGCGTTACTCGCTGTGGCGCAAGGGCCGGAAAAAGCACCTTTCTGGGCGCTTGTACGAACAGAAAATGTGGGCAATGCGTGGCTACTAAGAAAAAGAGCGGGAAACAATGCATGGGATACCCTGGGATGGGTTCCTGGGACACTTTCCACACAAGAATGGATTTTGTCAGGCGCTTCTACCAACGATTCCCTTGCCATCCATTTTGTGGATCCTATCGCATGGGCACAACAACGCAAACAAGGAGTAAATCAATCGTATCCTGTAGACAATGATCCCTCGCAATCCTCGCCATGGATTCGAAGAGCTCCTATGGATTTTGGATGGGATATTGCGCGGCCTTCGCTAGCGGTTCACCCGGAGGGATTGACTGCGGAACGTCTGTCGGCGGGCCATCTGCTCTTCCCCAAAGTAACGCTCACGGGCACACAGCAAGACTCGGTTGTGTTGGAAGGTCAATGGCTTTCCACCACGGAGGAATCTGTTCGTTTGTCGTGGTCGTGGAATCATCTGGTGATGAGCCAAGAGGTAAGGGTTCAAGAAGGGGACACAGTGCCGCTTCGTTTGGCCTTGTCGGTGGCTTCGGCAGGATGGTGGGAGCCCCGTCCAGCCGGAGGACGTCCGCCCTCTCTCCCCGTCGTGCATTCGGCGTTTTTTTTCGCTTCGGCGCCGGGCGGAGAATCCTTTCGCCAACGATGGTCTTGGGCACGCCGTTCTGTGGGATGGGACACCACTAACGGACAAAGCCCTTTGTATGTAAAAATCAATGAAAAACCCGTCTATGCAGCGGGAGTGAACGCTATTTATACTCCCCAGCAAGAGCCGATGTTACGGCAGCGCTTAACGGAGATGTACCGAGCCGGAGGCAATACTGTCCGATTTTGGGGCGGGGGTTATTATCCTTCGTCCAGCCTATTGCGTCTCACGGACTCCTTGGGCCTGATGGTATGGATCGATTTGGCTTTCTCTGGATCCACCTATCCAGCCGCGGGTCCTGTTTACGAAGAAATGCTGGCCGAGGTAGATTTTCACGCTCGGCGTTGCGGTCACCATCCGTCGGTCGTATTGTTTTGCGGCAATAACGAAATTGATATCGCCTGGAAACACTGGGGTTGGCAAGAAAAATACGCCATGTCACCGGAAGACTCAGCGAAACAATGGCAAGACCATGTCCAGTTGTTTTATCGAGATTTCCCTGCCCTTTTGCACAAGGGAGCGCCTACCATTCCTTATATACACACTTCGCCCGTGAGCAATTGGGGAAAACCCTCTGATTTCAAAAAAGGGGACAACCACGACTGGCGCGT
>CAMDTE010000040.1 GCA_945907425.1 Owenweeksia hongkongensis DSM 17368 | reverse complement strand
GCCTCCAGGGCCTGCGTTTGCAGCTGAATCAGCTTCATCAACTGAATTTGCTGTGGACTCAGCTTTTGCTGGAGCTTCTGGTGAAGGGATTGGTGAAGCATTAAAATTCCGCTTTTCCGGGTGTTCTAGGAAACGGAATAACATCTCTGATGTTGCCCATGCCGGTGACAAATTGCACCATGCGCTCAAATCCCAAGCCAAATCCGGAGTGAATACAGGTTCCAAATTTGCGCGTATCTAAATACCAGGACAAGTGCGCTGGGTCAATGCCCACGGCCTTCATTTTTTCCACCAGTACATCGTGTCGCTCTTCTCGTTGACTCCCACCGACGATTTCCCCGATACCAGGGAAAAGCACATCCATGGCACGAACTGTTTTTCCGTCCTCGTTGAGGCGCATGTAAAAGGCTTTGATGTTCGCCGGGTAATCGAACAAGATGACGGGTGCCTTGAAGTGCTTTTCTACTAAATACCGTTCGTGTTCCGATTGCAAGTCAATGCCCCAGGCATCCACAGGGTATTTGAATTGCCCTTTTTGATTGGGTTTGGACGCTTTGAGAATAGCAATGGCCTCTGTGTAGGTCAATCGAACGAAGGGATTTTCCAAAACAAACTGTAATTTTTCCAAAAGACCCTGTTCTGCGCGTTGTTCTTTGGGTTTTAGACTTTCTTCTTCCGTCAATCGTTGATCTAAAAAAGCCAGGTCTTCTTTTGCATGCTGTAAAACATAGGCAATGATGGATTTGCAGAATTCCTCTGCCAAATCCATGTTCATGGACAAATCATAAAAAGCCATTTCGGGCTCTATCATCCAAAATTCCGCCAAATGTCGGGTGGTGTTGGAGTTTTCCGCACGGAAAGTAGGCCCGAAGGTGTACACTTTTCCCAAGGCCATGGCCCCTAATTCACCCTCGAGCTGTCCGCTCACCGTTAAATTGGTCGCGTTAGAGAAAAAGTCTTGTCCAAAATCGACGTCTCCGTTTTCTGTCAGCGGAGGGTTTTGAGCCGGTAGCGTAGTGACTCGAAACAATTCTCCTGCGCCCTCCGCATCGGATGCGGTAATGATGGGGGTGTGGAGGTAAAAAAATCCACTTTCATTAAAGAAACGATGAACAGCGAAGGCCGCGTGGTGTCGAACGCGCATGACGGCGCCAAAGGTGTTGGTCCGCATACGCAAGTGAGCAATTTCCCGCAAGAACTCCAAGGAATGCTTTTTGGGTTGCAGCGGGTATTCTTCAGGATTGGAATCACCTAGGAGAATCAAGGATTCTACCAATAATTCAACAGATTGTCCTTTGCCAACCGAGGGCACCAAACGACCCGACACTTCAATGCAAGCAGAAGTGGTTACTCTTTTCAGAAGAGCATCGTCCATGGCATCAAAATCAACCACACACTGCAAATTCTCTAGGCACGATCCATCGTTCAAGGCAATGAAACGATTGCTTCTAAAAGTCCGAACCCAACCGGAGACGGCGTGTTTTTGATCAGAGGGTGCTGTGCGTAAAAGTTCGCGTATGGCCTGCTGTGGCATAATTCATGATGGACTTAGAGAATAGTGCAAATTTGCACATTCTTCCCGAAACTTTTTCATCTCTTTTATTCCTTAGGAAACATTTTTATCAATAAAACGTTTCCTATGTGAACGTGCTCTATCTTTGCACCCCAATTCAACACGTTATCCCATGGTGGCTTCCCCGAAATTTTGCCTTGCAGAAAAGGCCATGTGTCTATTTCAGCGCTGTGGTTTGCGCGCGTGCACTATGGAAGACGTGAGTCGTGAATTGGCCATTTCCAAAAAAACACTCTACAAGTTTTTTTCCAACAAAACAGAACTTGTGGATGAAAGTGTTCGTGCATTTTTCACGAAAAACACCCAGCGAATAGCAGAAATTACAGGAAAGAGTGACAATGCATTGGATGAAATCATGAAAATTCATGCCTTTGTTTTGGAAGTCATGAAAAGCAACGGACCGGCCATGATTTTTGCCATGCGCAAGTATTATCCAGAAACGCATCAGTGGCTAATGGAGCACCGCAAAGAGTTCGTGATTAAACAGGTTACGGCCAACATAAAGCGCGGGATTTCCGAAGGACTTTATAGAAACGATTTGCCGGTGGAACAGGTGGTTTGGCATCATTATTTACATCTGGTGGCCGCCATCGACATGGAAATACTTCCCAAACATTTGGTTTCGAATCCTGAATTTCTGGAATACGGAATGCATTCGTTTGTTCGGTCCATTGTCTCTGAAAAAGGGGGGCAATTTTTAATGCAAAACAATTATACTCTTATCTGATTTCTACTGCTATGAATAGATTTTTCTTTAGCACCGTTTTCCTTTGTCTTGGGATCGAGGTTGCTTTAGCGCAAAAAATGGAAGTCAGCCTACAACAGGCGCAGGACTACGCCCTCACAAACAATGCCTCCATTCGGGTAGGCCAACTCGAGTTACAGTCTGCGAAACACATGCTGTGGCAAAGTATTTCTGCAGGATTGCCTCAAGTGATGGCATCGGGAGGATATACTGACAACCTTGCTTTGCCTGCGCAATTTTTTGACATCAATCAGGATGGAGTCATAGACAAGCTGCAATTTGGCACCAAATACAATTCCATAGGGTCTTTGGGGGTTCAACAACTTGTTTTCGACGGATCCTATGTTGTAGGATTATTAGCCACTCAAGTGGTTCAGAAAGCGGCAGAGAATGCCTATGAAAAAACCACCTTAGAGGTGCGCGAAGCGGTGGCGCAAGCCTATCATTTGGCCATTGTGACAGAGAGGAACGAAAAGGTCGTTCAAGAAAATCTGCGCTTGACAAAACAGCTGCACTCCGATGCGCAAGCAATGAAGGATGCGGGGTTTATAGAATCATCCGATGTGGATCAATTGGCCATAGTGGTGGGGAATCTAGAAAATTCGGCAGCGTTTTTAGCCAATCAACGAAGCGTGACCCACGCGCTTCTCAAATTGCAAATGGGACTTTCCCAAGCGACGGAATTGGTATTGACGGATGGACTGGAGCAACTTCTCTTGTTTACCGAAGAGGGGAGTGCGTTGCTTTCTGCACCCTTTGATGTAAAAAATCACTTGGATTACCGCAATATGACCGTTCAGCGTCAAGGGGCGATCCTGACCATGCAAAACGAAAAGATGTCTTTTTTACCCCGTGTACAGTTTCAATACGGCTTGAATCAGAACTTCGTGAGCGAAAATGCCAACGTGTGGAATCCAGACTTTGCATCGGCTAGAAACGTAGTATTCAGTAGCTGGGGAATGAACGCTTCCGTGCCTTTGTTCACGAGCGGAAGAAGGATTTCACGGGTAAAACAAGCGCAAATCAAATTGCGCGAAGTGGATATTCTCATGGCCCAAACCCAAGATGCCTTGAGTATGCAGTACCAAATGAGTCGCGCAGAATATCAATTTTCGCTGAACCAGTATTTTTCCTATCGCCGCAACGAACAATGGGCTCGATCCATACGCGATAAGATGTATGTGAAATTCAAAGAGGGGGTGAGCTCCAGCCAGGAATTTACCCAAGCGGAAAATCAATACCAACAAAGTGTGACTGCTACATTGAACGCGGCCAATCAAGCCCTGAATAAACGCGTAGCATTAGAGAAATTTTTAGGCAAGTACAATTATCCAACTTTCGAGAAAAAGTAAACATGAAAAAAGTATTTATTTTAGTGATAGCAGCAACTTTTGTCGCTTGCTCAGGCGGGTCGGACAGCGCTGATCTCAGTCTTTTGATGGCGGAACGTGACTCATTGTCAACTATTTCACAAAATGTTGCCAAGCGCATACAAGAAATCGACGCCCAATTGGCCGTATTGGATAGTTCGCGGTTATTGACCGCTGTAACGACGGTAAAAATCTCTTCGGAGTCCTTTGTCCATTCTTTTGAATCGCTGGGCAAGGTGGAGGCGGATCGTTCGGTGAACTTATTACCAGAAACACCGGGACTGATCAAACGGGTGTTGGTACAAGAAGGGGACCGTGTTTCAGCGGGACAGGTTCTGATTCAATTGGACCATCAGGTCATCAGCAGCACACTGGAAGAAGTGAAAAAATCCCTGTCCATGGCAACCACACTGTTTGAAAAACAAGAACGCCTGTGGAATCAAGGCATTGGATCTGAGGTGCAATACCTTCAAGCGAAGACGAACAAAGAGCTGTTGGAGCAGCGCGTCAAGACATTGCTGAGTCAATGGAATATGGCGCAAATCAAGGCGCCTTTTGCGGGCACCGTAGACGATATCACCGCCAAGACGGGAGAATTTGCCTCTCCGGGAATGCCTTTGGCGCGATTGATAAGTGCAGGAAAAGCCACAGTAACCGCCAATATTCCGGAATCGTATGCCTTGGTGGTGAATAAGGGTCAAAATGTGGATTTGTTTTTCCCTACACTCAACAAAACAGTGGAAGCCAAGGTGATCCAAGTAGGCGAGTTTATCAATCCGGATAGCCGCACCTTTCAAGTACACATCACTTTACCGTCGGGAGACTTTAAACCCAACATGTTGGCCAAAGTCCGCATCAGGGATTATGAAGCTAATAACGTTTTGAGCATTCCGACTCGTTTGATTCAGCAAAACGCGAAGGGAGAAAATTATGTATTTGTGTATCGATCGGTCAAAAAGGACATTGGTCTAGTGGAGCGAAAGCAGGTGGAATTGGGCACAAACAATGGCAACGTGACAGAAATCAAATCAGGATTGAAAGAAGGAGAAATCATCATCGACAAGGGCTCTAGAAATGTGCAAGAAGGTCAAACAGTGAAAAACGTAGTTCCTCAATTGCCATGAATAACACGCATCCGCAAGAAAGCGATTCAAATCTAGATTTGGTTCCTGAATTTGGCATAACAACCTGGGCCGTAAACAACCGCATTACGGTTTCCGTTCTGACAATCATTATATTAATTATTGGATTGATTGCCTACCGAGGAATGCCGGCGGAAACATTTCCGGAAATAAATCAACCCGAAGTTTTTATTACGACTGTTTATCCAGGGAATGCCCCGTTGGATATGGAAAGGTTGGTTACACGGATTATTGAAAAAGAAGTAAAATCCTTGTCGGGAGTAGATAAGATCACCTCAACCTCTTCTCAAGGATTCAGTACGATTAGAGTAAAATTCGATTTCAGTATTGCTCCATCGGTAGCGCTGCAAAAAGTAAAAGACAAGGTGGACATAGCCAAGGCATCGGCTGATTTCCCCAAAGACCTACCCTCCGCACCCAATGTTACTGAATTCAAGTTTTCCGAATTGATGCCCATTCAAAACATCAATCTATCGGGAGAATACACACCCACACAGTTGAATGAATACGCGCGGTATTTGGAAGCGAAAATTGAAGATCTCCCCGAAATCAGCAAAGTGGACATCCGCGGCGTCGATGCACGAGAAGTGGCGGTGCGATTGGATATGGAAGAAATGCAAGCCTTAAATATCAGTTTCGGGGATATTGCGCAAGCCATCCAGTCTGAAAATTTATCCATTTCTGGCGGAGATATTTTGATGCAAGGAGAGCGCAGAAATGTTCGAATTTCTGGTGAAATGCGGCACATAGATGAACTAGGCGAGTTGATTGTCAAGAGTGAGAAAAACAATTTGGTCTATCTGAAAGACATCGCTGAAATAGAATTTGGCGAAATCGAAAAGGAGTCTTTTGCGCGCGAATTCACCCAGCCCGTGGTCACTTTGGATGTTGTCAAAAGAGGAGGCGAGAATTTAATCGCTGTATCGGATAAAATACAAGCCATTGTGCGGGAAGCGCAAGCAAATGTTTTGCCATTCGACGTAACCGTTTCCACCACCAATGATCAGTCCGATCGCACACGCAATCAATTGAGCGAGCTGGAAAACTCCATTATTTTTGGCGTGTTGTTGGTCGTGTTGGTTTTGATGTTCTTTTTGGGCCTACGGAATGCTCTTTTTGTGGGCATCGCCATTCCCTTATCCATGATGTTGAGTTTTGCCATCCTGGGATTTATGGGGGTCACGCTCAATACCATGGTATTGTTTGGATTGGTGCTGGCGTTGGGTATGCTGGTAGATAATGGCATCGTAGTGGTGGAAAATATTTACCGATTTACGGATGCCGGGTTTGACCTAAAAACAGCTGCGCGAAAAGGAACGGGCGAAATTGCCATTCCCATTATTTCCTCTACCGCCACCACAGTAGCGGCCTTTTTACCTTTGGCTATTTGGCCAGGGATCATTGGACAATTCATGAAGTTCTTGCCTATCACATTGGTTATTGTATTGTCCTCTTCACTGTTTGTTGCCTTGGTTGTAAACCCCGCTTTGGCATCGCAATACATGAAAATTAAAGAGGGGGAGATTCCGCGGAAAAAATGGCTTCGTAGAGGAATGATCTTAACCGCCGTAGGACTATCTCTGAACTTGCTTGGTTTCGCCGTGGAGGAAGGAGAGATTTATTTACATACGATAGGCAATTTAATGTTTTATTCGGGGGTGTTCATCCTCTTGTACGTAGGGTGGCTGCACGATGTCACGGAACGGTTTCGTGAGGTAAAATTGCCTCAGCTGGAGACGTTTTATGGTCGAGTAGTAGCAGGTGCTTTGCGCAAGAACAACCACGCCAAAGTGTTTTATGGCACCATTGGCCTGTTGTTTGCCAGCGCGGCCCTGTTGTTTGTATTTGCCCCGAAAGTGGTGTTTTTCCCTGAAAACCAACCCAATTTGGCCAATATTTACATTGAGCTTCCCATGGGAACGGACATTCAAGAAACCAATGACCTAACACAGCAAGTGGAGGCCAAAGTCTTGAAATTGATCGACCGTTACGCGTACGAAAAAGACGGCCAGAAATACAATTTCATGGTGGAGTCTGTCATCGCGCAAGTGGGTGCTGGAACAGGCGATCCACGATTGGGAAATACGGCGGAAAAAACTCCCAACAAGGCCAAGATTATTGTGGCTTTCCGGGAAACTTCTTTCCGAAACGACGCGGAGGGGAATAAGGTCCACAGCGCCGAAGTATTGGATTTGCTGCGGGCAGAAGTAAAAGGATTTCCTGGAGCGATTATTTCTATAGACAAAGATGCAGCTGGCCCTCCCGTGGGCCCTCCCATCAACATCGAATTTTCGGGAGAAGAATACGTGGAAGTGCTTTCGGCTGCACAAAAATCCAGAAGTCACATCAATAGTCAAGGCATCCAGGGAATCGATGAATTGAAATTAGACGTGGAAGCGGGGAAACCAGAAATGCCCATTGAAATCGACCGAACCAAAGCGCGCTCTTTGGGCATCAGCACAGGTCAGGTAGGAGAGGCGATTCGCACCGCACTTTTCGGTAAAGAAGTCGATCGATTCAAAGACGGAGAAGACGATTACCCCATCAATCTTCGATTGAAAGACGAATACAGATACGATGTGGATAATCTGTTGAATCAACGCATTACTTTCCGGGATCCGGGGACGGGTCGCATCAAGCAAGTGCCCGTTTCTGTCGTCGCTACGGCTACAAAATCAAGTACGTTTAGCTCTGTAAAACGGATAAACGGTGAGCGCGTCATCACGGTCTTTTCCGGTGTGACGGAGGGGGCCAATGCCAATTTGACGTTGAAGCAGGTGAAAACGGCAATGGCCGGTTTCGCTTTGCCAGAGGGTGTCAGCGTTCGGTTTACTGGAGAACAAGAAGAGCAAGCCAAGGAGATGAGTTTTCTTTCCAAAGCCTTGTTGGTGGCGATTTTCTTGGTGTTCTTGATCATAGTGGCTCAATTCAACAGCACTCGTGTGCCCTTGATTATTATAGTGACTGTGGGATTGAGTTTGATCGGTGTATTCTTGGGATTGATCATTTTCCGAATGAATTTTGTCATCATCATGACCATGATTGGTTTGATTTCTTTGGCGGGGGTAGTGGTGAACAACGCTATCGTCTTGGCGGACTATTACGGTCAATTGGTGTCACGCTATAAAATCAAGCAGGGTATGGCAGAGGAAGAGGTACTTCCCTTGGAAGAGTATTCTAAGATTTTGATCATCACGGGCACGACCCGATTGCGCCCTGTTCTTTTGACAGCGATCACAACCGTTTTGGGACTGATTCCGCTGGCCATTGGAATGAACATCAACTTTTTCACATTAATTACGCACAACGACCCGCAGATTTATGTGGGAGGGGATACGGTCATGTTCTGGGGTCCTTTGAGCTGGACGGTCATTTTTGGCTTGACCTTTGCCACTTTTCTCACGTTGATACTAGTACCTGTGCAATTGTACCGAATGGAACGTCAAAAGGTCCGAAAGGCCCAGAAGCGTACCTTAGCGGTGTGACGATAAAAGAGCCTACACCCTATTCCCTCAGCGAGCTGCGTTCCTTATTGGCGGATCAACTTCCGGAAGCCTGTCAGCGCGTGAGACAATTCATGGTGAGAGAAACCCATGAAAAGGCAGGTCATATGGCGTCGTCGTTGGGGGTGGTAGAGCTGACCATTGCGCTGCACTATGTCCTTCAGACGCCGGAAGACCTCTTGGTTTGGGACGTGGGACATCAGGCGTATGCCCATAAAATTGTAACGGATAGAGCCGCACTGTTTTCTACGCAAAGAAAGCGCGGCGGGTTGAGTGGTTTCCCTAAAAGAACCGAGTCCCCTTTTGATTCTTTCGGCGCGGGGCACTCTTCTACGGCATTGTCTGCCCTTGTGGGAATGGCCCTGGCAGATCGGCATTTTGGGCGTCTTCGAAACCGAGTGGCTGTTGTAGGCGATGGCGCACTGACGGCAGGGCTATGCTTCGAAGCCCTCAATCACGGGGGTTCCGCAGGCGTGGATGTATTAATGATTCTCAACGACAACGGGCTGTCCATCGAGCCCACACAAGGAGCGCTTCATCAACAGGGGCCTGCAGCGTACGCTTCTTTTTTCACCTCTTTGGGGTGGAAATACACAGCCTGTGTAGACGGCAATGCGTTGCCGGAACTACTGCCCGCGCTTCAATCAGCCTTACAAGAAAAGGGCCCCCGTGTTTTGCATGTGAAAACTCACCGCCCAGAGCCAGCTACTTTTGGAGCGAATGAAGGGACTCCGGAGACAACATCGTTCCAACGCATCTTCGCCGAGTCGTTGAAGGATAGGGCAAAGGAGGACAAGAAAATATGGGCCATTACACCCGCCATGGCCCCGGGGTGCAGTATGGACCTTTTTCGGGAAGTTTACCCTCAGCGTTTTGTTGATGTAGGCATTGCGGAACAGCACGCTTTAACGATGGCAGCGGGAATGGCGACCCAAGGGTTGCGCCCGGTCGTAAACATGTACAGCACCTTTTCGCAACGCGCTGTAGACCAATGGATACACGACATTGCTTTGCAAGAATTGCCGGTGGTCTTGTGTCTGGACAGATCAGGCGTGGTAGGGGAAGATGGCCCTACGCACCACGGCGTGTTTGATATTGCCCTATTTAAAAGCATTCCCCAGACGAACATTTGGGTTCCCTTCGATGCCTCTTCGCTTCGATGGTGTCTACAAAAGGCCTTAGAAAGTAAAAAGCCTGCGATTCTTCGTTACCCTCGTGGAAAAGCACCCGATGATTTACCGACTTCTGCTGAACTTGAAGCGGTAGTGCTGCTTCGGCAAGGGGACGGGGTCTTGCATTGGGCGTTAGGGCCGATGGCACATTCTGTTTTTCATCACGAACCGTTTGTTGGTCAGGCGGTGTGTGCCGTTTTGCAAATCAAACCCTTCCCTTGGGACAAACTAGAAGAGATGTGCTCCACAGGACGATACCACACGGTTCATTTTTGGGAGGATGGCCAAGCTGTGGGGGGATTTGGGGAGACTATGGCGGCTTGGATGGCCCAAAGACAAACGAATCTCTCTGTTTTTTTTCACGGATACGAGGATGCGTTTGTTTCCCAAGGGTCAATGGCCGAACTTCGGCTCTCGCCATCCGCTACAAAAGACGGAAAAGGTCAATAGACGTTTAAGATCTGTTCTTTGATTTTTTCCAAGTCGTCTTTCATTCCCACCACGATTTTTTGAAGAGCTGCATGGTTTGCTTTTGATCCCATCGTGTTGATTTCCCTGCCCAGTTCTTGGGCTATAAACCCCAATTTTCTACCTTGCCCTTCTGCTAAGGTGGTTTTGAAATACTGCAAATGTGTCGTCAAACGCACTTTCTCTTCGTTGATGTCTAGCTTTTCTAAATAATGTATGAGCTCTTGTTCGTATCTGTCGTGATTGTATTCGAGACCTTCTAGCCCGCGCAACAACCGTTCTTTCAAGGAAGCTAATCGTTCTTGTTCACACGCAGGAACGCGCTGCAGTCCCGATTCTATCGAGGCAATATTTGCCAATATGTCCGTAGCAAGGGCCTGTCCCTCTTGCTCCCGAAAGGAATGAAACATTTTCAATGCACCCCCCAAAGCTTCTTCGGCCGCGGCCCAATCACCCTCCGTTTGCGAATCAGGAGTGCTAGACATCGCATCGGGAAGACGCAAAGCCATGGTCAGCAGTTCTGCCGCCGTAGGCTCTTGGGGAGCCGCTAACTTTTTGAGTTCGGCCATGTAACCAGAAATAACAGGACCATTCAGCCGGCTTGCCGCAAGGACGGAAGCATCGGATTCTATGGTGAAATAGACCTC
>CAMDTE010000039.1 GCA_945907425.1 Owenweeksia hongkongensis DSM 17368 | reverse complement strand
CGTGGAAATCCTCTTCTTTCCCCGCGTCATTGCCAGAGTGGGCGCAGAAAGTGGGACAAACATCCCCCACGATGGTTGTGCAATTTGGAAACCCCTATGCACTGAGGAAAGCGCCGATGGAAGGAGTTTAGGCGGTCCTAGTGGCCTACCAAAACAATCCAGTGGCCGTTGAGAATTTTGGTTCATTCCTTCGCGGAGAGGTATCTGCCCAGGGAATCTTACCGGTGACCGTAGGATCTAAGGCGCCGACAGGATTTTCTCATCCCGTAGCGGGAAGAGGCTCTTTGGTAGATGTTTCTTCTGCGGAAATGGCGGGATTTACAGGAGATTTAGAATCTAAAATTGCAGCTATTGCCATGGAGGGTATTCACAGCAAGGCATACCCTGGATGCCAAGTAGTAGTGGTGCGAAAGGGTCAAGTTGCTTTGAATGTAGCGTACGGTGCGTTGGATTACACTGAAAATGCGCGCGCTGTTCTTCCTTCCGATTATTACGACATTGCCTCTCTCAGTAAAATCATAGGCAGTATTCCGGCCCTTTTGGCATTGGATGCTCGAGGCCTTTTTTCGCCTACTGAGTCTATGGCGTCTGTTTTACCGGAGGTGCTAAGGGGCACTCCTTTGGGATCAGTATCCGCTTTGGATGTTTTGACGCACCAGGCCGGATTGCCCGCATGGATTCCCTTTTATAAAAAAACCCTCTTGGAGGGGAAGCCCGATCCGAAGTGGTATGCACCGCAAAGAGATGCCGAGCACCCGTTGCAGGTAGCGGACCGTTTGTTTATTCGTTCCTCCATTCGTGATTCTGTTTTGCTTTGGATTTCTCAAACCCCTTTGGGAGAAAGAAAATACCTTTATTCCGACTTGGGGTACTATTTGTTCCAAAAGATGATTGAAAACAGAACCCACCAATCGTTGGATGTCTTTTTGCAATCTTTTGTCTACGGACCGGCAGGTATTACCGACCTGCGCTTTGGGCCTTTACCCAAAGAGTTGCACAGCCGAACAGCGCCAACGGAAAAGGATATTTTGTTTCGAGGTCAAATGATTCACGGAACAGTGCACGATCAAGGGGCTGCGTTGCTTGGGGGTGTGTCCGGGCATGCAGGATTGTTTGGAACGGCGAGAGCGGTGGCTCAGGTGATGCAGTTGTATTTAAGTATGGGGCGTTTTGGTGATCAAACTCTTTTTGAACACGCGGATGTAGCCAGATATACAGGTTGTCCGTTTTGCGCGGAGGGCAATCGTCGCGGTATCGGATTCGATAAAAAGCCAACCCATGGGGATGGACCCACGTGTGGCTGTGTTTCATTAGATAGTTATGGTCATACAGGATTCACAGGGACCTACGCATGGGCAGATCCATCGACCCAAACGGTGTATGTTTTTCTTTCCAATCGAGTTCATCCCGATGCGGAAAACAAATCGTTGAGTCAATTAAATATTCGCACGCGCATTCAACAAGTCATTCAAGAATCCATTGTACCATGAAGATGTGGCTGTTTTTTGTTTCTCTCTGTTGGCTCTGTTCTTTTGCAGTCGATGCACAGATCAATGAAACAGACGCTACGGGAAGGAAACAGGGCGTGTGGATTATTTCATACCCAACAGGGATTCCGCGCCAAATAGATCATTTCAAAGACGATATGCGGCACGGTCCTGTCTTTACTTTTTCTGCTTCCGGGCAATTGCTTTCTTCCCAGTTCTATCGATGGGGTCTTTTGGACAGCCTTCAGTTGCAATGCGATTACGCGGGAAGAAAACAGCAGGAAACGCAGTATAAGGCAGGAAAAAAAGAAGGAGTGGATCGGGGGTTTTACACCAATGGCAAGCCAAAAGAAGAGGTGTCTTATGCCTATGACGTGCGAAATGGCCCCTCTATTTGGTACTACGAGAGCGGCAGTGTGGCGGCGATTTATCCCTATATCCAAGGGAATATTCACGGTGAAGTCGTATCGTTTTATGAAGATGGAACAGTGAAAATGAAACAGATTTATTCCAAAAACGAACCGGGAGCTTTTGAGAAGTTCCATCCGGACGGATCTTTGGCAGAGAAAAGTAAGGCCCAACAGAGATGAAAATTGGAATAGTGTGTTATCCTACCTATGGTGGAAGTGGCGTTGTGGCGACGGAACTGGGGTCCTATTTTGCACGATTGGGTCATGAAGTACATTTCATTACCTATAGTCAGCCGGTGCGGTTGGATATGTTGCAGGGAAATGTGTATTACCACGAAGTCAATGTGCACGATTACCCCTTGTTTCAGTACCAACCGTACGAATTGGCCTTGTCTAGCAAGATGGTGGATACGGTGATCCGTGAAAAATTAGATATTCTGCACGTTCATTACGCCATCCCCCATGCCTATGCAGCCTATATGGCCAAGGCTATTTTGGCAGACAGAGGAATCCGTATTCCAGTGGTGACCACCTTGCACGGAACCGATATCACTTTGGTCGGAAAAAACCCTTCGTACAAGCCGGCTGTAACCTTCAGTATCGAGCATTCCGATGCAGTCACGGCGGTGTCGGAAAGTCTTCGAAGAGATACGATCGCCCTTTTTGGTATTCAAAAAGAAATCGTGGTCATCCCCAATTTTATTGAGCCAGAGCGTTATACAAGGGAAAACGAGATTCAGAGATCCGTTTTGGCAAGGCCAGATCAGCGGATTATTGCCCATGTGTCGAATTTTAGAAAGGTCAAACGAATTCCAGATGTTTTGGCCATTTTTGATGCCATTCAAAAGCAAATACCTTCACGATTGTTGATGATCGGTGACGGTCCTGAAAGAGAAGCGGCGGAAGACTGGGTTAGGACCAATGGCTTGTCATCGGAAGTGTTGTTTTTTGGTAAAACAGCGGATGTTGAGCGTTTGTTGGCACACACGCAATTGTTTTTGCTTCCTTCCGAAACAGAAAGCTTTGGACTGGCTTCCTTGGAGGCAATGGCTGCCGGGTCACCGGTAGTGTCTTCTAATTCTGGTGGCTTGCCGGAAGTAGTTGTCGATGGGGTTACGGGCTTTACAGTGAAAGTGGGAGATGTTCAAACCATGGCGGCCAAGGGTATCTATCTTTTGGAAGACGACACGCGCCTTGCTCAGTTTTCCGCTGCGGCAAAAGCACATGCCGCTACCTTTTCATTAACGAAATTGGGGGGTCAGTATTTTTCTCTGTATGAATCTTTGGTGCATGGCTAAGAAAGGAAATTTTTCTTCAGGCCCTACGGACAACCCTTTTGCTGCTGCCTTGCAGCACGCCTTGGGAGGGTATACGCCCATTGGAGAGGATTCCTCCCGAGAGGAGGGTAAAGAAGAGGTCGAAACAGACGCTTCCGGGCTTTGGGTACACCTGTGGATAGAGAAAAAGGGCCGAGCAGGAAAAACAGCCACCTTATTGGAGTTTCAGTCCGGAACCGATGCAGACATCGTGCGCTGGGGTAGTTTGTTAAAAACCCATTGCGGAGTAGGGGGCAGCGTGCACGGAGCGGAAGTGTTGTTGCAAGGCGATGTTCGCTCCAAAGCGGAAGCCTGGCTGAGGGCCCAACAGTTCAAAGTAAAACGAACCGGAGGCTAATGAAACAGATTGATTCTCTACAAAATCCCTGGTTGAAGAAGGTGCTTCGATGGTTGCAAAAACCAGTAGAAAGGCGAAAAGAGGGTGTTGTTTTAGTGGAAGGAATTCGAGAAGTGCAAAGAGCCATTGCGAGTGGTTGGGCGTTGGAACAATTGTCCTTCTCTGCGAATCATTGGACCGATGCGGAACGGCACCGTCTGTTCCCTGAAGTGCAGGAAAACCAATGGATATCTGTTGGCGCGGCGGTTTGGTCAAAAATGGTCGTCCGCGAAAATGTGCCCAATGTTTTGGGATTGTTTGCTTCTCCCGATGCGTCGATTTCTACTCTTGCGGTGCCGTTGAAAGGACTGGTGTTGGTCGTGTCAGGGGTGGAGAAGCCAGGGAATATAGGGGCCCTTTTCAGAACCGCAGATGCGGTAGGTGTGGATGCGGTTTTGTTGGTGGATGGTCCTGTTGATGCACTTCACCCACAAGCCATTCGAAACAGTTTGGGCGGAATTTTTAGTACGCCGTGGGCCGTTTGCACTTTTGAGGAAGCGCGTCAATGGCTTTCAATCCATCGATTTCAAGCGGTACTAGGTCATTTGGAGGCGAGCCAATCCCCGTTTGAGGCGGATCTTTCCGGTCCAGTGGCCATTGTTGTGGGGCCGGAAGACACGGGCTTATCAGATCAGTGGTATACCCTAGAAGGGTTTGCCGTAAAAATCCCTATGAATGGATTGGTTGATTCTTTGAATGTCAGTGTAAGTGCTGCGGTCTTGTTGTACGAGGCGTACAGACAAAAGAAGCCGCTATAAAATGGAAAGACCGGAGCATGCTCCGGTCTCACACCAAACCAAAACCTAAACGCACATGATGCACTTTTAGATTCCTACGAAAGTATAAAAAATTTCTACCCCCCCCTAATTTTTCTCAAATTTTTCTAAAAACTTATTGAAAAGTGCTGAAAATTTCACCCGTGGGGCTGTTGGCTACTCCATGAATCCCCTCGGGGACTCCAGAATACAAAAGATATCCGCCCTTATCGCCTCCCTCTGGACCCAGTTCAATGAGCCAGTCTGCATTTTTCATTACATCTATATGGTGTTCAATCACCCATACGCTATGCCCGATGGACAACAAAGCATCAAAAGCATGAAGTAATTTTTGCACATCATCCAGATGCAAGCCGGTGGTGGGTTCGTCAAAAACAAACAAGGTTTTCTCCACTTGTTGTCCTCGAGCTAAAAAAGAGGCCAGCTTCACTCTTTGTGCCTCGCCTCCCGATAGCGTGCTAGAGGTTTGACCGAGCTGAACATAGCCAAGTCCAACGTCTGCCAAAGGTTTTAACTTATCCGCAATCTTATTTTGCTTTATCTGTCGGAAAAAGTCAATGGCTTCTTCGATGGTCAGCGTCAAAATATCGTAAATCGATTTGCCTTCAAGGGTCACCTCCAAAACTTCCTCGGTATAGCGTTTTCCTTGACACGCCTCACAGAGCAGGTGAACATCTGCCATGAACTGCATCTCTACGGTAATGTTTCCATCCCCTTTGCACACCTCACATCGTCCTCCTTCTGTATTGAAGCTGAAATGTTTGGGTTTGAAACCTTTGATTTCAGCAATTCTTTGAGCCGCGAAAAGAGCGCGGATGTCATCAAAGGCTTTTAAGTACGTTACCGGATTGGAACGAGAGGATTTTCCAATGGGGTTTTGATCGATGAATTCAATGGACTCGATTCGACGAATATCCCCGTCCATCCGATCGAATAAACCGGGTTTTTCTCCAAAACCTGTCAGATTTTTTTCCAACGCTGGAACGGCAATGCGTTTCATCAGTGTGCTTTTTCCTGAACCGCTTACTCCTGCAACAACAACCAAACAACCCAGGGGTAGGGATACGTCTATGTTCTTTAAATTATTTTCCCGAGCACCGTAAAAGGAAATCATCCCTTTGGAAGCCCGTTTGACAGAAGGAAAGGAGATGGTTTTTCTTCCCGATAGATAATCTCCCGTCAGACTCCGTGGTTCATGCACAATACCTTCAGGTTTTCCGGAGTACACTACATGGCCACCGTGTGATCCTGCGCCAGGGCCAATATCGACGAGATGGTCTGCGCAACGCATAAAGAGCTCGTCGTGTTCCACAACTACAACCGTGTTGCCGGCGGCTTTTAAAGCAAACAAGACGTCCACGAGGCGTTGTGTGTCTTTCGGGTGCAGTCCTATGCTGGGTTCATCTAGAATGTACAAAGAACCGACCAAGGAACTGCCTAAACCAGTCGCTAGTTGAATGCGCTGTGATTCACCACCAGATAACGTGGAAGAGGCTCTATTGAGGGTAATATAAGGCAATCCTACTTGCAACAAAAAGTGCAACCGATGAGTAACTTCTGTTAACAATCGTTTAGCGACTTCTCTCTCGTGCGAAGTCAGTTCGAGAGAAACAAACCAATCATGCGCCTTTTGTAAAGGCCACTGAACCAACTCAGGCAAAGAAACTCCCGCTATTTTTACGTACCCGGCCTCTTTCTTTAGTCGACCACCCGAGCATGTAGGGCAGAGGGTTCTTCCTCTGTACCGCGCTTGCAAAACGCGGTATTGAATTTTGTAGGATTTGCTTTCTACGTACTGAAAAAAGGCATGAATTCCTTCAAAAAATGCACAACCATCCCAGAGCAAGGCCTTTTCTTCAGGAGTTAAATCTTTATACGGTCTGTGCACAGGAAAGTGGGCCTTTTGCGCCCCAATCAATAACTGATCTTTCCATTCGCTCAATCGTTCTCCTTTCCAAGCAGCCACCGCATCTTCAAAAACAGAAATATTCTGATTGGGAATGACGAGGTGTGGATCTATTCCAATAGTGGACCCGAATCCTTCGCACGTAGGACACGCCCCAAGGGGGTTATTGAAAGCAAACAAATAGGGGGAAGGCTCGTCAAAAGTGACCCCGTCTCGTTCAAATTTATTGCTAAATTCTAGGGTTTTCCCGTCTGCACAATGCACAAACAAAACTCCACGCCCTTCAAAAAATGCGATGTGAACAGAATCAGCGGATCGAGAAAGATCTTCTTCTTGTTGACTACCGCCCATCAATCGATCGATCACTAATTGTGTTGCCTGTGCCGTAGTCTTCTCCCAATCCTGTACATCCGCCATGGAAATAGCACGACCATCAATCCATAATCGACTGTAGCCCTGTTGACTCAATAAGGGAACCGCTTCCGTTAAGGGCCTCTCTCCGGTGGGTAGGGGACACGTAATCACAACGCGCTCACCCTGTGGTAGTAAGGCAATCGTTTGTACTACGTCAGCAACAGTATGACGCTTTACCTCTTCCCCCGTAACGGGGGAATGCGTATGCCCAACGCGAGCATACAATACTTTTAGGTAATCGTAGATTTCTGTTACGGTGCCCACCGTTGAGCGAGGATTACGGGAGGAAACTTTTTGCTCGATGGCTATAGCAGGGGAGAGGCCTTTGATGTCGTCCACATCGGGTTTGTCCAATCGACCCATAAATTGACGAACATAGGCGCTCAAACTTTCCACATACCTGCGTTGCCCTTCCGCATACAAGGTATCAAAGGCCAAAGACGATTTGCCGCTACCGCTCACCCCGGTGAAGACCACAACGGATTTTTGCGGAAAAGCAACATGCACATTTTTCAAATTGTGCATGCGAGCGCCAATGATTTCGACCTGCTTGTTTTTCATGGAAAACGCAAAGGTACCTATTGTGGAACCGAAACAAAAGTGTAATTTCGAATCGTTCAGCGTCATTCACTTAAAACCTTAACGCCTATTTATCCATCTGTACTCGCTTCATTTTAAATAATTGTGCGTGAAAACAGATGTTTTGACCGACTCCGCGTTGGTCCTTTTGGCTACTGAAGGTTCAGAAAAGGCTTTTACCGAGATTTTGCAACGGCACCGCATGACCGTTTACAAGAGTATTTTGGCAAAAATTCCCGATAGGGATTTGGCCGATGATTTGTACCAGGATGTGTGGATCAAGGTCATGTTCCTTTTACGTGAAGGTAAGTATAGAGATGAGGGTCGCTTTGGGGGCTGGCTGACCCGTGTGACCCAAAATGCAGTAGTGGATTATTTCCGCCGACAAAAACAATTCTCTACTGTTTCTTTGGACGACAATTATTCTGTTGGGGTAGATCGTCAGGACGATGGACTGAACTGGGAAGAGGTCGCGGTGGATGCTGCAGCGAAAGAGGAAGTTCTGTTGTGGATGAAAAAACTTCCGAAAGAACAATACGAAGTAGTGTATTTACGAATGTATGCAGGTCTGTCTTTTCAAGAAATTGCGGAGGAAACAAACGTAAGCATCAACACGGCTTTGGGGCGGATGCGCTACGCTCTAATCAACCTCCGAAAAATGATGCAAGCCGCCGCCTGATGTAGTACCTCACTGTGCATACCAAAAGGAGAACGGTTGCGTTATGTACGCAAACAGGAGTGTATGAAACACGGTACAAATAGGGTTGAAAACAGAAAAACAAAGAATCTCCAGGAAGGCTCGTCTTTGGACCGAATAGATGTGCAGTTGATTCGATTGTGGCGAAACTATCCAGTGACTTCACTTAAAAACTTAAGCTTTACCAAGCGCAATTCTTCTTCACTGTAAGCTCCGTCAAATGCCCGAACGGCATCGGCGATATCGCCTTCTTCCGATTCGTCTCGGAAATGATCCAACACCTCATCCAGGCTGTCTTCGTCAAAGGACTCTTGCAAAACATAATCCAAGTCAATTTTTGTTCCGCTTTGAACAATAATTTCCATTTCATGCAAGAGGTCTTGGAGACTCAAACTTTTACTGCGTGCGATGTCAAACAAAGGAACGCGACGGTCTGTGCTTTGTATAATATACACTTTAAGGGCGGATCGATTGACCACACTTTTAACGACAGCATCAAAGGGTCTGTCGATTTGATTTGTCTCCACATGTGCAGCAATGGCATCGATCAACTCAGCGCCAAATTTTCGCGCTTTGTGCTCTCCAACGCCGGAAATAGACCGCAATTCATCCTGTGAGCAGGGGTATGCAGTGGCCATTTCAGACAGACTGGTTTCGCTAAAAACTGCGTAGGGGGGTAAACCATGGCGCTTGGCCACCTTCCGAGTAATATCTTTCAATATAGAATACAACAGGGTGTCCAAAGCCACGGCTTTTGTCGCTTGTGTTTCTTGTTCTTCCTCCTCCTCCGTTTCCTGAAAAGCGGGCAGCCAAAGGGGCTGTGGTTCACCCAGATAGTCAAGACCTTTTGAGGTAATGGTCAAGAGGCCATAGGTTTCTATGTCCTTAAATAGCCATCCCTTGACTAGGGCATGACGAACCATATCTTGCCAATAATGGGCGGATTCCGATTTCCCTTTACCCCATGTATCCAGTTTTTGTGCATTCAACGCTTTCAATACGGCGGTCAAATTGCCCAGGAGACTATTGACGACTTGCAGTGCTTTGAAGCGCCCGTGACCCGCATGCGCTGTTTCCAATACGAGGCACATGTTCTCCGAAACGTCTACCAAATGAACTGGTTTTTCGCAGTTGTCGCACGCATTACAGGATTCTTCCTCGTACAATTCTCCAAAATAATGCAGTAAAAATCGTCTTCTGCACATGGTGGTTTCTGCATAACCTTGCGCATCCAAAAGCAATTGGCGACCAATTTCTTGTTCCGAAACAGGTTTTTTGGATAAAAATTTATCCAGTTTTTCCATATCCTTGATAGAATAAAAAGTCACACATCGACCCACGCCACCATCACGCCCAGCCCGCCCCGTTTCTTGGTAGTAGCTTTCCAAACTTTTCGGCATGTCATGATGAATAACCATCCGGACATCGGGTTTGTCTATCCCCATCCCAAAGGCAATGGTGGCGACAATCACATCTACCTCCTCTGTTAAAAAATAATCTTGGTGTTTCGCACGACTCGCGGTGTCCAGTCCCGCATGGTACGGTAGCGCTTTGAGTCCATTGACTTGCAATTGCTGTGCAATTTCTTCCACTTTTTGCCGGCTCAAGCAATAGATGATAGCACTTTGTCCCTGGATTTGTTTGAGCAATTTCACAATTTCTTTTTCCACATGGACTTTCGGGCGAATTTCGTACTGCAAATTGGGACGATTGAAAGAACTGGAAAAGAGAATAGCGCTATCCATCCCTAGTGTCTTCAGTATATCCTGCTGCACTTTTGGAGTCGCTGTAGCGGTAAGGGCAATGACGGAACGCACCTTGATTTGTTGCATCGCTTGCCGCAAATTCCGATACTCAGGACGAAAATCATGCCCCCATTCAGAAATGCAGTGTGCTTCATCAATGGCGTAAAAAGAGATATTCAATGTCCTAAGAAAAGCCATGTTGTCCTCCTTGGTCAAAGATTCTGGGGCTACATACAATAATTTGGTCTGACCCGATTGTAAATCATGTCGCACCTGCACCATCTCTCGTTTGGTCAATGAGGAGTTCCAAACATGGGCAACAGCATTGGAATCGGCAAACCCACGCAAAACGTCTACTTGATTCTTCATGAGGGCTATCAGTGGAGAGACGACGATGGCCGTACCCTCCATGACAAGCGCCGGTAATTGATAACACAAGGATTTCCCGCCGCCGGTGGGCATAATGACAAAAGCATCTTTCCCTTCCAGTACGGCCTCCACTATGGACTCTTGGTGACCCTTGAATCCATGAAATCCAAAAAAGCTGCTTAACGCCTGTAGGCTTTGTTCTTTTAACGAGTTCATCAGAAGTTAATGTGTACTTAAATATACGTTAACAGACCCAACACCGACAAATCCTTTTTGTTGTAAACTTCAACAGAGCGAATTGTACCTTTGTCTCATGCCATCAAAAACGGGAATGACCATGACTTTTATGCAACACTTGGAAGTGCTTCGAAAGCATTTGCTGCGCATGGCCGCTGCTGTTTTCATTGCATCCCTTGTGTGCTTTGTGTCGTGGGATTTTCTGTTCAACACCCTATTGTTTGGACCAAAAGACCCGGATTTTGCAACCTATCGAGCATTTTGTTGGCTTTCGGAGAAAACAGGCATTGAAGCCATGTGTTTGGAATCCATCCCATTGGAATTGCTCAATACCCAAATGTCAGGACAGTTCTCTCTGCATATTTGGTTGAGTATTATGGGCGGGATGGTCATTGCCTTTCCGTATATAGTGTATGAAATTTGGCGGTTTATTGCGCCTGGGCTGACCGATAAAGAAAGAGGCGCTTCTCGATTTTTCATCCTCGTTGTATCTGGCTTATTTTTTCTGGGAGCCGCCTTTGGCTATTATCTTATTGTGCCCTTGTCTGTGCAATTCTTAGCCAACTACACTATTTCTCCAGAAATTCAAAATATTATCGAAGTATCCTCTTATTTGTCGATGGTCGCAAGCGTTTCTGTGGCGTGTGGGTTTCTTTTTGAGCTTCCCGTGCTGATTTATTTTTTGGTTCGCATGGGGCTAGTTACTGCTACTTTTTTGCGAACCTATAGACGTCATGCATTGATCATCCTTCTTATCGTTGCGGCTGTAATTACCCCGCCAGACGTGATGAGTCAAATTTTGGTGACCCTTCCTTTGTACGCTTTGTTTGAGGTAGGAATTTTAGTAGCCTCTTGGTCCGAGAAAAATGACAAACAACATGCGTAAAGTGCTTAGCGCAAAAGGACTCGGAAAGTCCTATGCAAAAAAGAAAGTGGTACATGACGTTCACTTTGAAGTAGCGCAAGGCGAGATTGTGGGTCTTTTAGGACCCAATGGCGCGGGGAAAACGACCTCTTTCTATATGGTAGTTGGATTGATTCGGCCAGACAGTGGCTCCGTAGTTCTCCACGAGGCAGACGTGACTCGTTTGCCGATGTACAAGAGGGCGCAAGCCGGGATTGGATATCTTTCCCAAGAACCCAGCGTTTTTAGAAAAATGTCTGTGGAAGACAATGT
>CAMDTE010000038.1 GCA_945907425.1 Owenweeksia hongkongensis DSM 17368 | reverse complement strand
ACTATAAACTAATGACTATAAACTAATAACTATTAACCATTCACCACTCAAGGAATCCCAATGTACTTATGGGACTGCAAGGACATTTTCCATCGGGGATGCTGTTCAATAAAACGTACAATTTTGTGGGATATCGTTTCTCGTTTACTCCATTCAGGCTGTAAGTAGCAGTGCGTGTTCTTTGCCATTTTTAAGGCATGTTCTTCTGCCCACAAAAAGTCGTGCTCATTAAAAACGATCACTTTTAATTCGCTTGCCAAGGAATACCATTCCGGTAAGGGTGCCTTTGTTTTTTTTGGAGATAGGCAGACCCAATCAAACTCTCCCGTAACGGGATATGCACCAGAAGTTTCCAAATGAATCGTGATTCCCTTCGATTTCAGCGCTTGAGTGAGTGGCTCCATATTCCACATCAAGGGTTCTCCACCTGTAATGACTACTGTTTTCGCACCCGAGGAAAGAATAGGCAGCAATATTTCTTCTACAGAGGTCATCGGATGCAAAGCCGCATTCCAAGATTCCTTGACATCGCACCAGTGGCATCCCACATCGCAGCCACCAATGCGTAAAAAATAAGCCAACGAACCTGTGTGAAAACCCTCTCCTTGCAGAGTTAAAAAATGTTCCATCAAAGGCAACGAATGGCCATCAGCGGGTTTCATGTGTGGCGTTCAAGGTGTTCATCAACAATCCAATACGCGTCATTAATCCTACGCCACCAGGCACGGGAGAAATGGCACTCGCTACTTCTTTCACGTTGTCAAAATCTACATCGCCGATTAATCGGGACTTTCCGTCAACTTCCAATCGGTTGATACCTACATCAATTACCACGGCGCCTGGCTTGACCATATCCGCAGTAATAAATTTTGGTTTGCCAATCGCCGCAATCAAGATATCCGCCATCCGGGTAAAATCGCTCACGTTTTTTGTCTTGCTATGAACCAATGTGACCGTTGCGTTTCCGAACGAATTGTTTTGACTTAAGAGAATGCTCATGGGCGAACCAACAATTTGGCTTCTACCCACAACGACTACGTGTTTTCCCTCCGTCTGAATCGAATAATGTTTCAATAAGAGCAATACACCCAAGGGAGTAGCTGGAATAAATGTCGTTAAATTCAACGCCATGCGCCCCACATTCTCCGGATGGAAGCCGTCTACATCCTTTTTAGGATCAATGGCCAATAGAATTGCTTTTTGATCAATGTGCAGAGGCAATGGCAACTGCACAATGTAACCATTGACATCTTTTCTTCGGTTGAGTGCGTCTATTGCTTCCAGTAGTTCCTCTTGCTGCACATCGGATGGAAACCGCAGCAAAGTGCTTTTAAAGCCTACTTCCTCACAGTCTTTGATTTTCCCAGCAACATATGCATTGCTTGCCGGGTTATCCCCTACCAGAAGGGCTGCTAAATGAGGTCTGTGTTTGTTCTTCTCTAATCCAGACACTACCTGGAGACGAATGGTCTCTTTCCAAGCTTTTGATGCTTCTTTTCCATCGAGCAGAACAAACGGAGTCATCGTCCACTTTTGGTGTTAAAGGCGTTCATGAGCTGTCTCCGGCCTCCTTCTCCTTGCATCATTTTCATCACCTTGCTCATGTCTTCAAATTGTTTGACCAGTTTGTTGACATCTTCAAGGGTGCGTCCGCTGCCATGGGCGATGCGTTTTCTGCGATTGCCGTTCAAAAGGTTGGGGTTACTTCGTTCTTTAGGGGTCATGGAAGAAATCATTGCTTCCACGTATTTGAATGCATCATCGTCTATATCCACTCCCTGCATGGCTTTGCCCATTCCAGGAATCATGCCCATCAAATCTTTCATATTGCCCATTTTCTTCACTTGCTGGATTTGCAATAAAAAATCATCAAATCCAAACTTGTTTTGTGCAATTTTCTTTTGAATAATTCGCGCCTCTTCCTCATCGAATTGCTCCTGGGCGCGCTCCACCAAACTGATGACATCGCCCATGCCTAGGATGCGATCGGCCATTCTGTCTGGATGGAAAACATCCAATGCTTCTAACTTTTCCCCCGTGCTAATGAACTTAATGGGTACATCCACCACCGCTTTGATAGTCAATGCTGCACCACCACGGGTGTCTCCGTCCAGTTTGGTCAGGACAACCCCTTCAAACTGCAATGCATCGTGAAACGCTTTGGCAGTATGGACAGCATCTTGTCCCGTCATAGAATCCACTACAAAAAGTGTTTCTGTAGGATCTACTGCACGGTGTATGGCCTTGATTTCCTCCATCAACACGTCATCAACAGCCAATCGGCCTGCCGTGTCAACCAAAACAACATTAAAGCCCTTGGCCCGGCCGTACGCCACGCCTTCGGATGCAATCTTTACAGGGTCTTTACTTCCCTCGATGGTAAATACTTCCGCCCCAATTTGCTCTCCCAGGACTTTCAGTTGTTCAATCGCCGCGGGTCGATATACGTCTGCCGCGACCAAAAGAACTTTTTTCCCTTTTTTCTTTTGCAGAAAGTGAGCCAGTTTTGCCGTAAAGGTTGTTTTTCCAGACCCCTGTAATCCGGCCATCAAAACCGTATTGAAATGGCCTTTTAGCTCGAGCTCAGAGGCAGATGAGCCCATTAGGGCGGCCATTTCGTCTCTTACAATTTTCACTAAAACTTGCCCTGGTTTCAATGCGGTCAGCACATTGGCGCCTAGCGCTTTTTCTTTGACTTGGTCGGTGAATTCTTTGGCTACTTTGTAGCTCACATCGGCCTCGATTAAGGCGCGACGGATATCCTTTACTGCTTCAGCTACGTTGATTTCTGTCAGGCGACTTCTGCCCGATAGCGAATGAATCGCTTTTTCTAATTTTTGGCTTAAGCTTTCAAACATAACGTGCTTTTGATGCCGCAAAGGTAGCGATTTTCCCAGGGATAGGACATAAAAAAGCCCCAAGAATGGGGCTTGTTCTGGAGCACATGTACCGTGCAAAAAGAAATCGCTACTTATTTCTTAGCGGGGGCGTCTTTGCATTTGCTAGAGCAATCCTTTTTTTTGTCGCCATGTTCAGAGGAACATTTGCTAGCGCAATCCTTTTTTTTGTCTCCATGCTCAGAGGCACCCTTGCTAGCGCAATCGTGTCCTTTGGCAGTCGCATGATCGTGCTTGTCGGTGCAAGAGCTCTTGGCTTTTGCCGAAGTACAAGTACTAGCGGTTGTTTTCTCTGCGCTTTTCTTGCAGCAAGAAGAGGCGGGTTTGCTTTGGGCAAAGGCCACAGAGCCCATGATCAAAAAGGATAAAAGCAATAATTTTTTCATGATGGTTTTCTTTTTATTTGTGGACCGAATGTACAAAAATCATTCCAATTTCCCTGTATCTTTGAGCAGAAGCCATGCAATTGCTGAGAACTACACCTCTTTCGTACCTCTTCCCACAAGGAAAACAGCTACATTTTGATGAATTGATAGTTTCTGCTGGCGAAATGGTCTCACTGAAAGGTCCCTCTGGATCAGGAAAATCAACTTTTTTGCATCTTTTGAGCGGTTTTCTCCCTCTCCAAAATGGAAAAGTCGAAGTAATCGGAAAAGGTGCGCTGCAACCCAAGAAAGAGGCCTCACCCGATTGGAGGAGAAAAGCCGTAGGATTCGTTCCCCAGCGTCCCTTTTTCTGGAATAGTTTAACCGTCGAACAAAATTTGCAGATGTCCGCATGGGCAAAGAAAACAGACACCCTTGATTCCGCCTTGGAAATTTGCGAACGCTTGGGATTGTCCTCTTTGTTGCAAAACAAACCCAGCGAACTCAGCACCGGTGAATTGCAACGCTTGTCCATAGTGCGCTCTACTTTAGGTAATGCCCCTATTGTTCTGGCCGATGAGCCTACTTCTTCGTTGGACGATATCAACGCATCAAAGGTCCTGTCCCTATTCCATGATTTAGCCTTAGAAGGGAAGGGGATTGTTTTTGCTACGCATGATTCGCGCGCTTCGGTGGCGAGCCATAGAACGGTATTGATGGATTCACTCATTCTATGAGATTGTCCTTTGCGTCCGCTATTTGGGCATTTCATGCCGTTAAACATCGTTGGGGTGTCTCCTTGGCGCTTATTGTTATGCTTTCCCTAGGATGGGGTGCTCTGATGGGCTTGCAGCGCATTCAGCGAGCATCTGATAGCGTGATGGAGATTGAATTGCAGGGGATCGATGTTATTTTATCGGCCAAAGGATCTCCGCTGCAGTCGTTGTTGGCCAACGTTTTCCATGCGGATGATCCCACCGGAAATGTGAGCATTCAAGAGGTTGAGCATTGGATGCACTATCCCGGCGTAGCCAAAGCCTTACCTATCGCCTATGGAGATACCTACAAGGGAGTCCGCATTGTGGGATGCTCATTGGATTATTTTGATGCCCGTGGTGTGCTGTTGACATCGGGCCGATGGCCAAAGGCTCCCATGGAAGCCGTTGTCGGATACAGGGCTGCAGAACGGTTGGGACTTGATATAGGCGATACATTTCACGGAGCACACGGGATTGAAGGAGATGCAGGAGATCATGACGGACAAGATTACACCGTGGTAGGATTGTGTGAAAGCCCAAGCCAAACCAGCAATCGATTGATTTTTACTTTATTGTCGTCCGTCTGGGAAGTACATCACGAGGGACCAAAAGAATACACTGCCGTTCTCTTGGAAATGGAAACACCGATGGCCTCCCTACTCTATCCTGCTTTGGTCAATCGAAAATCCACCTTCATGGCTGTCTCCCCGGCCATAGAAGTCAATAGATTGCGCAGCTTGTTGGACCAAGGCACTCAATGGCTCTCTTTTTTAGCCTATGTGCTCACAGCGGTTTCCTTTGGGACGCTCGCACTGTTGTTGTGGATACAAGTCAAAGAAAGGACATCGGATTACGCTCTATTGCGCAGTATGGGTGGTTCTTGGTTTCAAATCATTTCCGTTGTGGCATGGCAAAATCTTTGGATCGCCTTCTTGGGATGGCTGCTGGCGTGGACTTGGCAGCCTATTTGGATTTCTATTTACACGTTTAGTGGCCCATCCCAATGGGACATCCCCTTGTCTTTGATCGCATGGCACAGGGCCGATGTGGGATTGCTTGGGTGGAGTCTGGTGCTTTCTCTGGTGTGCTCGATTGCTCCGGTACTCTATTTACGCAAAGCCAATCTTCACCAAGCGCTATCTTCTGTATGAATCGGTATTTTGCTTCCCTTTTTGTTTGGGCGTGCCTTTCTGTTTCTCTGGAAGCTCAAATAGCACCCCAAAAAATTACGTGGAGACAATTGGGAACCACTCGCTTTGAAGAAATTTTTGACGTTTCTAAAAACATCTGGACACAGAAGGCCATTTTTCCACCAGACATCTCTGTCCTCAATGGAAAAAAAGTGCGCATTACGGGATACATGGTCCCTGTAGACGCTACAGGGAATGTTTACGCGCTGTCCGCCTACACCTTTAGTTCCTGCTTTTTTTGCGGCGGCGCAGGCCCGGAGAGTGTGATGGGATTGGAATTCAAAGGCCTTCCTAAAAAATACAAAACGGATCAAATTGTAAGCCTACAAGGGACCTTTTCCTTGGTATCAAAACCGGGAATGGGCTTTTATTTTGTTTTGAGAGAAGTCGCGGAATGGACAGAATAGATTTTGTACATCCATGGGCCTTTTGGGGATTATTGCTCCTGTTGCTGCCTACGATTGCCCATTTGATGCGGTGGCAAAAACCAAAGACGATCCTTTTTCCTGACATCCGATTGATTCAAAAGCTCTGGGAATTAAAACAGCGCAACAGAACTCCTCAGCGCTGGCTGCTACTTTCCATGCGCTATGCGGCACTCCTTTCCCTTGTTGTTTTTTTAGCCCAGCCGTATTACCCCTCCTCTTTGGATGGAAAAGAAACCACGGTGTATTTGGATGCCTCCTACAGCATGTCTCTTCCTTTTGATGATAAACAATCGCGATGGGATGCCGCAAAAAGTGCATTGAAGGAATACTTGATTTCTCTCCCTGCAGACCAGCGGGTTCGTCTCTATTCCGAGTCGCTACCTTTGAATTCTGATATGCGCACGGCCGATGAATGGCTCGATCCTTTGGATAGTCTTTCTCCGGTTTCAGGCTCCTCGCAGCTACTCCTCTGGGTACAGCCTCGCATGCTCGTTTTTACGGACGGAGAGGGTTTGGATCCCGCCCACAAGCCACTTTCCCATCCTGTTTATTTTTGGCCCGATGGTTTGAAATCGATGGAGTCAAAAGAACCACTGATTGATTCCGTAGGGATAGAGTATCATTTATCCGGCAAGGATTCCCGAGGGAAATTATACGCACGTATTCATTCTCCGACGACTTTGAGCACCCCTGCGGTTGCTGCCTTGTGGGTAAACCGTGTCCGCGTTGCAATGGCGACGGTGCAAGGAAAGGCCACAAAAAAGGAAGTACTTTCTTTTGAATTCGCGCTTCCTTCCAAAGCGGGTTACTATCCATTGCAATTGACCGTGGGTCGTGACCATTGGTACGCCGTTGTTTCTGTTCCGGAGGTAAAAAACAGCCTTTTCATTGGATTAAGCCCTCCCCTCTTGTGCATGGAGCAGTCTTTCTCAACCGCTTTGGAATCCTTTCGCCCTTCGCAATGGAACGAACAAAAAGTGCATCGTGCGGGATTTGTAATGGTAGAAGATGCGGACTTGCTAGGGTCCTCCCAAAGAAAAAGTCTACAGGCCGCACTAAACAATGGTATTCCCGTGGTGATGGGTCATTCTCTCAGTTCTCTGGAGGTGGAAAAATTTGATGTTCTGCCCGTTCAAGATCCCTTTTACAAAGACATGATTCAGCGATTACCGGAGGCCTTGCTGCCCGTGGAGAGTTCTTCTTTACGGGACAGCTTGACTTCTGTGAGATACAGGTCTTTATTGCAGTCCCAAAAGGGTCGTACTTTTTTAGTGAAACACCGAGACAAGCCTCTGTACCACCTCGCGATTCCTTTGAACACAATCGCATGGGAAAAAGCAGGATTGGATCGCACCCCGTACGGAAGAGCCTGGTTCAGAAGAATGGCTTATTGGCGTGAGGGAACAAAGGAACACAGCGCCATGTTTCAAAACAAACCGGCGGATGCGTTTTGGACAGCCCAAAAATGGAACAAAAGACATCCCGTTCCCGCTCAAGGAATAAGGACGGATCGTTGGGAAACAGGATATTGGACTATTCTAGATGAAAACAAAGATACCGTGGGGGCTTTGGCTGTAAATCCTATACTCTCTGAGCGCTTCCCTTCGCATCCAGCAGGAGAAACCGTGCAAAAGTTATTTCCGAACCAAACAGCGCTTTCGCTGGAGGGGGAAAAACAAGCATCAAATCCCTTTGGGTGGATTTGCGGCCTGGTTTTGGTCGTTGCTTTGGGTATGGAAGCATACCTTGCTTCGAAAAGTGTACCTTTGTCCTCATGATCAAGCGATTCTCGCAGGTCCGGGTGGTGGATGCTCAATCGCCCTACAACGGCCAAACCGTAGACATCGTCGTTTCCGACGGCATCATTCAATCCATTTCTGTTTCAGAACCTGTTGCAAAGGGCGACTGTGTTTCCCCTGGATGGGTGGACATGGCGGCAACCACTGGCGAGCCTGGTTTTGAAGAACGAGAGACGCTTCGATCGCTTGCCGCCGCAGCGGCCTTTGGAGGATTTGTCCAGGTGGCCGTTTCCCCTGCAGGATATCCCGTAAGAGATAATCGACCTACGGTAGATGCCTTTCTAAAGAACGCACGCGGCTTACCGATAGAACTTTTGCCCTTGGGTGCCGTTTCTATGGGCTTGGAAGGGGAAGCCTTGGCGGAGTTATACTCCATGCACGAAGCAGGCGCTGTTGGTTTTTTTGATGACAACAAATCCATGGAAAGAGCTCAACTCTTGAAAATGGCTTTGCAATACACGGATCGTTTAGATGTCGTAGTATACAGCACTCCTTTGGATACAAGCATTGCTCCTCTTGGAATGGTACATGAAGGCATTATCAGTACCCAGCTCGGACTTAAAAGTATTCCAAGCATTGCAGAAGAATTGCGCATCCAAAGAGATTTAACCATTCTTTCCTACACAGGAGGACGACTTCATTTCCATGCTCTGTCCACGATGCGCGGCGTGCAGATGATTGCAGAAGCCAAAGCACAAGGGCTTTCGGTTACAGCGGATACAACCATAGCTCATTTGATCGGATCAGACGACGATCTGAAGGGTTTTGATACGGCTTATAAAACGTGGCCCCCTTTGCGCTCCAACTTTGACCGCGAAGCCCTTTGGGCAGGAGTAAAAGAGGGAACCATAGATGCCATTTCCAGTGGTCACAGACCGTACGATGTGGAAAACAAACAAGTGGAATTTGACAATGCAGCCTTTGGTGCGGCCACGTTGGATTTTGCCTATGCTTGGTTTACGGCACGGTATGGATCGGATCCCCTCACGCAAGAAACGTGGGTAAGAGCAGTAACCCAGGGCCCGCGGTCTATTTTACATTTAGGAAACGTTCGGATCCAAGAGGGAATGCCGGCGGAATTCACCTTTTTCAATCCCTCTGGAGCTACTCCAGAGAAAGGATTTTCCTTGGGGATGAACATACCCAAATGGCCAAAAAAGGGAAGCATTCAAGGAATACATACAGGGTTCACCTCTTGAGTCCATCGTAGGCCAATTGCATTCCCTTTGGCAACAAGAGACTAATTTCATCGTGGAGGCCTAAACTATGGCTTATATGGGTGAAATAAACGGTCGGAACACCTGTTTCTACAGCAAACGCAATCGCCGCATCTAAGTGGAAATGACTATAGTGTGGTTTTATTCTCAATGCATTTACAATCAATATTTTCGCACCTCTTATCTTATCTATTTCTATAGGGTCCATGCTTCTCACATCCGTGAGGTAGACCAGTTCATCTACGCGAAATCCCAACACAGGCCATTCGCCGTGATGCCCTTCAATGGATATCCATCGTTTGTTTCCCACCTCGAAAGGAAGGCCGGGAAGAATAGGAATGAGTTCAAACCGTGGAGCCCCTGGATAATGCTGCTCTCCAAAGGCGTAGGCAAATTGTTCCTTGACCCTTTTGGCAACACGGTCTGTACAATAGATTTTTGTGGGTTTGTTGGCCGAAAATTGCACGGAACGAAGGTCGTCCAACCCGGAAACGTGGTCCATGTGCTCGTGCGTCAACAAAACGGCGTCCACCTGTTTTTGATCGGAGCGTAACATCTGTTGGCGAAAATCCGGGCCGCAATCTATCAAAACCGTAGTATTTTCATAGGAAATCAGAGCGGATGACCGCAATCGATTGTCTTTGGGGTTGGGGCTACTGCAAACGGGGCAGTCGCAACCAATAACAGGCACTCCTTGCGAGGTTCCAGATCCTAAAATTTCAAACGAAAGGCCAATCATAGCACAAATTTAGCAGTACTTTTGATGTATGGAACATGTAGTCCTTACGGCCGCTCAAAAAGCGTTAAAAATCAATCTAAATCATAACATTTACGGCACCTTTGCCGAAATTGGTGCTGGACAGGAAACGGTACGGCATTTTTTTCGTGCCGGCGGTGCCTCTGGTACGATTGCTAAGGCGATGTCTGCTTATGATAAGGAGTTTTCCGATGCGATTTATGGAGTGGAGGAAGACCACCGGTATGTGACCGAAAGGCGTTTGCGGAAAATGTTGGACCACGAGTATACCCTGATTGAAGAACGTCTCACGCGCTCCATAGCACCGGACCGTTGTTATTTTTCCTTTGCCAATACCGTAGCGTCCATTAATTTCAAAAAAACGCAAAAAGGACACGGATGGATTGGCATACGATTCCAAACATCTCCTGAAAAAGCACCGAATGAAATCATTATTCACGTTCGACTGCATGAAAACGAAGCCAAACACCAACAAGAAACGGTAGGTGCGATAGGTGTGAATTTGATCTACGGCGCCATGTTTTACTACACGGACGTTAAGAAGTTACTGCTCTCGTTGTACGAGGAAGTGGAGCGGAGTTCCATAGAGGTGGATTTAGTGAATTTTTCGGGCCCCGATTTCGAAGAGGTGGACAATCGATTGATCTCCTTGCAACTCATTAAGAATGGCTTCACAGAGGCTGTGATTTTTGGGCCAGAAGGAAATAATTTGCTTCCCGCTGAAATACTGTACAAAAAGAATATTCTCACCATGCGCGGATCTTTCCGACCTGTAACCAAGGTGAATATCGACATGATTCAAAAGGGGTTCCGTCAATTTCAGGAAAGCAAAAGAGTAAATCCCGATAAATTGGTCGTTCTCTTTGAATTGACACTCAACAACCTATTATCGGATGGGGAAATCGATGAGCAAGATTTCTTGGACCGCGCCGATATATTGTGTTCTATCGGACAAACCGTTTTGATTTCCAATTTCCAAGAATATTACAAACTGATTGACTATCTGGCACAATACAGCACAATGAGAAGTGGCCTTATTTTGGGCTTGCCGAATTTGCGCGAAATTTTTGAAGAAAAATACTATCGAAACTTAACAGGAGGAATATTAGAGGCCTTTGGCCGGTTGTTCTCCAAGGATATGGTTGTTTTTGTTTACCCCATGTTATCGGATGACGGAACGGTCTTGGGATGCAGTGAAGCCGACGTACATCCCCGCTTCCGCCCTATTTACGAGTACTTGTTGCATAACAAGCGGATTCGCGATCTGGAAGGCGCGGATGAAAAATTGCTTCATATTTTCAGCAGAGAGGTGCTGCATAAAATTCGCAATGGTTTGCCCGGTTGGGAAGAGTGTTTGCCAACCTATGTGGACAACATCATCAAAGAAAAAAGATTGTTTGGCTATACTCCTGAATTGAGCGCAGCGAAGTAAAACGGAAAAGCTATCGGCAGTGTGCCCTCGTGGCGCCGACCGGTTATTGTCCGCTGTATTCCACGTAGTTTCTTGGCGTTTCGTATAAGGTTATTTTACATTGAACGGTCGATGGAAACTGCGGCACCAAACGATCGTAAATCCAAACTGCTATATTTTCTGCAGAAGCTATCTGTCCCGAACAAAAAGGCTCCACTTCTTCGTTTAAATTTCGATGATCCAGCGGCACCTCAATGTGTTTCTTGATCAAATCAGCGAGCTCTTTGGCATCGAAAACATAGCCTGTATCGGGATCGATTGGACCCGTGAGAGAAACGATCAATTCGTAATTGTGACCGTGGTAATGTGGATTATTGCACACACCAAAAACGCGAGCGTTCTTTTGATCGTCCCATCTGGGATTGTGTAAACGATGGGCAGCATTGAAATGCGCATGACGACTGATGGTAGCTCTCATAAGGGCAAATGCTTAACGTATTCATCTAAAATGATTTTGAACCACGCGGTATAATGGTTTGGATTTTTCAGCGCGTCTGCCACTACCTCTGTCATGGCCATCCAGCGCACGGAGTCCACCTCTTCCGGATTGAGATGCAAAGAAACATTAGGGGGAAGACGCCCAATGACCACATGATCCAATTCGTGTTCCGTCAAGCCATTGTCAAAATCGGCCCGGTAAATAAAATGAAAAGGCGAATGCAGCGATAAGTCGCACTCCAAGGGAATACCCAATTC
>CAMDTE010000037.1 GCA_945907425.1 Owenweeksia hongkongensis DSM 17368 | reverse complement strand
GGAACTGTTTGAATGACAGGGTAGGGAATCACATTGACTTGAACAGGCGCCGTAATAAACGAACACGCTTCTCCTTCAATTGCAACACGGTATTGAGCTGTACCCGCGACAATGAATTTATTGACAGTCAACTGCGAGGTCGTATCCGTCGGAATATTCTGCCAGTTGCCTGTAACGGGATACCGCACTTGCCACTGGTATTTCCAATAACCCCCCGGGGAGGTGTGCGCGGTTGCCAACAGAGTAGAATCATCAGGACAAATATTCAAACTAGGAGTGCCTTGTCCTGGCCATGGAATATTGACTATATAGGTATCGGGTATAGAATCGGCAAAGAGATGAATATAGGCGCTTGTATCTGGACATCCTCCTGGATTCCATGAGGTGACCAAACGGTACGCTCCTGATTCCGCTGTTTGGTATTGCACACCGGTTGCGCCCGCAAGGGCACGCGGAAAGGATTGGCCGAACAAGCCGATGGAGTCTCGAATCCATTGATAACTCACCGTGACTCCAGGCATGCCTGCAACCGGCCCTCTCAGCGTCAAAGTGTCGGTCTCACAAAACGCCAAAGAGTCCAAAGTGGCGTCCTTGTCTCTCGGAACCAAAGAGGGCACGGCAATAAACGACGTTACGGTTGAGGGCGTGAAGACGTTTACAATGGTGTCTTTGGTAGTGTGAAAACAGCCCCCATTGCTCACTTTAACGGAATACATGCCCGAGGCAAAAACCTTCAGTGCTTGTTGGTTTCCACCGGTGACAGGAGATCCACTTTCCAACCATTCATAAGTAGCCATTCCTGTGTTGGCCGTAAGAGTGATCGTATCGTTTTCGCACATTCCCCAATCTTTCGGGTTCCCCGTATGTTTATTGGAAAAACCACCGATAATGGAGGTAATCGAACCCACAGGGGATACAATGACTGTCAGATCAATGGTATCTGAAAAAGTGATGGGGCTCGTGGAACGAACACGAACGGAATAAAAATTATTCACTGCAATGGACTTTGGTACAATGACTTTGACCAATTTTATGCCCGCGCTAATGGTGTCCATGATGGTGCCCGTGGTGGTGGGTAACCAACCCACAATCGGTAAAATCATGGGAGTGGTGAAGTTGGCTGTTGATTTGTTCCCGGGTACCATTTGAACAATGAAGTCATTGGTCAAGCCATATCCTGGCGCAGCAACGGTCATAGGAATCGTAAGGGTGTCTCCCGTACATCGGGATAAATTGACCACCTGTTGAAGTGCAAGTGACTGTGCACCAACTTGTTGAACTAAAACTAAACCTAGAATAGTTGTCCAAATTTTGAAGGGTAACCGCATAGAATTGTATTTATTCTTACAAATATAAGGTGAGAGGCCTGTATTGACTACTTCCGTGAGTCAAAGGAAGGTTTGAGAAAGTTTACGATTTTAGTCACAGCGTATTAGTCAAAACGTAGAGGAATGCCTATTGGATGCAGAATGTTAGTGCGCGTTTAATGACCCCTATCTTTATCCTTATGAAAAAATGGCACGTAGAATTGTTGGAGTCCAGCCGAGAAATCCTCGCAGACAAAGGAAAAGAAGGGCTAGGTGATATTTGCGCTCTTTTAAAAAGTGAAGCCCCGCAGTACGATTGGGTTGGTTTTTATTGGATGAATGATGCAGAACAAACGTTGCGGTTGGGCGCTTATTCTGGAGCTTCCACAGAGCATGTGCTCATTCCCTACGGAAAAGGAATTTGTGGTCAAGTAGCGCTGAGTGGTCGCGCGCTGCTCGTGCCCGACGTGCACGCCGAGACAAACTATTTAGCGTGCAGTACTACCACCCAATCGGAATTGGTTGTTCCTATTTTTCAAAACGATCGATGTATAGGTCAAATAGATATCGATAGTCACACACTCCATGCTTTCACGGGGGAAGATCAGCGCTTTTTGGAGTATCTCAGTGGATTGGTTTCTGAGGTCATGAGTTGACCCGAATGGCTTCTACCGGGTCTAGCCTAGCGGCCATATACGCTGGTACAATTCCAGCGAGAAGGCCTATGGCTCCTGAAATTCCCAATCCTTGCACTATGTTTTTACCGGAAAGAACCACTTCAAAGTCACCTATCGTTTGTGCGGCCAAGGTGAGGAAAAAGGCGAGCACCAACCCTACCAGTCCGCCAAAAAGAGAGAGCAGTACACTTTCCGCTAAAAACTGAACGAGGATAAAACTCCGACGCGCACCCAAGGCCTTTTGAATTCCGATCTGCCCTGTGCGTTCCCGAACACTTACAAACATGATGTTTGCTATTCCAAATCCTCCAACGGCCACGGAAAACCCACCAATGATAGTCCCCGCTAAACCGATGACAGAAAACATGGCATCCAATCCTGCGCTCAATGAACTCGCTTCATTGAGCGCAAAATTGTCCTCCGCGGAAGGCTTTAGCCGACGTATAGCCCTCATGTGTCCGCGAATTTCTGAAGTGAGTTCTTGAGTGGATTGTCCTGGGCGCGCTTGAATCATGAGGGCCGTTCCAGCATTCTGCTCATTGACCAATTGCCGCATATACGCAATAGGAACAAGAACCTGTTCATCATGGCTTTCCCCCACCATAGACGATCCTTCCTTTTCCAGAATTCCTACAACAGCAAAAGATCGGCCGAGTGTTTTGATTTCACGGCCCATCGCATCTTCGTTACCGAACAATCCTTCCGCAACCGTTGCACCCAACAAACACACAGGCCGGCCATTTCGGGATTCCGTTTCTGAAAAGTACCGTCCCCTGTCAATTTTCAACTTCCAAAGACTGCCGTACTGTTCAGAGACTCCCCGTATTTGTGTATTTTCTGTACTGGAATTGCCGTATTGCACCGTGCCCTGATTTCCCATAACGCCCGCCAACCCCGAACGGCGCTCCATGCGGTTTTGCAACTGAAGCAGTTCATTGTATTCGGTTTCTGGCCGCTGGAAATACTTCCACCAAGGGTATTCACCGCCCCCACCGCCCCAAGGCCATTTTTGCACATACACAATGTCTGATCCCAAACTCGCTACACTGGATCGAATGTTGTTTTCTAAGGAGTCAACAATAGCGTAGACGGAGATGATGGCAAAAATGCCAATAGCAATTCCTAACAAGCTTAAAAAGGTGCGTAACTTATTGGCTATCAATGACGTGACAGCAAAAACACCGGATTCGTACAAAAGGGAGGTAAGTCGCATAAAAGTTCCGCTGAAGGTACAAAGTCTATGCCACCATAACGTACCTTTGTCCCTTCTTTTTAAACACCTCGATTACATGCAAAAGCGCGTCCAAACTGCCTTGGTTTCCGTTTTTTCCAAAGTGGGACTTGAGCCCTTGCTCCGGTCCTTGCATCAGGAAGGAGTACGGTTCATTTCCACCGGCGGCACGGAAAGCTTTTTGCGCGAGCTTGGGCTGCCCGTGGAGCCCGTTGAAAAATTTACTCAGTTCCCAGCCATTTTGGACGGGCGCGTCAAAACCTTACATCCCGCCGTATTTGGCGGCATACTATACCGCAGAGAGGACGATGCGCATACAGCGACCATGGAAAAATATGGATTGCCTAGTATCGACTTGGTCATTGTCGATTTGTATCCCTTTGAGGAAACAGTCGCCTCGGGTGGCTCAGAAGACGAAATCATCGAAAAGATAGATATCGGCGGCATATCGTTGATTCGAGCGGCAGCGAAAAATCACGGAGATGTGTGGATTATTCCCCACCGAGATGCGTACGATGAGGCATTGCAAATCGTGCAGTCGCAAGGCGCTTTGACCTCGTTGGAACAGCGCAAACACTTTGCTTCGCAGGCATTTTCCGTGACACAGCACTACGATTCAGCCATCCATTCGTGGATGGCCAAAGAGCCCAACGAGCCCAACGAGCCCAACGAGCGCGAGCAATATACTCTTTCCATGGGTCCAAAACGCACCTTGCGGTACGGTGAAAACCCACATCAAAAAGGGTTTTTTTATGGCCCATTGGAAAAATTACTGCAGCAATTGCACGGGAAGGAATTGAGTTACAACAACTTGCTTGATGTGGATGCGGCTGTTCAATTGATGTCCGAATTCTCAGAGCCCACCGTTGCCATCATCAAACACAACAATGCATGTGGCGTGGCCACTAGAAGCACCCTCGCACAAGCGTGGAAAGATGCTTTGGCGGGTGATCCCATCAGCGCCTTTGGGGGTGTCCTTGTCTTTAACCGAACGGTGGACAGTGCCACGGCATCAGAAATGGACTCTTTGTTCTTTGAAGTAGCCATTGCACCAGAGTATACTCCTGAAGCACTCGAGATACTTCAAAAAAAGAAAAACCGTATTATTTTACTTTGGAAACAACAGGCGCTTCCCTCACTGCTTGTGCGTTCCGCGCTCAATGGAATCTTAGTGGAAGAGCGTGACTCCAAAACAGACGAGAAGGATGATTTCCATCCGGTCACTTTGCAACTCCCAACGGACCAAGAGCTGCTGGATTTGCGATTCGCTAGCGCCATTTGCAAGCACACCAAAAGCAATACGATTGTGTTGGTAAAAAACGGCATGCTGTTGGGTAGCGGCACAGGACAAACTTCTCGTGTGGATGCTTTGGGACAAGCCATTCATAAGGCAAAATCATTTAACTTTGATTTGAACGGAGCTGTCATGGCCTCGGATGCATTTTTCCCTTTCCCCGATTGTGTTGAGATTGCACACCAAGCGGGCATCACCGCAGTGATACAGCCCGGGGGATCTGTGAAAGATGACTTGAGCATTGCTTATTGCAATGCACACCAAGTAGCCATGGTTTGCACGGGAACTCGACATTTTAAGCACTGAATTAGACACACAATGGGACTTTTTGATTTTTTGACCTACGACATCGCCATAGATTTAGGCACGGCGAACACACTCATTATCCACAACGATAAGGTGGTGGTGGACGCTCCTTCCATCGTGGCAATGGACCGATTGACCAATGCATTTTTGGCTGTGGGGGAAACAGCTATGCAGATGCACGGAAAGACGCACGATAATATTCGAACCATTCGCCCATTGAAAGATGGAGTGATTGCCGATTTTGTAGCGTCCGAACACATGATCCGTGAGCTCATCAAGAGCATCCCAGGATTGAGCGGTCGGATTTTTGCTCCTTCATTGCGCATGGTGATTTGTATTCCGAGTGGAATCACCGAAGTAGAGAAGCGTGCGGTAAAAGACAGCGCTCAGCATGCCAATGCTAAAGAAGTGTATCTCATTCACGAACCTATGGCTGCCGCCATCGGTATTGGGGTGGATGTGTTGGAGCCAAAAGGAAATATGATCATCGACATAGGAGGGGGAACCACGGAAATTGCGGTACTGGCCTTGGGTGGAATTGTGTGTGATGAAAGCATCAAGGTGGCGGGAGACGTATTCACTAATGATATTGTCTATTATATGCGGACCCAACACAATCTTTCAGTGGGCGAACGCATGGCGGAGCAAATCAAAATTCAAGTGGGTTCCGCTATCGAATCGTTGGCCAATCCGCCGGAAGACATGGCTGTTCAAGGACGTGATTTGCTCACTGGAAAGCCAAAATCCATTGTTGTTTCTTCCAAAGAAATCGCGCGCGCCTTAGACAAGTCCATTCTACGCATTGAAGATTCTGTCATGAAAGCCTTGACCAATACCCCTCCTGAATTGTCTGCGGATATTTACAATTCTGGTATCTACATGGCGGGCGGAGGCTCCTTGTTGCGCGGTTTAGATCAACGCATTTCGCAAAAGACAGACCTACCTGTGTACGTAGCAGAAGATCCGTTGCGCGCTGTGGTTCGCGGCACGGGCATCGCGTTAAAAAATCTCGAGAAGTACAAAACACTTTTGATGCGCTAAGCCGGTATGGGGAACATTTTCCGGTTTATTGCCCGGTACCACCTGTTCCTGCTTTTTGCGGTCTTTCAGTCCGTGGCTTTGGTTTTGACCTTTTCCAACCGTTCCTATCATCGTTCCTGGTTTTGGAACACGACGCAAGAAGGAACCGCCACCATTCTCGAAGCTTATACCGCAGCGGAAGAGTATGTCCATTTACGGAAAACCAATCGGGCTCTGGCAGAAGAAAATGCTCGATTGAGAGGGTTGGTAGAGGATTCAAAATACATAGGCACTGTGAAAAGAGGCGGTCGAAAAGACACCTTACAACAATACACTTACACAGCGGCGCATGTCATCAATATTTCCTTTCACAAACGAAACAACTACATCACCATTGATCGAGGCTTTCTGCATGGAATCAAACCGGGACAAGGGGTTATTTGCCCAACAGGGGTAGTAGGGGTGGTGAACCAAGTCAGCCGACACTACAGTTCGGTTATTCCCCTTTTGCATAGCAGAACGCGACTGAGTGGTTCGATGTCCAAAACAAAACATTTTGGGTCGGTCATTTGGCAAGGTGGAAATCACCGACGAGCCCAAATGCTTGATGTTCCACGACAGGCTAACATTCAATTAGGCGACTGGGTTGTGTCCGATACACGTTCTGCCATGTTTCCAAGCGGGCTCCGCATAGGAAAAGTGGCTGCCTTTTCCTTGGACCCTGAAAGTCAAAGCTACGTGGTGGATGTGCGTTTATCCGTTGATTTTGCTTCTTTGCAAATGGTCTATGTCATCGATAACTTGCTCAAAAAAGAACAAGTCCGTTTAGAAGAATCCTCTGCTCAAGAACCCGAATGAGACATCCCCTTTCCGCCCTCTTATGGAGCATTGTCGCGCTCTTTTTTCAAGTCTTTGTCTTGGGAAATGTGCAGCTTTTCGGGTACTTGAATCCTTACCTCTACCCTATTATTTTCATCCTATGGCCCCTGTCGTGGAACCGCGCAACGGGTTTGATTGTGGCGTTTCTGATGGGATTTACGATCGATTTTTTTGAACATTCGGGGGGATTGCAAGCTTCCGCCGCCACCCTCCTGTTTATGATCAGACCTTGGATAGTAAGAGCTGTAGCGCCACGGTCTGAGATGGAATCCATGCCCCTGACTCTTCAGGCCATGGGACAACCGAAGTTTTTGACCTACACCGGGATGAGTCTATTGATCTTTCATCTGTGGCTTTTTTGGTGGGAGGCCTTTGACTTTTTTGAACTCTTCAGTATTTTGTTTCGTTCTATTTTGTCCGCTGGGGTAGCCACCGTTTTGGTGTATACGATTCAACTCTTTTCGTTGAAATCGGAATGAAGCGCAACGGCCTGTTTTGGTTTCTCTTTGCGGCGATCGGTATTTTGTATACCCTTCGGCTATTCACGATCCAAATTCTAGATCCTCAATACAAACTGAGCGCGGACAACAACGCCAAACGCATCGTAAAAATTTATCCTCCCCGGGGATTTATTTATGATCGAAACGGTGAGTTGCTGGTGGCCAATCAGATTGCGTACGACCTCATGGTCATCCCGCGTCAAACGATCCGCTTTGACACGCTGAAACTATCCCAGTTGTTGCGCATCGATAGAAAATACATCCGCACGGAGTTGACCAAGGCACGGGCTTATTCTCCTTACAAGGCCAGTGTCTTTTTAAAAATGCTCACCGTGGATGACTACGCTCGTTTGCAGGAGCGCCTTCATCAATTCAAAGGTTTTTATGTACAGCGACGAATTCTTCGGCATTACCCACAGAACTTTGGAGCCAATGCATTCGGCTTTATCGGGGAAGTGAACGAGTCCTTCATCGAAGAGCATCCCGAATACGAAATGGGCGATTTGGTAGGGAAAACGGGAATAGAAAAATCCTACGAAGAAGTCTTGAAAGGGAAAGCGGGTGTGAAATATGTGTTGGTCAATAACCACAACCGAGAAATGGGCCCCTACATGGAGGGGCAATTTGACCTCCCCCCCATCCCCGGAGAGGATTTGGTTTCTACCCTTGATGCGCGATTACAATCCTACGGCGAATTGCTCATGACAGGAAAGCGAGGGTCCATTGTAGCCATTGAACCGAGCACGGGGGAGATTTTAGCACTCATTACCACTCCGTCCTATGATCCCAATGCGTTGGTAGGAAGGAAGCGCTCGCGGAACTACAGTGCGTTGTACAGGGATTCCATCAATAAACCACTGTACGACAGAGGACTTTTGGCTGAATATCCCCCGGGGTCTCCTTTCAAATTATTGGTTGCCTTGGTTGGGCTGCAAACAGGCGCTATCACAGAAAACACGGTCTTTAGCTGCCACCACGGTTTTCATTACGGCAGTTTAACGGTGGGTTGTCACTGTACTGGAGGCCCCATGGCCTTGCGCACGGCTATCTCCAAAAGCTGCAACAATTATTTCTGCACAAGCTACAAGGCCATCATAGAGCACTTTCCCACAGCGCAACAAGGGATGGATGTGTGGTCTAATCACGTCAAGAGTTTTGGTTTGGGCAGGTTTCTTGGAAGCGATCTTCCCACAGGAAGAAAAGGATTTGTACCGACCACTGACTATTACAATCGAGTGTACAATGGTACCTCTTGGCGCGCCGTCACAACCATTTCCAACGGTATTGGCCAAGGGGAATTGGTAGTTACCCCTCTACAACTTGCCAATATGACGGCTGCCATTGCGAACAGGGGGCACTGGTTTATACCGCATATTGTTAAAAAAATAGGAAAGCAAAAAGTAAACAATCCTGACTTTTTCAAACCGCAGAGAACGACCATTAATCCTAAACATTTTCAAGTGGTGATTGACGGTATGTTTGATGTGTTTGAAATCGGGACAGGCGCAGGTTCTCGGCTAGAGGGGATTGAAATGTGCGGGAAAACGGGAACGGCAGAAAATCCTCACGGCCAAGACCATTCTATTTTTGTTGCTTTTGCTCCGCGTAACAACCCAAAAATAGCCATCGCCATGATTGTAGAAAATGGCTATTGGGGATCTCGTTGGGCCGCCCCTATTTCCAGTTTGCTCATAGAAAAGTATTTGCGTGATTCTATTTCTCGTCCCGACATGGAACGTCGAATGATAGAAGGCGATTTGTCCGGAGAATACGGCATGTCCGTCAAAACCCGTTTACCCCTGTAACATGCGCAGCGAAAAAAGTTGGTTCGGTAAAATCGACACGATTACGGTGAGCCTGTATTTGTTTCTGGTTCTTTTTGGGTGGATGAACATTTATGCCGCTGTGTACAATGAAGAATTTGGCAATATTTGGGATACATCCCAAGAATACGGTAAACAATTGCTCTTCATTTTGACCGGTTTCGTTCTCATTGGGTTGATTTTACTGAGCGATGCACGTTTGTATGAATTTCTGTCTTTCCCCATTTACCTTATCACCTTAGCATTGCTGGCTTTAGTTTTGGTAGCGGGAAAGGAAATAGGCGGCAACAAGAGTTGGCTGATTATCGGCAGTTTTAGTTTACAACCCTCTGAATTGGCCAAAGTAGGGACAGCGCTCATGATTTCCCGGTACCTCTCTCTAAAAAATGTAGACTTGGCCCTGTGGCGGTACCGTTGGATTCCGGGTATTTTGTTGGCCATCCCTGTGGCATTCATTCTTTTACAGCCCGATGCGGGTTCCGCTTTGGTTTTTACTTCCTTCTTATTGGTTTTTTATCGTGCCGGTTTGCCTGTTCACTACCTCTATGCAGGAGCTTGGGCCATTGCTGTCGTTGTTTTGAGTCTTTTGTTTTCTGCCCCCAATGTGTCCATAGCCTTTGGTGCGATTGGCCTAATAGGCCTTTGGCTGAACGGCAGACGAAAGAAATTTTGGCTCCCTTGGCTAGTCGGAATAGGCCTGAGTATCTCTTTGTTGTTTGCTGCGGATTACATTTTCAACGAAGTATTGAGGCCTCACCAACAAACACGAATCAATCTCATTCTTGGATTGGAAGACGATCCGCGTAACGCAGGATACCAAACGGCTCAATCCCTGATCGCCATTGGCTCGGGTGGATTTTCTGGGAAAGGTTTTTTAAACGGTACCCAGACAAAATTCAATTTTGTTCCTGAGCAAAGTACCGATTACATTTTTTGTACTGTCGGGGAAGAGTGGGGTTTTCTGGGGTCTGTCTTTACCCTTTTGGCATTTTTGGGGTTGCTGGCGCGCCTGGTCATTTTAGCCGAGCGTCAAAAAAATGCTTTTGCTAAATACTACGGCTATTCGGTTGTGTCTATTTTGTTTATTCACGTGGCCGTGAATCTGGGAATGACCATTGGACTGGTACCGGTGATTGGGATTCCTCTGCCTTTCTTTAGCTACGGTGGTTCATCCCTTTGGGGCTTTACCCTCTTGCTTTTTATCTTTATCAAGCTCGACGCTCAACGTTGGCAAATGCTTTAAAACGGACGTAAAAAAACCCCTTCGGGGTTCGCGCGGCGCGCGAACCCCGAAGGGGTAAATCGTCTCTACTAATTTTTCTGTTGGTTTCTCTACTGCGAAAGCTTAGAACAATCGACCTCTGTAATCTTCAATGGTCGCTTTCTTGACAATTGCTTGAAACAATTGACCTTGAGCGCGAGAACGCATCATATTATTAGCGTTGGCCACATCCATGGTATACAACCCTTTGTCCGGGGCATCGGTTACAGAGCGCACTTGGAAGGCATAAACGCCGTTGTCGCCCCGAACGGCCTCACTCTTGGTTCCCTTCACAGAACCTACCATGCGACCCACCAACTCCATTTCTTGTCCGGAGATCATTAAAAACGGAGAAGCCATATTCACTGTGACAGGGCCAAAAGACCCGCCCATAGCTGTCGCAGCTTTTTGCCATTGACCTCCTTTGCTTGCCGTATTCCATTTCTTCATTAAAATCTCCGCTTTGGCTCGTTGCATCACCACCGGACGGATTTGATCCTTCACTGCTTCCAAGGGTTTGTACCCCTTTTCAATTTGTCCCGTCAGAATGGTCACTACATACGCACGACCCACTAGATTCAATACATCTACATCGCCCATTTCTCGGTCTTCCTGGAACGCCCAACGAACTACCTCGCGCGCTTGTCCTAGACCGACGATCACTTCTTCTGTTGAAGCAAAATCTTGTGCAGGGCGCAAGGCTACTTTTTCACGCTGCGCCAGTTCTTCCCAACCCGATGAAAGATTTTTTGCTTTCGTTGCGAATTGATTGGCTGCCGTGTTCGCCCCTTGTTCCGTCGCTTCCGAAACATTAATTGCGCGCGCTACAAAGCCCAATTTTACCGAAGAGGCGCCCCCTTTTTGTCCGGTAATTTGCACAATGTGAAATCCAAAATTAGTGGCCACCATTCCCATCTTTCCCGTGTTGTTGCGGAAACAGTAATCATTGAAAGGCTTAGCCATTGCGTTTTGCGGGAACCAATCCAAGTCACCACCCTTGCTCTGTGCCATTTTGTCGTCATTGTATTGTGCATTGAATGCTTCAAAAGCACCTCCGTTTTTAGTCACAATAGTCAGTATACTATCGGCTAATTTTTTAGCCGCATCATAACTGCGTTGGCTCTGCGAGCGTTCTGCACCTGCAAAAGCAATCAAAATATGGCGAGCACGCGCTGAATCCGGAATCATCCGACGATCCAATACTTTGATCAATTGAAATGTTCCTTGTTGCGCGATGGGGCCCGCCATGTAACCTACGGGGCGACCCTTTACCAATGTATCCAAGCCCATCGACAATTCTGCCTCTTTGTAGTATTCGTCCTGGTAAGGATAG
>CAMDTE010000036.1 GCA_945907425.1 Owenweeksia hongkongensis DSM 17368 | reverse complement strand
AATATGAAGCGGCCATGTGCTGCTTCATTACGTGACTATCAGAAAATCAAATGGATCATTACTTATTCTTTATTCAGGTGTTTGCTTTTACCTATCCAACCTAAATGGGTATGGTCAAAACTATCGGAGTATTTTAATCCATACCCCGCCACTCTATCAAACGTGGAATGGGCAAGAAAAATTAGGGCAACTTTCATTAAAATATCTTCTTTTGCAAAATAGCCAACGAATAAAAGCAAGACCAAAACACCTTGATGATGGAAAATATTATATGTAATTGTCCCAAGTTTTTTTGTGATTAGAAATAATGCAAAAGACACGTCCGGCAGGAAAAACACTGCAAGATAAAATCCCCAAGTACCTGGGTATAAATGAAAATAAACGCTAGAAAATAGCAAGAATAAACCAGCTGATTCGAGTTTTAGTAAGTTTTTCATAGGATTAAAGGTACAAGACCAGGAACAATCTTGCCCAAAATGTCAGTTATGAAATAGTAGCTTTAGTCCAATCTATGCTGACGACTTACAAGATACAGAACAGCTAACCCGCTGATAGACAAAGAAAAAGCCATCATTTCTGATGGCTTGTCTAATTTGGCTCCCCAGACTGGGCTCGAACCAGTGACCCCCTGATTAACAGTCAAGTGCTCTAACCAACTGAGCTACTGGGGAATTTTGTTTAATCGGGCTGCAATATTACAAAAGGCACGGTGAATACGCAAACGGATGTGAGAGCTGGCGGTTCAGATTCCGTTTTAAATTCCTGAATAATTGACATTTGTCATTGTGAGTCCTGTTGAACTGGGGGAAATTTGTTAAAAAGTAAATCAGCCATGAAAACTGTTGTTATCGGTGGCAATTTTGCCGGATTCACCGCGGCACTGGAGTTAAAAAGAAAAGGAGATAAAGATGACGAAGTGGTCGTGATCGATAGATCGCCTAATTTCTTGTTTATTCCGTCTCTTATTTGGGTTCCCTTCAAACGTCGGGAAGTAAAGGATATCACTGTACCCAAAGCGAAAATTTTTGAAGACAAAGGAGTGCACTTTCTACAAACGGAAGCCTTGAGTATAGATCCTGATGCACAGGTGGTGAAAACCACTGAGGGCGACGTGTCTTACGATCAGTTGGTGGTTGCGACAGGACCTACCGTACAATACGATGTAGCTCCCGGCGTGAAAGAGTTTGCGCATTACATCGGCACTCCTGATAGAGCTATGGAAACCCGCGAAGCCTTGGATCGATTCAAAGACAATCCCGGACCTGTTGTTATCGGCGCAAGCCAGAACGCAGGGTGTATGGGTGCCGGCTATGAGTTCTTGTTCAATTTTGAAAAATGGTGCAGACAAAATGGCATCCGCAAGAAAGTGGATATCCATTGGATTACTCCTGAGACATTTCTCGGACACTTTGGCATCGATGGTATGACCGGGGCACAAACCATGTTCAAGACTTTCTTTACTCTGTTCAATATTCATTATCACGTGGAAGTGGCAATCGAGAAAATGGACGAGAGCCATGTGTATTTAAGCGACGGGCAGCAATTACCGTACAGTTTCAGCATGATCATGCCGCCGTTTTTGGGCGCAGAGGTGGTAAGAAATAGCCCAGCGCTGGAGGCGACTCCGACAGGATATATGCCCGTTGGAGAGGATTACAGACACTTCAAATACCCGAATGTGTGGTCTGCAGGCCTGGCTGTTCATTTCAGCTTGCCTTGGAAACCGGGCAAAGTCCCCTTCTTTGCACCAAAAACTGGATATCCGAGCGATGTTACCGGAAAAATTGTTGCCGAAAACATTTTGCGCGCGAAGAAAGGCAAGGAGTTGATTAGGAAACATTGGGGAAAAATACCGGCCCTGTGCATAATGGATGCTGGATACAAAGAGGTGATCATTGTTTCAAATCACCTCTTTAAACCCCGCGCTTTTGCCATCATGATGCCCAATATTTTCAATGATTTTAGCAAAGTACTGTTTGAAAAGTACTTCCTGTGGAAGGTGAAACATGGCTATGCCATGCTGCCATAGGGGCGCAAGCCTGATGCGGGTGGTATATTTGCAATAAATAAACCCCCGCACCATGAGCTTATTGATCGTCGGCACCGTTGCCTTTGACGCTTTAGAAACCCCTTTCGGAAAAACAGACAAAATACTGGGTGGCGCAGCTACGTATATCGGGCTCAGCGCCAGTCATTTTGTTGAAAAAAGCCATTTGGTTTCCGTTGTGGGAGGAGATTTCCCTCAAGAGCACATGGACCTTTTGGCCAGCAAAGGGGTTGATTTGAAAGGGCTGCAAATCAAAAAAGACGAGAAAACATTTTTTTGGAGCGGTAAGTACCACTTGGACATGAACTCTCGTGACACCGTGGATACACAGTTGAATGTTTTGGCCACGTTTGATCCCATTGTGCCGAAAGAGTTTCAGCATTGCCAGTATTTGATGTTGGGCAATTTGGTTCCGGCGGTTCAAAATCGCGTATTGGAACAGTTGCTCAAGCGTCCCAAATTGATCGTATTGGACACGATGAATTTTTGGATGGACAATGCTATGCCAGATCTTTTGGAAGCACTCAAAGGGGTCGATGTGTTGACCATCAATGACGAAGAAGCGCGTCAATTGTCTGGGGAGTTGAATTTGGTGAAGGCGGCCCAAAAAATTTTGACGATGGGACCAAAGACCTTGATCATTAAAAAGGGAGAGCACGGAGCGCTGCTGTTTGGAGACAACGGTCAGATTTTCTTTGCCCCTGCGTTGCCCTTGGCCGAAGTGTTTGATCCGACAGGGGCAGGCGACACGTTTGCCGGTGGTTTTATTGGTTATTTGACGAAAACAGACGATATTTCTTTTGACAACATGAAACGCGCGTTGTTGTATGCGGCCACGATGGCAAGTTTTTGTGTGGAGAAATTCGGAACGGAACGATTGGAAACTTTGACCACCGCCGAGGTGCAGGCCCGCCGTGCAGAATTCACTCAATTGGTCCAAGTCCAATAAATTGATTTTTTGTGCGCGCCGATTCCTTTCTTTGGGCCGTTCGGCTGTTCAAGACGAGGTCGCTGGCGGCAGAAACACTGCAACTTGGCCGCGTATCGATAGGCGATCAGAAATGCAAGCCCTCCAAAGAATGCAAACCGGGAGATTGCCTCATTATTAGGCACCATGGATATATAGAAACGTACACCATTGTGGCCATCCCTCCATCACGCGTTGGAGCACCCCTTGTCTCCCAATTCATTGTAAGCACCACTCCAGAGGAAGAAATGGAGAAAAAGAAACGGGCGCAAACCGCAAGAGCCCTGACCCGCCCCAAAGGAGAGGGACGCCCAACAAAACGGGATCGACGTTCGCTGGATAACTTGTTTTGAACCATTTACGGTTAACAAATTCCTAACACAGGGATGTGTGCAGATACATAATTTGGCCGTTCCTTTGTGTAATTCATCCCTAAAACCCTCTTTGATGAAAAAATTCACCCTTACGGCACTGGCCGCCATCCTGGCCACTGCAACCTTGGCGCAATCCGCCAAGAAAGACACGGTTATTGGTTTAGACGAGGTTCGAGTGATCTCTTCCTTTGCTAAAGACCGCAAAACTCCGGTAGCTGTTTCTACGGTAACAGCAAGTACTATTAAGGAAGTCTATGGCGGCTCTACAGAGCTTCCAGAAATCTTAAAAGTTACTCCGGGTATGTATGCCTCTAAATCTGGTGGCGGTGTGGGCGATGCGCGCATGAACATTCGTGGTTTTGACCAACGCAATGTGGCCGTATTGATCAACGGTATTCCAGTAAACGATATGGAAAACGGCTGGGTCTATTGGTCAAACTGGGCAGGTCTTGGCGATGCCGTTAGCACTATTCAGGTGCAGCGCGGACTGGGAGCGTCCAAATTAGCCATCAATTCTATTGGTGGAACCATGAACATCATCACCAGCCCAAACAGCGCTTCTGCTGGCGGATCGGTTCAGGTACAACGCACCGATTACGGCATGAATAAGATCACGGCTTATGCGGCTACAGGTCTGATGAAAAACGGATTTGCGATGTCTGCTGTTATTTCTCGCACCACAGGGACGGGATACGTAGACGGAACATGGTTTAAAGGCCACTCCTATTTTGTGACAGCCTCTAAACGGTTGACGGCTAGTCAAAACCTTGTGTTCACTATTGTAGGAGCGCCACAAGAACACGGCCAACGTTCTACCGGTTTGGACAGCACAAAATTGGCAGACTACGGCAGAAAATACAATCCTGATTTAGGAACGTATGCCAATGGAGATCTGTTCAACGAAAGAATCAACTACTACCACAAGCCACAGGCTTCATTGAACCACTATATGAGCCTTTCTCCGAACACTAAATTGAATACATCGTTGTATTTGTCGGTGGGTCACGGTGGAGGATCAGGCCGTTTGGGCTCTTCGTACAAGCGTACGGCAGAGGGAGCGATTGACATTGAGAAAGCGGTTGCTTTTAACAGTGCCGATTCTAACCAAACGAGTTCAGCGAAATATGCACAACGCAATTCTGTGAACAACCACACATGGTATGGCGCATTGAGCACCATGAGCCACAAAATCAACGACAATCTTGAATTGACAGCCGGTCTTGACGCTCGTTACTACCTAGGTCGTCACTTCCGCGAAGTGCGTGATTTGTTGGGCGCTCAGTTTTACAATGACAAAGTGAACGGTCCGGTTACGGCACATGAATTTTCTTCTGACTACATCAACTTGACACACGTTGTTCCTGTTGACCAGCGCGTTCAATACGACAACGACGGCATCGTGAAATACGCTGGTTTGTTTGGGCAATTGGAATACACAAAAAACCGCTTGTCCGCTTTCGTTACAGGGGCTATCAACACAACATCCAACACTCGTGTTGACCGCATGACTTACGTAAGCGATACAACAGGTCGTGGTGAAACATCTGAAACGATCAATATTCCTGGCTTTAGCACAAAAGCAGGCGCCAATTTCAACATCAACGAAACCAGCAATATCTACGGTAATGCAGGGTATTTCTCTCGCGCTCCCTTCTTTGGAAACGTTTTTGTTAACAATTCAAACGATGTTGTACAGAACCTGTTGAACGAAAAAGCACTCTCTTTGGAGTTGGGTTATGGCTACACAACAAAACACTTAGCCTTGAAAGTGAACGCTTACCACACACAGTGGAAAGACAAGGCTTTGTTGTCTGGCAACATCACGGGACCGAACGGGACCTTGACACGCGCCTTGATGAGCGGAGCGAACGCTACGCACCGAGGGGTGGAATTGGAGTTCAACAGCAAGCCCATGAAGAATTTGGAATTGGGTGGTATGGCTTCGTTTGGTGATTGGAGATGGGTAGGCGACATTGACGCCATTGTTTACTCAGAGGTAGACCCTACTCAATCCACTACAGTCAAAGCATACGTAGACGGTTTGCATGTAGGAGATGCGCCCCAAACCCAAATGGGCTTGCAAGCACGCTATCAAATGGGCAAGTTTTTTGTAGGAACCACTTATGTGTACAATGCGCGCTTCTATGCGAATTTTGATCCTTCTGGCCGCAAGGTGATTGAGGATAAGGTAGATGCTTACCAAATTCCAAATTTCTTCAATTTGGACGGTCGTGTAGGATACGCTACAGCCATTGGCAAATACCGTATGGAATTGACTGCGCAAGGATACAATTTGACAGACGAAATGTTCTGGTCTGATGTTACCGATAACAATGGCGCTTTTGCGTACGGCTTCCCCGGTTTTGGTCGCAACTTCAACCTTTCAGCGAAATTTATTTTCTAAGAGTACAGGAAATTTTGCGTGAGAAAGCCGCCCGAAAGGGCGGCTTTTTTTATTAGCAAATAGAGATTTTCATTTTTTTGGAAGACTGTAGTCGCGCATTCTGCGCCGTCGATTTCATCGTACCTTAGCCGCTTCGCATCAACACAACAGGCCATGTTTATTCAGTTTGCTCAATTCATACTCGGGTTATCTTTTATCATCGTTCTTCACGAACTGGGTCATTTTCTACCCGCTATTGCATTCAAGGTTCGGGTAGAAAAATTCTATCTGTTTTTTGACCCGTGGTTTAGTCTTTTCAAGAAAAATATTGGCGACACCGAGGTGGGTATCGGATGGCTCCCCTTGGGAGGGTATGTGAAAATTTCCGGCATGGTCGACGAAAGCATGGACACGGAAGCGCTAAAACAAGAGCCCAAACCGTGGGAATTTCGGAGTAAAAAGCCGTGGCAGCGATTGGTGATTCTGCTGGGCGGAGTGATCGTGAATTTTCTACTGGCCATTGTATTGTATGCCGGAATCATGGCGTATTGGGGAAAACAATACGTGGCCACTTCGGATGTGAAGTACGGTATTTGGGCCACGGAAGTGGGAAAATCCTTTGGGTTTGAAAATGGAGACAAAATTGTTTCCGTGAACGGCAAGCCGGTAGAGAATTTTCAAGCCATTCCCATAGAAATTTTGCTTGGCGCAGACGGAAGTGTTGTGGTAGACCGCCGCGGAACGGAAGTCGTTCTGCCGATAGACAATGCCTTTGTGGCAAAGACAATAGAGACCAGAGACCCGCTGATCAACCCGCGGTTGCCTTTTTTGGTTGCGGATTTTGGCAAAGACTCAGGCGCCAAAGCGGCCGGTCTTCTCGTAGGGGATAGCCTCACTTCCTTGAACGGACAATCCTTGGTTTTTTACGACGAATGGCTAGAGGCCTTACCAAAGAACAAAGGGAAAAAGGTGGATGTAGGATTTGTGCGCAATGGAAAAGGGATGAACTTGACCGTTGCGCTCAACGAAGAAGGAAAAATGGGCGTAGCCCCCAATACGGATATTAAGCACTTTTTCGCCGTGAGAAGTCTTACGTTTACGGGCGTAGAAGCGGTAGAAATGGGATGGACTACCGCTGTTGAGAAATTGGATTACTATATCCGGCAGTTCAAGGTAATTTTTAGTCCGGAGACGGGAGCCTACAAAGAGGTGGGTGGATTCATGGCCATCATGAAGCAGTATCCAGACACCTGGGATTGGCGCCATTTCTGGGAATTTACGGCCTTTTTGAGCTTGATGCTGGGATTCCTGAATGCACTTCCTATTCCCGCTTTAGACGGCGGGCATGCGGTGTTCGTAATCTACGAGATGATCACTGGGCGCGCTGCTAGCATCAAGGTGTTGGAGTGGGCGCAGACCGTAGGGTTTTTCCTGTTGTTAGGACTGCTATTGTGGGCCAACGGGAACGATATCCTGCGCGCATTCCAGTAAATCATCGGTCGACAGCGGCGAGAGTTTGATCGCCTTGCTTATCCCAACGCTACATCTAAGACCATCATAACAATAAAGCCACCGATGAAGCCAAGGGCGGCAATGTCTGTATTTCGATCCCTTTGGGTTTCTGGCACGACCTCTTCTATGACAACGTAGATCATGGCACCTGCAGCAAAGGCCAAGGCGTACGGGAGTATGGGCTGAAAGACCATCACGGCAGCAGCGCCAATAACACCCGCAATGGGCTCGACAATGGCGCTGAGTTGACCATAGAAAAACGCTTTTCTTCTGGACACGCCCGAACGACGCAGAGGCATACTGACGGCAATTCCTTCGGGGAAATTTTGTAGTCCAATACCAATAGCCAGAGCTACTGCTGCGCCCATTTCAGCGCCGTTCAACCCTACGGCCGCCGCCCCAAAGGCGACCCCTACTGCTAGACCTTCGGGGATGTTGTGCAATGTAATCGCCAACACCAAAAGAGTAGTTCTTTTCCACTGCGTTTTCATCCCTTCCGATTCGTCTTTTCCAAAGTTTAAGTGCAAGTGAGGAACCCACTTATCCAAACCAAAAAGGAACAGGGCTCCTGCAGCAAAACCAATGGCCGGAGGTAACCAAGGGGTCATGCCTTGGCTTTCAGACATTTCAATGGAAGGGGCCAAAAGAGACCAATACGAGGCGGCAATCATCACTCCTCCGGTAAAGCCCAACATTCCATCCAACCAGGCCCTGCTCATCGTCTTGAAAAAGAAAACCAAAGAGGCCCCGGCGGCAGTTACTAACCAAGTAAAAGTGGTCGCTATTAGCGCCTGAACCACAGGGTGAAGTTCGGTAAAGTCTTGAATAACAGAATTAAACATAGATTAAATATTTTGTGCATAAATATGCCGGGCGGCCAAAGCGGAAATGGTGACCGAGGGAAGGCCGCTTAGAGAAAGCAAAACACAGGAACCATCAAAAAGAATAATACGATCCAGGATCCACTCAGAATCGAGTAAAAGACCGTTTTCTGAAAGGAAGTCCAAAAGAAAATCACTTTGATCAATCACCCCTACTATTTTAAAACGCTGGCCTGCTTCCATCCGGTCCAATAGTGTCCGCCTTGTTTCCGGAATAGACCCATCAGCCTGTGGAATGGGATCTCCGTGAGGATCATGCGTTGGAAATTCCAAATAGGCGTCAAGTCGATCGATGAGTTCTTGACTTTTAATGTGTTCGAGCTCCTCCGCCAACACGTGAATCGCGCCCCAAGGAAATCCGAGTTTTTCCGAGAGAAATACCTCCCAAAGCCGGTGTCGACGAACAATAGAAGTCGCCAAAAAAAGCCCCTCAGCAGTGAGAGCCACGCCTCGGTATTTTTCATAGTCCACCAAGTTTTTTTCAGATAACCGCTGAATCATATCCGTAGCGCTGGAGGCCTTGGTCTGCACCCGATCCGCTAAAGCATTGGTGCTGACACGAGGATGAGCCAATGCGTAGATTGCTTTGAGGTAGTTTTCTTCCGCCGTGCTTAAAGGAAGGGGGTGCGCCATGGTTTGGGGGATGCAAAGATTCGAAGTAAAATTAGTGAAAGCGTGTCAAATATTTAGACAAATCTAAAAATGGGAGCCGCCGATGAATTTCATCTATTTTTGGGGTGTGCAAAAAGCCATCTATTTTATCAGTGATGCCCATTTAGGCGCGCCAAACAGGGAGCAAAGCGAACAGCGTGAGCGGAAATTGGTGGCTTGGCTTTTGGAAATTGCCCCTACAGCACGGGCCGTTTATATAGTAGGAGATTTGTTTGATTTCTGGTTTGAGTACAAACAGGTTGTGCCCAAAGGATACACTCGATTGCTGGGCGCACTTGCCTCTTTGGCAGATGCTGGTGTTGAAATCCATTTGTTCCGAGGCAATCACGATTTATGGTACGGTGATTATTTTGCCAACGAATGGGGTGCGCACATACACCAAAATCCGATTACGGTAGAAGCGTTCGGTCAAAAGGCGTTGGTGGGTCATGGCGATGGCCTAGGCCCTGGAGACATAGGATACAAAGGGTTGAAACGTGTATTTACATTCCCTCCTTTTGTGTGGGCTTTCCGTTGGTTGCATCCGGATTTAGGCATTGCCCTGGCGGGAGTATTGAGTCGAGGGTCTCGCGCAAGAACGGGACACAAAGATTCTCAATTTACAGGCATCGAATCGGAAGCCTTATGGATTCATTGCTGCGCCCTTCAAAAAGAGAATCCTGTGGATCTGTATATTTTTGGACACCGCCACCTGCCCTTGGATTTGGCTGTCCCCGGGAGGGACGCAGAGGGTCAACAGGCGCGATACATCAATTTAGGGGACTGGTTGCAGTATTTCACGTACGGCGAGTGGTCTGAAAGTGGATTTGAGATTAAATATCTAGGGCTCCCTTAAGGTATTTTTCTTGAATTTGAAGTAAGGAATATTCAAGAAAAAAAGCCCCGCACAGCGGGGCTTTTTTTATGCGAAATAATTTTCCTAACTCAAGAAAGGGCTTCTGCCAAACGACGATTCACTTCGGCCCAGTCAATGACATTGTAAAACGCAGCCACATAATCAGGGCGACGGTTTTGATAATTCAAATAATAAGCATGTTCCCACACATCCAAGCCGAGAATAGGAGTTCCTTGGCAACCCACGCTGGGCATAAAGGGATTGTCTTGGTTCGCTGTGCTGCATACTTCTAGTTTCCCGGATTCTTTCACACACAACCAAGCCCAGCCGGAACCAAATCGGGTCGCGGCCGCCTTGGAAAACAACTCCTTGAACGCGTCAAAACTGCCAAAAGAGGATTGGATGGCATCCGCAACAGGCCCTGTGGGGGAACCTCCTCCTTGGGAGGACATCACCGTCCAAAACAACGAGTGATTGTAATGGCCACCACCGTTGTTGCGCACAGCGGGGACATCGGAATGATTCTGCATGAGTTCCATCAAGGTCAATCCGCTCATGGGGGTATTTTCAATAGCGGCATTTAAATTGTTGACGTACGCTTGATGGTGTTTCGAGTGATGAATCTCCATTGTGCGCGCATCGATATAGGGTTCCAACGCGTTGTACGCATAAGGAAGAGAGGGTAGAGTAAACATGGGATAAATTTTATAATTAGTCTTACAAATGTAAGGGCCATTCGGATTCCAAAGAATAAATTTGATCTATGTCCGCATCAGCAGAATCAATGGCGTTTGTCCCACGACATCAGCCTTTTAGTCTTTTTACAGCGAGTGCTGGTGCAGGAAAAACATTCCGTTTGGCCGGCGAGTATTTAGCGTTGGCCATGAGCCATCCCACGGATCCCACTGTGTTCAAACGCATTTTGGCTGTCACCTTTACCAACAAGGCGGCCAATGAAATGCGAGAACGCATACTGGGAGCCTTGCACGCCATGGCGCAACCGGAAGGATGGGGCGATTTTGAGAAACTGGCCCTTTTGGTGATGAATATCTTGGAACTTACGGAAACGGAAGTTCGTCGACGAGCTCGAGCGACGCAGAAGGCCATGCTGCATGATTACGGAGCTGTATCTATCGGAACCATCGATAAGTTTACCTACCGATTGGTGAGAGCCTTTCGCCACGACATTGGATTGCCGGATCGATTCACCGTGGAATTGGATTCCGAGGGTTTGCGCAAAGAAGCGGTAGCGGGATTGTTGGACAAGGTGGGGATAGACCCCGTCCTTACCCAACTTTTGTCCGCCTTTGCATCAGAAAATGTAGAAGAGGAGAAAAATTGGGACGTTGAAAAGGCGCTTTTGGAGGTGGCCGAACATTTTGATCGGGAAAAGTCCCAGAATCCCCTTTCCGCTTTAGCAGAATTTTCACCGACCGATTTTTTAGAGGAAATCAAAAACCTTAAAAGGAGGGAATCAGAGGCCACTTTGAAGGGAAGAGAGAGGGCGGCCTCCATAAAAAGTGCGCTGAACGAAACCGGGGTCCGCGAGGAATTCAGCAACCAGTATTTGCCCAAATGGCTTGACAAACTCCAAACGAATAAACCAACGGACTGCTATCCATCGGCCTCTATTGTAAAAATGATTCAGGGGGAAGTCGCCTTGTTGCGCGATGCGAAAAAGGGAAACGCTGCGCATGAAATGAGGGTGCAAGCTTCGTTTTATCCCTTGTTGAAAGAACAAGGTGAGGAATTGATCCTGCTACTTACCGAGGCGATCGGCCTGAGTGCCCTGCGAAGGAATTTGTACACGACGGCTGCATTGGGGTCATTGCAAGAAGCGCTGGACGCCTACTGTGAATCCGCCAGCGTTCAGCCTATTTCCAAATTCAACGGATTGATTTATAAGCACATCAAAGAACAACCCAGTGAATATATTTTCGAAAGGATAGGAGACAAATACCAGCACTTTTTCATTGACGAGGCACAAGATACGAGCCGTTTGCAATGGGAGAATTTATGGCCGCTTTTAGAAAATTCCCTATCCCAATCGTCTGGAACGGCGATGGTGGTTGGCGATGGAAAACAAAGTGTTTATCGTTGGCGCGGGTCAGAAGCGGAGCAGTTTTTGATCTTCGGGGCATTGGCAGAGAAGCATTTACCTCCTCGACCCGACTTGCCTTCTCTTCAGGGAAGGACGGAACAGATTGCCCTGCAAAGCAATTTTCGAAGCCGACAAACGATTGTAGAATTCAATAACCGTTTTTTCTCCCTCTTGGAATCCAGAGGAATCTTTCAACAAGTAGAGCACAGGCGGGTGTATTCAAAGGATCAGGTGACACAATACCCCAAAGGCCCTCCCGGAGGGTATGTGCGGTGGTCAAAAGTGGAGGGAGAAAATGCAGAGGAAATGGATCGTATCCAGTGCCAAAAGGTGTTGGAAGAGATTCAGCGATTGAAAGCGGAACCCTTTTGTTACAAAGAACGCGACATGGCGGTCATCGTTCGAAAAAATGACCAAGGAATCCTGGTGGCTAAGCATTTGATTGAAGCGGGTATTTCAGTAGTTTCTTCCGAATCATTGGCTTTGGGGCAATCTGTTCGGGTGCAAGCCATCGTATGCTTACTGCGCGCGTTGTATGAGGACAATGCTTTTACGCGCTGTGTCTGGGTTCGTACCCTGCGCAAAGCCCACCTGTGGAAAGAAACGCCCAACTGCAAAACACCGCACGCGCTGGAGAAATTGTCCAAGGGACAACCAAAAGAGTTTTGGGAAGAAATCCGTGCCCTTTTCCCTTTATTGAATGTGGATTTGGTGTATGCCTCTGGTCTTTACAGCGCCGGAGAAGCGGCCGCTCGGGGATTGGGAATGAACGCTTCTCCGGATCCGTTTTTACAATTCTTTTTGGATGAATTGCTT
>CAMDTE010000035.1 GCA_945907425.1 Owenweeksia hongkongensis DSM 17368 | reverse complement strand
GAGCGTTTCCTTGCCAACGATCAGGTATTTATATTTGTTGGAGGAGAGTTGCCCAATGCTTTTTTAAAAGAAACGGGCATAGAAGTGACAACCCACTTTGGGAAGACGGTAAAAAAACACACTAAGTAGTGAAAAAGGTACGTATTGCGCACACTCTTTTACTTGTTCTGCTCGTACAATGCAGCGTGTGGGCTCAGTTTTCTGCGGGACCGCTGAGCACAGCGCATGCGCAGTTGGAGGGTATGAAAAATTGCACCCAATGCCATGAATTAGGTGAGGCTATTTCAGAAGCCAAGTGTTTGGATTGTCACAAAGAAATAAAATCACTTCGCGAACGCGGAAGAGGCTTTCATAACAACAAAGAAGTTCGAGCTAAATCTTGTGTTTCCTGCCATAGCGAACACCACGGACGGAATTTTAACGCCATGCGATTTGAGACAAAAAATTTTGATCACAAACGGGCGGGGTATGAACTGAAAGGGGCACACAAAAAAGAAGAATGTACCGCTTGTCATAAGCCGGAATTCATTGCAAACAAAGAAATAGCGTCTCGAAAGGGAACGTATCTAGGCTTGCAAACGGCCTGTTTAAGTTGTCATAAAGACGAGCACAGAAAACAACTTTCCAAAGATTGCCTCACGTGCCACGGAATGGAGGAGTGGACTCCTGTCGTGGAGTTTTCGCATCAAAAATCAAAATTCCCTTTAAAAGGAGCACACAAGGAGGTGCGATGCGAAGAATGCCATAAAAAAGTGAACGACTCCAAAGGGGCCTTTACGAAGTACGTCGGAGTGGCTCATTCTCTGTGCACCCATTGCCACAAAGACCGCCACGAAGGCAGATTGGGCACGAATTGCACAGCGTGCCATAATCACTTTAGTTGGAAAGATGTGAATGCATCAGGAACCTTTAATCACGATAAGACGAAGTATCCACTCATCGGGAAACACAAGGAGGTTGCCTGCAAAGAGTGTCATAAAAAGGGCAATGAGCAGTTGTCGTTTGCAAGATGTACCGACTGCCATAAGGACTACCACGAAGGCGATTTCTCCTTGCCTAAGGGGGGGGTGATGGATTGCAACGAATGCCACAGTACGATGGAGAATTTCTCCTGGACGTCCTATGGTATGGACGACCACCAGAAGAGTTCCTATCCCTTGGAGGGAGCGCACATGGCAACACCTTGTACGGCGTGCCACCAACAGACACCCGCTCAAAATTGGGAATTTTCCTTTGCTTCAAACGAGTGCGTTTCCTGCCACAAGAATGTACACGAGGGGAAGCTAGCAGAGAAGTTTACCCAAAACAATGGGTGTGCAAAATGCCACAATACCCAAGCGTGGTCAGGGGTTACTTTTGATCACAATACCACAAAATGGCCCCTGGAGGGCCTGCATACCGATGTCAAATGTGCAAATTGCCACTTATCCAAAGGAATCGACTCCCAAAAGTTTGTAGGACTGAATCAAGAATGCATGGAATGCCACAAGGATCCGCACGGGGGGCAATTCATTGTGCCAAACCAAACTCCACAAAACAATTGTGCTGCCTGCCATTCCACGGATAAGGCATGGAATTTGATTCTTTTTAACCACAACGCGTCGAGATTTCCGCTGGAAGGCAAACATCTCGAAGCGAAGTGTAGTGCCTGCCACAAAGAAAAGATTCTCAATGGCGAATCCGTCACATGGTATAAAACAAATCAATTGAAATGTATCGATTGCCACAATACCTGACCCTTTTCCTTATACTCCTTGCGGTACAGGTCGGAGCACAAACAAAGACGAATCCGCACGGGAAAGGATTCGCTATGGACTGCGCGGATTGCCATAATTCTGGCGGATGGGACATTGAAAAATTGAATTGGGATCATGCCAGCACGGGAGTTGAGCTCACGGGACAGCATGAAAAACTGGATTGTGAGGCATGCCATAATCAACTCCATTTCGATGAGGCTGCCTCTACCTGTCAGAGTTGTCACTCAGACGTTCATGAGGGTACGGTGGGCGAGGATTGCATGCGATGCCATACCACTGCATTTTGGCTCGTAAGCGATGTTCAAGGTATCCATGAAGAAAATGGTTTTCCTTTGGATGGCGCGCATTTTACGGCTGCCTGTACGGAATGCCATGGCCGTGCCAATGAATTGGTATTCGAGCGTATAGGAATGGATTGTTCGCAGTGTCACACACTAGATTTTCAAGCTACTACCCAGCCAAACCATACCGTAGCGGGATTTGGCATGGATTGTTCGTCGTGCCATGATCCGCTAGCAAGGGATTGGGGAGGAGGTAGCTTTCACTTGTTCTTTCCGCTGGAAGGAGGACACAGCGGAGTTAGCTGTGCGCAGTGTCATACTACGGCCAATTATTCCGACGCTTCCCCTGAATGTGTGAGTTGTCATTTGACTGACTTTAATGCAACGACGAGTCCAAACCATGCGCAATCCGGATTTCCTACCGATTGTTCTCTTTGCCATGACAATAATATAAGTTGGGCACCGGCGTCTTTTACTATCCATGATGCGGAGTATTTCCCGATATATTCAGGAAAACACCAAGGGGAATGGTCCAGTTGTACGGACTGTCATACCAATCCGAGCAATTTCTCACTCTTTAGTTGTATTGATTGCCATGAACACAGCGATCAAGCAGATCTGGCGGATGAGCACAACGATGTCAGTGGATATATTTTTCAAAGTACGGCTTGCTTCCAATGCCATCCGAACGGCAATGGGTAAGCCTTTTATCTATGGGACAATCCTGTTTCTGGCGGGGATGTCCCACAGCGCTGGACAAAGCATAGAAGCAGTCATCAGCTACCAAACTAGCCAGCATTTCTATTTAAAAGTAAACCAAGCCAGTGCCCTTGAGATTGATTCCGTCTTTCTGCAAGAGCAATGGCTTCCCGTGGTTGCCGCAAGTTCGCAGTCTTTGGTGGTAGAAAAAAAATCGATTTCTCTTTCAAACGGCGCTTCCCTTTCCTTCCTTCCTTCCTCAAAAACACCATCATCAGTCCCGCAAGAACCTAAGGTCCTCCCTGCAGAGGTCAGGGAAGTTCAAAGGGCCCCGGGAAGCGTAATGCCAACAGTTCCTGCCGCTGTAAAAATAAAATCTGAATACAGGGGCAGAATCGGATACGACTTTTATAGTGCATGGGATGCAGATAGGAATCCAATGTTGCGGAGTGCCCAACGATTGGGATTTTCCTCAGGCGTTATTTTAGGCAATCATCGACTCAACGTATCTGTACGAGGGACTGCTCGGCAGTACTACGGTAAGCCCTCTTCAGAACTGCGTTGGAATATTTATGAAGCGACCGTTGTCTACCAAAATTCGCTCGGTGTGCTGCAAGTGGGGCGCCAAGTGCCTCGCTACGCGTCGAATTTGGGCTCGTTGGACGGCATCAGTGTCTCTGTGAAACTACCCCTTTTGCTCCACTTCATTACGGGTTATCGGCCAGATTATCAAAGCTTTGGCGTGAATACGAGTCAGGACATGGTGGGAGTATTTATTAGCACTCCAAAACCTCTAGGAAAAATAGAGGGGTACGGTTCCGTAGGAGTTGCCTCGTTTTACGGGCTCAGCGATCAAGGCGTTCGCGGAATGGATCGTAGGTTACTGTATCAACAAACTTCTGCCAATCTGTCTAAAAAATTATCTTGGTTTTCTTCAATGGAATGGGATACATACATCCACCCAGAAGGGCAATCTCCGAAGTCAGTGCTTAATCTCACGGGTTTGTATGCCAGTTTGGATTACCAAAGTAGTAAAAGAGGTCGCTTTTTCGCATCGTTTGATAACCGCTCACCGCGTATTTTTTATCAACAATTTGATCACGAACTGGAGCAATTGCTATTTGATTTAGGCATTCAGACGGGGTTTCGACTCCGGTACAGCCACAATGTGAGTTCGTCACTCAACGTGAGTTCAGGGGTTACTTACCGCAAACAAAGTACGAATGAGACTCCTTTTGGATCTATTCTTTTCTCTCTTCGTTGGAAGCCATGGTTTACAAAACAGGGTCATCTCACTCTCAACGGAACCGCTTCTTCCAATAGTAATTACGCAACGCAAATAGGACAAATCCAGTACAGCGACAGACATTCTTCCGGACTCTATTGGCAAACATATGCTCGTTATTTGCACTACCAATACCCCGGTGCAAGCGTAGTCCAATCGGATAGGTTTTACTTTGGTATGCAAGGCTCAAAACCATGGAAAGCATTAGAAATATTTGTGCGCTTGGAGGGTTCTATTCGGAATAATCAATGGTACCCCGGAGTGCATTGTGGTGTCAATTACCTGTTTACGCAACGGAAATCATAAAAAGAAGAAAGAATGAGTAGAAAATTATTTCCCCTAGTGATGATTGCAGCGATTTTTGGAATGCTGGCTTGTCAAAATACCAGTGACATGGAGACGGTTGAAGAAGCGCCTGTGCAAGAAGAAGGGGTGCCTTCCTTGTTTGGAGGAGAGCCAATAGACTCCACGGCAACCCATAATTCACATCACCACTCAGAGGTGGAAGAAGTATTAAAAGATGGACGATACGACATCCTTAAAGTGCGCGAGGGAGAGGAATCTACCTGGATTATCGTCAGGAGCTCAAATGTCGTCGTTGGGGATCATGTAGATTACCATGAGGGTCTTGTGAAGGAAGGGTATCGGAGCACAAACCTCGATCGGGTATTTGACAAAGTGGTGCTTGTGTCTCAGCTAGAGTTTGCCCATGGCGATTCAAAACACGAAGCGCCCCCACAAAAAGCCTCACCAACGACATCAGAGGCGAAGAATGCCCTTTCTACTACAGAATTCCTAGCGAAAGCTGCAAGTTTAGAAGGAAAAAGGGTTCGCGTGAAGGGGGTTGTCGTCAAGGTCAATGCCCATATTATGAAAAGACATTGGATTCACCTATCGGATGGAAAAGGCGGAAAGTCCGATGTGGTGGTGACCACACAAACGATAGTTCCTGTAGGTCACACCGTTGTTTTTGAGGGGAAGGTGTCCCGGAATAAAGATTTTGGATCAGGGTACCGGTTTGAAATTCTTCTTGAAGACGCCAAAGCATTGTGATGAGCATCATTCAACGGATTTTAGGAAAGCGAACTGCCCTAGTCTATGTCGCGCTTTTTGCAATGGCCATAGGGGTAGCTACCTTTATTGAGAATGACTTTGGAACCTCATCCGCTCAGGCATTGGTATACCAAAGTTTGTGGTTTGAGGTACTGCTTTTGCTTTTTGCAGGAAGTCTAATCTACAACATGATAGAACAGCGAATGCTGCAGCGGAAACAATATTCCGTTTTGATTTTCCATTGGAGTATTTTGGTGATCCTCTTGGGCAGTGGAATAACCCGTATGTGGGGATGGGAAGGGATGCTTCACGTTCGGGAAGGGGAACAAAACAATGTGCTTGTTTCCCGCGACTCGTACTTCACTTTTCAAGTAGAACAAGAATCCCAAGTGTATAGGTCTCAAACGAAAGTTTTCCCTACATCTCTCGGGTCGACCGATTTAAATCAAGCATACCGCTCACCCCTGGGAGAATACCGAGTAGAGTGCCTGAAAACTCTTGTGAACCCGCAAGCAATGCTTACGAAATCCGGTGGAAAAGGGGCGCTAAAGGTTGTTTTTGGCGGGGTTGGAGGCCGACGTGAACTACCCTTGACTCCAGATCAATCCCTTTCTTTTGAGGGGGTGCAAATGGATTGGTTGGATTCACCCGGACTGGAGGAAACTGCCCCGGTTGCTATACGGTCAAGCCCAGAAGGACTGCAAATACAATCCATTTACCCCATGGTTCGGCGCGTGATGGCCTCTGGGAAAATCGACACACTGGCACCGGGCGAGTGGTATCCCTTGGTTTTTAGGGCGTTGCACAGTACTCCGTTAGGTCAATTTGTATTTGCCGAGTATGAGCCCAAAGGACATTTTACCTGGGAATCCGAAGAATCCAAAATTTCATCCGAAACCACGGTGGCTTTACAATTGCATGTTTCGAAGGATAATTTTAGCGACACAATACTTGTTGCGGGTGCGCAAGGATTTATTGGAACGCCTACCGTGCTTCAAGAGGGAGCCGTCACTATTTCCTGCGCGCTAGGAAGCGTTGAAAAACAGCTCCCCTTTTTCATCGCTTTGGATGATTTCCAAATGACGCGTTATCCTGGAACCGATGCGGCGGCCACGTTCGCTTCTGAAGTTCGCGTAGTGGACCCAAAGAACGACCACGAGTTCGGTTATACTATTCACATGAATCATGTTTTAGATTACAAAGGATATCGATTTTTTCAAAGTTCCTATGACCAAGATGAAATGGGTAGTTATTTAAGTGTAAATAGTGATTTTTATGGCACCTGGATTACCTATTTGGGTTACTTCTTGCTTACGCTTGGAATGATCTGGGCTTTGTTTGCACGAAAAACACGTTTTGCCATGCTTCAAGACCGGGCGCGCAAATCCAGTCAAAAAGGCATTCTTCTTGTACTGGGGATGTTCCTAGGAATCCATCTCCAAGCACAATCAACCCCTGTGGAGGGATCGATCGCGCCACTCGTAGTAGGAAAGGACCATGCGGATAAAGTAAGTACTGTGTTCGTGCAAGATTTCAGGGGGAGAATGAAGCCTATGCACACCTTAAGTAGAGAAGTGCTCCGCAAGCTCAGTGGGCGGGAACAGCTGGACGACATCACGGCCGACCAATTCATACTTTCAGCAGCATTGAGACCGGAACAGTGGTACGAGGTTCCGTTAATTTACCAAGGGAAAAGTCCGATTCTTCAAGACCAACTTGGATCCAAGGAAAAACTTGTTTCCTATCACCAATGTTTCGATGAACAAGGACAGTATAAATTGAGGTTTCTTGTAGAAAATGCTCAGAAAAAAAAGCCAACAGAAAAAAATGCCAATGATAAAGCCATCCTTGCACTGGATGAACGCATAAATATTATGAATATGCTTTTTGGAGGTCAATTTTTCCGGTGGGTTCCTCTAGAAAAGGATCCGAACAATACATGGGTTGGGCCCCCTCACCACGGGGATCAAAAATCAGAACTTGCCGGTCAATTTTATAGCGCTTACTTCTCTGCTTTGGATCACGCTTTGGCAGGAGGACATTACCAAAAAGCAGATTTTTTGATGGAACAACTCATCGATTATCAGCGAAAAATATCCTCTAGTATTTTGCCATCAACGCATCAGGCGAAAGCTGAGATTTGGATGAATTCCCTCCTTCCTTTCAATAAATTGGCGGTAGTGTATGGAGTTCTTTCTTTGATGTTTCTTGCGCTGTTATTTATGGATGTGTTTGGATTCAACACAAGAGTGTTTGTTCGCCTCAGTCCTTTTTTATGGATTGTTTCTTGGGTACCCTTTATAGTCCACACCTTGGCACTCGCGGTTCGTTGGTACATCAGTGAAAGAGCACCGTGGTCCAATGGCTATGAAAGTCTGCTCTACATTGCATGGACCAGTACACTGAGCGGTTTGTTATTTTCCCGCAAGGAATGGGGAGCGCTCGCTGCAACCAATATTCTAGCATCCGTTGTTTTGTTGATTGCCATGCTCAGTTATTTGAGTCCGGAAATTACCCCCCTTGTTCCGGTCCTCAAGTCGTATTGGCTGACGATTCACGTATCTCTGGAAGCAGGAAGCTATGGCTTTCTCCTGTTGGGGGCCATCATTGGAATTCTTATTTTACTACTCTATACTTTGACCACAAAGGCTAACCAACCGTATGTTGATGAAAAAATTCACCGCTTAGCCGCCATAGCCGAGCTTTCGATTACGGGAGGCTTGTATATGCTGAGCATAGGGACATACTTAGGGGGAATCTGGGCAAACGAGAGTTGGGGACGGTATTGGGGTTGGGACGCAAAAGAGACGTGGGCATTGGTCAGCATTTTGGTTTATGCTTTTATTTTGCACATGCGGTTCATTCCAAAGTTCAACAATCCGTTTGCTTTTAGTGTGGGAACCTTGGTAGGATTGGCGAGCATTATCATGACTTATTTTGGGGTCAACTACTACCTTTCGGGCCTTCATTCCTATGCTGCCGGAGATCCAATTCCTATTCCTACATGGGTTTATGTGACCTCCTCTCTGATGGTCCTACTCTCTGTTATGGCGGGGGTTAGACGACGAGCACGAATAAGATAAAATTATAATCATACAGGAGTTATTCTTTGCGTTTTTTCAACGCATGTTTTAGCGCGCCCACGGGTAGGCGACTATTAATCCATAGAAAATGGTTAATAAATAAAAAAGCAAAGCATTTCCATAAATTTCTTATATTTCGCAGGAATTGTAAATCACCTTTAACAATTAAACACAATTAACATGAAAAAAGTTACATTATTAATGTTGCTTCTGAACACCACGTTCCTCTTTGCTCAAGAGGTTCCAGGGACGGAGGAGGTTCAAAAACTCGAGGAGGTATCTGTAACGGGTACGAGAACCGCTCTCAGAAGTAACACAACCACAGCACTTCCTATCGACGTGCTTACTGCCAAAGAGTTATCGACGACGGGGCAGGTTACTTTTGATAAGGCATTGCAGTATCGAATTCCATCTTTCAACACGGTAAACACTCCTGTAAATGATGCTACTTCGTTGATGGATCCGTACGAAATCAGAAACATGGGCCCTAGCAGAACCTTGATCCTGATCAATGGCAAAAGGAAAAACTTGAGTTCCTTGGTGTATGTGCAAACTTCTCCGGGTCGTGGAGAAACAGGCGCGGATATTTCTGCCATTCCTTCCGATGCTATTGAGAGAGTAGAAATCCTTCGGGATGGTGCTTCGGCTCAATACGGTTCGGATGCGATTGCCGGTGTAATGAACATCATTTTGAAAAAGCATACCAATGGCCCTTCTATCAACCTTAGATCCGGCGCTACGGGCAAGGGAGACGGCGAGTCCTTTGGCATGAGTATCAACAATGGTTCGAAAGTAGGCGACAAAGGCTTTGTCAATTACACCATCGATTTCTCCAAAACAGCGCTTGCCAATCGTCCTGGAACAGTGGATGCGGATGGTGAATTCAACTATTGGGGAGGTACTGTGGCAGGTATTAACACCATGGCTGATATCCAAGCATTTTTAAATGAAAAGCCAGACGCTGGAAATATCAACGGTTCTCCAGAAACGTCTGCGGGTAAATTCTTAATCAATGGTGGAAAATCCATCAACGACAATACAGAATTCTACTACAACGCTGCCTATGTGTACAAGAAGGTAAATTCGTATGCGAACTACAGAACTCCTTATTGGAGAAATGCAGACGCTTTCCCCTATTTACCCTCCTTGTTTGGGGATGGAACCTTGGCTTCTTATAAAGGATATGTTCCAACGTTTGAAGGAGAATTGAATGACTACCACGCTACGATGGGTTACAATTTCAACAAGAACGGATGGAATGCAGACGCCAGCTTCACAACAGGTGGCAACCAACAAAACTATACGGTGGGCAACTCTCACAACCGTTCCAAATTGGATGTAGACGGAGATCCTTCCACACCTGATTTTATTTACGCACCGAATCCAAACATGTACAACGGCCCTGTTCGTTTCAACCCAGGTGGAGTAGGATTTACCCATCACGTTGGAAACATCGACATCAATAAAAACATCCTGAATAATCTGAGTATCGCATTTGGTTCTGAGTTTAGAACAGAGGTATTTGAAATCAGAGCAGGTGACGAAGCCTCTTATGTGGGTATGGGAGCAGATTCTTATCAAGGCAACATGCCGGAAAATTCTGGTAAATTCAACCGTTACAATTTAGGATTCTACGGAAGTGCGTCTTATGACATTTCAGAAAATCTTATGTTGGATGGAACGGTGCGTTACGAGGACTACAGCGATTTTGGTGACAAAACCGTATGGAAAGTGAGCTCTCGGTACAAAATGATGAACGACAAAGTGACGTTACGCGGTTCTATGTCTACAGGCTTTAGAGCACCCACATTGCACCAGATCTACACACAAAAAGTGCAGTCTTCGTTCGGCGGCGGTGGTATTCAGCTAGAAGGTATCATCAACAACGTTTCTTCCGCCGCAAGACTCATTGGTCTTCCCACATTGACAGCAGAAAGTTCAACGAACTTGACGGTGGGATTGGGTATGAAACCATCGAAAAACTTCTCTGCGACAGTGGATTATTACGATATCACGGTTATGGACCGCATCATCTTGGGTGACAAGATTACGTTTAGCCCTGGAAACATTGTTTCGTTCTTCACCAATGCCATTGACACAAAAACGTCAGGCATTGATTTTGTAACCAACTATAGAAATATAGAAGTGGGATCGGGCAGAGCAGCGTTGAATATTTCTGGTAACTATACATTGAAAAATGAGTTGATCGGCGATGTTCGTAACATTGCAAGCGTTGCCGCTTTGCCAGGAAACCAATCGGTGTTTGGGCAAACTTCAGCCGCTTTGTTGTTTACTTCACGCCCTAAGTTCAAAGTAATCGCAGGAGTTGATTACGAGTTGAACAAGTTCTCTTTCTCGTTGAACAACACTGTTTTTGGACCCACTACATTCCACAATAGTGACTTTTACGCTTCGGGTCTGAATTTAGAGTTCAAAGCAAAAACGGTTACGGATTTAGGGATTTCTTACAAGGCGTCTGACAAATGTGTGATTGCATTGAACATTAACAACTTGCTCAATGTTCTACCCGAATGGGAGATTACATCTGACGGAAGTGCTAGTGCCGAGGCAGTCATTAACGATGCGGCTGCTTTGAAAAATCAAATCAATGATTTGACTTTCAATGGTCGCTATTCCCAAATGACCTACGATGGCTACCATTTTAGCCAACTAGGCATGATGTGGAATTTGTCATGTAATTACAAATTCTAATTCACTGCATTGTGCAAAGAAAGAGCCGTCGAAAGACGGCTCTTTTTTTTGCCCGCAATCTTTACACGAGGCTAGCTTTTAAGGAAACAAAAAAATCCCGAACCTACGTTCGGGATTTTTTGATTTAAAGCGTAATCCTTTTTTACGTCTTCATCACTTTGCTTTGACAAACAAAGTCCGTCTTGGGAATGGTTGTACCGGCAATAGCATTGAAACCCCCTTCAATTTCTGTGAAGTTTCTAAATCCTCGGGCCTGCAAAATACTGCCTGCAATCATGCTTCTGTACCCACCCGCACAGTGCATATAAAAGTGTTCTGAAGGGTTGATCTCCTTCATCCACTCATTGATGTCTGACAAGGGACGGATGTACGCTTCGTCCACGTGCTCTGCTGCATACTCGCTGGCCTTCCGGATATCTAACACTTTTGTTTCGCCCGCTTTGAATTCGGAAGCAAATTGCTCAGCGGAAATCCGATGAACGGTGTCCACTTCCTTTCCGGTTGCTTTCCATGCGCCAAAACCGCCCTTCAAATGCCCTACGATATTGTCAAAGCCTACCCGCGAAAGCCGTGTAACCGTTTCCTCTTCTTGCCCGAGATCTGTAACGAGAAGCAGGGCTTGCTTTACATCGCCAATCAATGCACCTACCCAAGGGGCAAAATCGCCCTTGACACCAATATTGATCGATCGAGGAACATGTCCCGCACTAAAATCAGCATTGCCTCGAGTATCCAAAATCAAAACATCCCCCTCTTCGGCGGCTACTTCAAATTCTGCTACCGACAATGACCGCATGCCGTTGTTGAATACGCTTTCAAAACTTGCGTAGCCTTTCTTGTTCATAGCCACATTGGCACCGAAGTACATGGGCGGAGGCAAAAGACCATCGGTCACCTCGGCAACAAACTCTTGTTCCGTCATATTGGCTCTGAGCGCATAGTTGAACTGCTTTTGATTGCCAATGGTTGAAACCGTTTCTTTGCTCATGTTTTTACCACAGGCACTTCCGGCTCCGTGGGCGGGATATACCACTACGTCGTCAGCCAGGGTCATCACTTTGGTCCGCAAAGAATGATACAGTGTGGCGGCCAACTGTTCTTGGGTCATAGACGCCGCTTTTTGCGCCAAATCAGGCCGGCCTACATCACCAATGAACAAGGTATCTCCGCTGAACAAAGAGTGTTCATTTCCTTCTTCATCGATCAGCAAAAAGCACGCACTTTCCATGGTATGACCCGGCGTGTGCAACACTTTTATTTTGATGGCTCCAATAGTAAACAGCTGATTGTCTTCGGCAACAATAGAGTCAAATTCCGGTTGCGCTGTGGGGCCGAATACTATTTGTGCTTGGGTCTTTTTGCTTAAATCCACATGGCCACTCACAAAATCGGCATGAAAATGAGTCTCAAATATATATTTGAGTTGGGCTCCATCTCTTTCTAACCTGTCTGTATAGGGTTGGGTTTCCCGAAGGGGATCAATAATAGCGGCTTCGCCGTTGGACGTAATGTAATAAGCGCCTTGCGCTAAACAGCCGGTATATATTTGTTCGACTGTAAATTTTGATGCATTCATAGTATTATCAATTATTCGTTAATGGGGTAATTTTTCCCTGTAATAGCCGTACACCCAAGTGCCGGCAATAGCACTGAAGATAGTGATGCCGACCACTAGAAAGCCGCTTCCGATTTGAGCAAACAAAGGACCAGGACATGCTCCCGTAATGGCCCAGCCAATACCGAACATAAAACCGCCG
>CAMDTE010000034.1 GCA_945907425.1 Owenweeksia hongkongensis DSM 17368 | reverse complement strand
ACCAACGGGGCCGATGGTACAATAACATGGCCTTTGGAGGCAAAAAATTCTAAAAACGTCTTTCTGATTTCGCGCGCGGTCATATTTCCTACATTTGGGAAGTCCCAAATTTAGGGTATAAACGCTCGAGCTTGTGAGAAAACTACGCAAAACGCATTACTATTACGATCCAATCGCCATGGCTTTCAAGAAAATTGAAAGAACGTGGAGGCATTGGGCGCGGTACACCTCCTTGTTTTTGGTAGTTTCTTTGCTCTTTGGTGTGGGGTTGTTTTTCATTATGAACGCCTTTGTAGATTCTCCCGGCGAGAAAGAATTGCAACGCGAAGTGGATGAAATGGCTTTGCAATACGAACAGCTGGAAGATAGATTGGCCGAAATGGATGCCATGATGGAGGCCTTGGAAACGCGGGATGGCGAGGTATATCGCTTGGTTTTAGAATCGGAGCCCGTCCCGACGGACGTGCGCAGAGCGTACGCCTCTCCCAAAGAAAAATATGCCCGAATCAGAGGATTGAGCAATGGCGTCTTGGTTGAGAGAGCCGCGCGCAAAGTAGATGAATTGAGTAAGCGGTTGTACGTGCAATCCAAGTCTTTGGACGAGGTGGTCACTTTGGCTAAAAACAAAAGTCAACTGTTGGACGCTATTCCCGCCATTCGACCCGTGGCCGCCAAAAGAGGTGTGCAATTAGCTTCCGGCTACGGATACAGGGTGCACCCCATTTACAAAGTGCGGAAAATGCATACGGGGATTGACTTTACGGCAAAAACAGGCACTCCTATCTACGCGGCGGGCAATGGTTCCGTGGTTTCGCCTGGAAAAATGGGAGGAAGTGGCTATGGGTTACACGTGGTGATTTCCCATGGCTTTGGGTACCACACGTTGTATGCTCACATGTCGCGCTCCGCTGTTCGACCAGGGCAACGCGTGAAAAGAGGAGATCTGATAGGGTATATAGGTTCTAGTGGCCGATCTACCGCACCGCACTTGCACTACGAGGTCATAAAAAATGGACGAAAAGTAAATCCCATCCATTTCTTTTTTAATGATCTAACGCCCACTGAATACGCGGCCATGGTTGATGCTGCCAACCGAACAAACCAATCGTTCGACTAAGGTTATTTCAAACGCAACCGTTGCCCAGCAAAAATGGGACGACGCTCGTTGATGCCATTGATTCGGCACAAATTCTGAACGGTGGTTCCATTGCGTTTCGCTATGGAATACAAGGTATCCCCTTGTTTTACTCGGTATACCGCGCTGGGGGCTGGCGCTTCGTCGTGTAAATGGGTATCCTCTTGCTTCATTGCCGTTCGCATCGGGCGCGGATAAGCCCATTTTCCCTTGTAGACCAATACATTGGGATCCCGCAAAGCGCCGGTTCTGAAATCAATCAAATACTCGGGATTAAGGGAACTACCCATATAGCGGACTTCGAAATGCAAATGAGGGCCCGTGGAACGTCCGGTATTCCCCCCCAGACCTATGGGATCTCCTGCTTTTACAAAGGAGTTTGGATCCACAAAAAGTGCACTCAAATGACCATAATACGTTTCCAAGCCGGAAAAATGGCGTAGGACAATCAAGTTGCCATAACCGCCGTAATTGTAATCGCTGTAACGCACTTTTCCGTCGAAAGAAGCGTATACCGTATCTCCGGTAGTCAAACGCAAGTCGATGCCGTGGTGCATGCGGCGGCGGCGCCATCCGTAGACGGATACCACTTCTCCTTTTACCGGGGTTTTGTAATGCCTGTGCTTGAAATCTGTTGCACACAACCACAATGTATCGGAACGCGAAGACCAATCCATGTCCGTCACATGGACTTTGGTCGTGTCCCAAAACTCTGAAAAAATAACGGGTTCATTGAACGTGAATCGGCGTATCGCCTTATCACTTACCGCAAGGCTATCCAACTCGTTTGCCTTGGTCGCTAAAGCCGCAAAACGACGCGGCTGGGCTACTGCTGCAAAAGAGAGCAAGGCCGCCAAGAAGGTCAAAGAGATATGGTATTTTATGAACAAAAAAGGCAATATTTAGATCGGAAAGTCACAAAAGTACAAAAAACAGAGGTATTTTTGGATGAAATTTACCCCTTGAAGGAAAGAACCATGCCAAAAATTTCGACCGAATACACCAAAAGGTACTACAGTATTGGGGAAGTTGCCGCCTTATTTGAGGTGAATGCCTCGGCCATTCGATTTTGGGAAAAAGAATTTTCTGAACTCTCTCCAAAGAAAAACGCAAGAGGCGTTCGGATGTACACACCGGAAGACATTGAAAAGCTACGCAGGGTATACCACTTGGTCAAGGAAAGAGGTTTCACTCTTAAAGGAGCGCGGCAGAAATGGCGTGACAATCCGTCAGATGTGGCAAATCAGGAAGAAGTGGTACGCCGTTTGATGAAGGTAAAAGACGAATTACTTGCTTTTAAACAAACACTAGATTAATTTTTTACACATGAACCGCAACACTATCGTACTCTTATCCATCGCCGGAGCCCTTCTATTGGCCGTCCTATGGGGCGTTGGACGCTACAATTCTTTGGTAGCCTTATCCGAAGGAACAGAAGCCCAATGGGCCAATGTAGAAAGCTCGTACCAACGCAGAAGCGATCTTATTCCCAACTTAGTCAACACGGTGAAAGGATATGCCGATTTTGAAAAGTCCACCTTGCAAGCGGTCGTAGAGGCCCGTGCAAATGCCACTTCTATGAAAATTGACCCAACCCAACTGACTCCAGAAAAACTGGCAGCATTTCAAAAAGCGCAAAACGGGGTAAGCGGCGCCTTGGGTCGTTTGTTGGTAACCGTGGAAAAATATCCCGATTTAAAAGCCAACCAGAATTTCTTAGAGCTGCAGTCCCAATTGGAAGGAACGGAAAACCGGATCAACGTGGAGCGCAACCGATTCAACGAAGTGGTTCGCAGTTTCAATACCGCCATCAAGCGTTTCCCTACCAATATTATAGCTTCCCTGGGAGGATACAGCGCCAAAGGATACTTTGAAGCCGAAGAATCGGCTGCAGAAGCACCGAAAGTATCCTTTTAATGCCGCGTTTCTCGCCTTCCGAAGAAGCGTTGATTTTGCAATCCATCCGCACGGCCGAGTTGCGCACAAGCGGAGAGATTCGCGTGCATCTGGACAAAAAATGTGCGTCCGACAAAGGGTACGAAACGGCTCTTCATTGGTTTGGTAAACTCGGAATGCACAAAACAAACAGTCGTAACGGCATATTGTTTTATTTGGCATTGGAATCGCATGTTTTTGCGGTAGTAGGCGACGAGGGCATACATCAGTGTGTTGGACCCGAGTTTTGGACTCATCTCACAGAAACGGCTGTGGCAGAATTCAAAGAGGGGCGATTAGCAGACGGGCTTTGTCATGCTATTTTGGCCTGTGGTGAAAAATTACAGCATCATTTTCCGTATCAATCGAAGTCCGATAGCAATGAGTTATCCAACGAAATAAGCCGAATGCAATGAATATTCGCTGGACATTTCTATGGGTTTTGTGGTTGGTCGTTCCGGCCCTTGTCCACGCGCAAGCGTGGGAAAAGCCAAGTCCCTCCGAAGGATTAATTATCAATCGAAGCACAGAAAATCCCCTGACGGCAGAGGAAGAAAGATCATTGGAATCTCAATTGCAAGCGCAAAATGATTCCAACGGCTTGCAGATTGTGGTTTTGTTTGTAGACCACGTGGAAGACGATATCGCGTTTACGGCAGCAGAATTGGGCCAGGCATGGGGAATCGGCGGTTCAGCCAAGAAAGACAACGGGGCCCTCTTGTTGATTGCGCTGAAAGACCGTAAAATGGCCCTGGAAGTTGGCTACGGACTGGAAGGCACAGTGACTGACTTGCAAGCCAAGCGAGTTATCGAAGAAATTTTAGTCCCAACTTTTAAAGAGGGACAACGAGCCCAAGGGCTATCCCTTGCAGCAAAACGGATTGTTTCGCTATCCTCTGGTGAGTTTTCCGAGGAGGATGCGGGACCCAAGAAACGTCAAAAAACACCTTCTTTCGTGTTGATTTTGGTTCTGTTCGCGGGACTGTTTTTTTTCGGGAGAGGTGGCGGGGGAACTACATACGGACACGGGGGTCGCTCGGGTGGAGGATTTTGGATCCCCGGCGGCGGCTTTGGTGGTGGCGGTTTTGGTGGCGGGGGTGGCAGCGGCTTTGGTGGTTTTGGCGGCGGCGGCTTTGGCGGCGGCGGTGCTAGCGGAAGCTGGTAAGAAAAGCGAAGGCTATGCCGCGTATTTCGCAGCTATGTACGACCTTTGTATAAATTAAACTACCATGATAAAAGTACTTCGTTTGGCCTCGGCCTTCGTGATGTTGGGCCTTGTAACCGCTTGCGGAACACCCCAAGCAACGGTTAAAAAAATCGGAGCCAACACGTATCTGCTTCAAGTGACCAAAGGAGCGCGATCCCCTTTTGTATTGACAGAAGTTCAAGCTGTCCATAGCGAATCCAAAAATTCACAGACAACAACAGCCCGAACCACCACGGAGAATGGAGCAAAAGCCGTTCTGAACCCGAAAGGATACGATGCGTTTGGGATCGTTGTAGAGGCACCCGGTCTTGCATTCACTCCTACTCACTTTGTGGTTCGTTACAAGAAATCGAACGAAGGATCTCCCAAGGCCTTTGTTGCAAAAAAATGGGCCGACGCTTCAGGCAACTAAACCGTCATGATACACATAGAACGTCGCGAGTCTTTTAGTGCGGCACATCAATTGTTCAACCCTAACTGGTCAGAAGAACAAAACGATGCGGTGTTCGGGAAGTGTGCCAATCGCGCGTACCACGGTCATAATTTTTTGGTGACTGTAGTCGTTAAAGGGGAGGTCAATCCGGATACAGGGTTTGTCATGAACCTGGTTGATTTGAAGGAATTGATGATGACCTATATCATTGAACCCGTAGACCACAAAAATTTGAACGTAGATGTTCTTATGCTCAAAGGGCAATTGCCGTCCACAGAAAACCTCGCGATAGCCTTTTGGAAGGCCATTGTGGATAGGATTTCAACATTTGGCGCCACGCTGCACTGCATTCGAATACAAGAAACAGATAAAAACGCAGTGGAATATTTCGGAGAATGAAAGCATATGTATTCCCTGGTCAAGGCTCGCAATTCCCAGGAATGGGACAAGACTTGTACAACATAGATCCCACGTGGTTTGAAAAAGCCGACGAGATATTGGGGTTTTCTCTGACCGATAGTATGTTTCATGGTTCAGAAGAGGACTTGAAACAAACCAGAGTAACCCAACCGGCTGTCTTTTTGCATTCCGTGGCCAAAGCGTTTGCGTTAAACACTTCCTTTCAACCCTCTTTGGTGGCAGGTCACTCCCTCGGCGAATTTTCTGCCCTCGTCGCGGCAGGAGCTTTGACTTTCGAAGACGGTCTTCGGTTGGTGTATACGCGCGCTATGGCCATGCAAAAGGCCTGCGAAGCTCAGCCCTCCACTATGGCCGCTATTTTAGGATTGGAGGACGCCGTAGTGGACGCATTGTGTGCAAAGATTGATGGCGTGGTGGTTCCGGCCAATTACAACTGCCCCGGGCAACTCGTTATTTCTGGATCTATCGCCGCTGTGGAAGCCGCTTGCGAGGCGGCCAAGGCAGCAGGCGCACGGCGTGCCTTGTTGTTGCCCGTTGGCGGTGCTTTTCATAGCCCTTTGATGGAACCTGCCCGGGCGGAATTGGCGGCAGCTATCCATGCCACGGTATTCCATGAGCCCCAGTGTCCCATTGTGCAAAATGTCACCGCCCAACCTGTGACAGACCCGATGGAAATCAAGGCAAACCTAATGGCTCAATTGACTGGCGCTGTAAAATGGACCCAGTCCGTGCAAGCCATGGGATCCTTTGGCATTCAAACCTTTGTGGAGGTAGGCCCTGGCAAGGTGTTGCAAGGACTCGTAAAAAAGATTTTACCCGAAGCAGAAGTATTGTCCGCATGATTGCATCTTGGCAGAGTCCTTCCAATATCGCATTGATCAAATATTGGGGGAAATATGCGCCGCAATTACCCGCCAATCCTTCCATTAGCTTTTCGTTAGAGAAATGCACCACCCAGACTACTGCGGAAGTAACTCCGGGTAACGGGAAAATTTCTGTACTACTCGACGGCGCCCCAGCTCCTTCCTTTTTACCTAAAATTCAACTCTTTTTCAAGGCCATTGCCGATAGGCATCCGTGGGCAGGAGTTATGGATTGGACTATCTCCACGCACAATTCCTTTCCTCATTCCAGTGGGATTGCGAGTTCTGCGAGCGGAATGTCCGCTCTGGCTTTGTGCGTCGTGGACTTGGCCGTACAATTGGGGGAGAGGCTTCCGGCAAAAGACTTCCGGAAGGAGGCCTCTGTTTTAGCGAGACTCGGAAGCGGAAGTGCCGCTCGTTCCGTGTACGGCGGCTGGGTCGTGTGGGGAAAGACGGACAGTCTGCCGGGAAGTCGCCAAGAAATGGCCATTCCCTACCCCCTTCCCATCGATCCCGTATTTACCACCTTCCGAGACACTGTTTTGCTCGTGGACGTCGGAGAAAAATCCGTTTCTAGCTCAGTTGGGCACGGACTCATGCTCCATCATCCGTTTGCGGAAGCTCGATTCGCTCAAGCAAGGGAACACCTAGTCAAACTTCAATCTATTTTGGCCTCGGGAGACCTTTCAGCTTTCTTTGACTTGGTGGAGCGTGAAGCATTGACTTTGCACGCCTTGATGATGAGCTCAAACCCTGCTTTTTTATTGATGAAACCCCATACGCTGTCCTTGATAGACCGCATCCAACAGGCCAGAAAAGACGGCCTGGATGTAGGATTTACATTGGATGCGGGTGCCAATATCCATTTGTTGTACCCGCAGACCGCAGAGCCCTTCGTACTTCCTCTTCTACAGGGAGAATGGGCGGGTTTTTGCAAAGAGGGGAGATACATTCAGGATAGAATAGGCTCTGGACCCATATCTTTGCCATCAAGTAGTGTAAAATGAGTTCGTTACGTCCTTCTTTCTTTGCCAAAATTTTGCTTTTTGGCGAATATGGCATCATCAAAGATGCCATGGCGTTAACCATACCCTACAAAGATTATCAAGGAACTTTTGCTTTTCCGCCTGCTCATCCCACCGAAGCGCAGAACGCTTCCAACGCGGCGCTTCGGCTTTTCTGGGTTCATTTACATTCTCTTACCGATGCAGACGTACCCATGGCACGATTGCGATTGGAGGATTTTCAAACGGATTTGGAAGGCGGTTTGTATTTTGAATCCACCATCCCCCAAGGATTTGGGGTGGGGAGCTCCGGCGCTCTCGTCGCCGCTGTCTACGATCGCTATGCCCTTGACCCCATTTTGCCTGACGAGGATTTGAGTAAGGAAAAAATAGTACTTCTCAAAGCACAATTGGCGCAAATGGAAAGTTACTTTCATGGGAAAAGCTCGGGAATCGATCCCACCATTTGTTACCTACAATTGCCTTTGCTCATCCGTTCCAAAGACGATGTAGGAACGGTTGTACTTCCAGAAGAAGCGGAAGAAGCGAAAGGCGCTATTTTCTTGATCAATTCCGGAATGCCCGGGGAGACTCGACCTTTGGTTTCTTTTTTTATGGAGAAATTAAAGGACGAAGGATTTAGAAACATCATGCGCTATCAGTTCAAAAAATACAATGACAGGTGTATTCAGGCCTTCTTGAAAAATGAACCCACGTCTTTGTTTGATAACTTGAAACAACTGAGTCGTTTGGTCTTGGAACATTTTAGTGCGATGATACCCGTCCACTACCAGGGATTGTGGCAAAAAGGCATCGACACCAATGCGTACTATTTAAAACTATGTGGTTCAGGAGGCGGGGGCTACATTTTGGGGTTTGCGCCCAACTACGAAGAAGCGCTTCCTTATTTGCGGGAACACCATCCCGAAGTGATTTTTAGGTTGTAAATACACCATGGCCCCTTTTTCCTTTCGGTCCAAAATAGCTTTGCGCGTGACAGCGCTTCTGCTCGCGATTCGTTGGTACAATATCGTTTTCCTCACCCTTGCGCAGGTTGCCCTTTTTAGAGCACTTCATCACACAGGGGAAAATGGGCCGCTGTTAGTGTACATGGTCCTTGTTCACGCACTATTGATTGCAGGCGGTTCACTGATCAATAACTTTTACGACTCGGAAAAGGATCTCATCAACCGACCGTGGCGCACACTTTTTGAGCGAACGGTAGTACGGCGATACGGTATTCCCTTGGCCTTCTCTTTTTGGATGCTTGCCATTGGTCTTTCGTGGGGATACAGCACAAGAACCGGTGTTTTTCATACGGTCTATGCCTTGGCCCTTTTTGTGTACTCGCACAAGAGAAATTCTTTGGGTCGATGGAGTCACGTTTTAGCCGCCGGTTTGGCCTTCCTTCCTTTGTCTGGTCTGGGAATTGCACTGGGAGGACTGCCATTGGATTTACTACTCTTTGGTTTTGGACTTCTTTGTATCGAAATAGCCCGACAAAGTGCCAAGGAGGCTCGTGTCCTTCCCCGTGCACAAGGAAGCCGAGAAGCTGCTCTTGTGGCATGGTCGTCGTGGGCCCTGGGCTGGGTATGGTATATCTATTATGGACCGCAGGAATGGATTCTTGTTGATTTATTTCTCCTGGGCGTGATGATAATACCCACCTCTATTTTAGGAATTTTTCGCACCTCTACCTGGGCGACTATTGCCGATAATACAGCCAAGGTGCTGCATGCGCTTGCCCTTTTTTACCTTATCGGTAGAGGGTAACAGATCCCCATTCTTCGTGCACTTTCCCTAGGGGAAGTTGAAGAAATACTCGGTACGTATAAGTATCTTCTGGAGCACTCACCCCGTTGATGTTTCCGTCCCAACTTTGGCTCATGTCATTGGAGTAAAACACACGCAACCCCCATCGATTGAACACTTCCATTTCAAAGGCCAGAATACCCATGCCTTTGACAACAAAAGCATCGTTGAGTCTGTCATTGTTGGGCGTGAATCCCGTTGGAATGTAAAAATAATAGTCCATTTGTACGGTGATGTCCAACTGAATCGAATCTGTGCATCCCAAGCTGTCGGTGATGCGCAAGGACACGGGGTATGTTCCTGGAATGGCGTAAATATGAGTGGCCACTGAATCCACTGTATTGGTGTCTCCGTCTCCAAAATACCAAGCAAAGCGCACATGCGGCGACGAGGTATTCATGAATCGAACCTTCAATGGGTTCACACCATCAATGTTCGCGGCGAAAGTGGCCGTAGGAATGGGCATCACTTTCACATACACAGAATCTGACTTGGTGACACCGCACGCATCCGTCAATGTGTAGGAGTAATACCGTGAGAACGATGGATATACATGAATAGAATCCGTGGTGGGCCCCGTTTCCCACAAAACACTCAAGGGGGCTTTCCCTTTGGACCCTGAGTGAGCAATCCAAACATCCCCACCGGGACAGATTACTTTGGTTACGGGTTGGGTTTGAATGGAGTCGTAGGGCGCTCGGTAGACAGTAACACTATCCATAGCGGCCAACGACATACACTCATCCAAAACGTTGTAATAATAGGTTGTCGTGGCGTTCGGCGAAACAACGATTTGGTTTCCACTGGTCGTGTCCGTTCCCCACCACGCACGCGTTGTTCCTTCGCCGTTAGTGAAAGATCCAATCAACGTTACCTGTTCGCCGGGGCAGGTGATGGTATCGTTACTCAAGGGAGCAATGCTGGCGGTCATGGAGGCACTGACCTTGTCTCGGATCCGAAAAGTCACCGTTTGAGACGGGTAATCGGCGCAAAAAGTCGACACGGGTTGCATAATCAATTTAATCGTTTCAATGCTTTCTACCACACCATCATCGATCGCTTGAATGTAAACTGTGTCGCTAATCACTCCTGGAAGCAGGGTGACCGATGCGGGTAGGGTGTTGTAGTCCAACCCAGAAGTTGCCGTACTGGTAGGACTCAGCAAAAATCCAATAGTCATTGTATCCGTCGTAGCACCCGCTCTTTGAATAATTAAGGCCGATGGCTTACACCCTTCTACGATATTCGTATCCGCAAATGTATTGCCCGTGTTGGTCGCAGGAGTGAGTGTAATCGTCGGCAAGACAAAGCTTCGAGCGCCAATAAATACGGCTGAATTCAGAGCACCGTCCGCCACATCTGCAATTTGCATCTTGATGGTGTAGGGAAAACCACAACGAACACGCGCTTTAGCGGTAAACACATCCGTGAATCCTGTATAACTCGGATTGATTCCAGCTGCCGTGGTATTGCTATTGAAATACATGGAATGGGTAACATAGTTTGGATTGGCAGCCAAACAAGTAGCCGCACTTCCGCCTCCTGTGGGAGATCCCCCGTTGATGGTATTGACCGCTACCGGCACCGTTGTACCTGGAATTCGGGCCAAATTCACCGTGTCCCACGTGTTCGGCCCATTGGCATTGATCCCTTTCCCGATGAGAAAAAATCCAAAAACATCGTTGTACTGCGTACATGTGTAACTGGCGTATTCATTGGACGAAAAAATATAATCAAACTTAATGGAGTCACCTGGCGCAATAAAAGTGAACGCAATGGATGCCTTATCGTTTAAATTGGTGCTCGATCCGGGGGGGACAATCGTTGTGAGGACCGTCAGCAAATTAGCAGATAAGGAAGCGCCCACCCCTGCAGCGCCCGTTTGTCCAGGCACTACGTCATTGGCTCCGCCCGTGACCATCACAATTCCGCTGTCCAGTCCAAAATTGGCATTGTGCGCTGTGTAATAAAATTTTCCGATTTGGACACTGGAACTTTGATTGATGAAAGCACTATTGACCAAATTCATTGCTTGTGGAAGCAAGGTGAATTGGGGCCCCACCAGTACATTCTGTGCCAACCACTGAGGATTGTTCTTCGGGGGAGTGTTATTGACATTGATGTTCTGAGCTCCTACCCTACTTCCCGAGAAGAGTCCCACAGCCACCACAACGCCCAGCGCAAAACGTTTTAACCGTTTCATTCCTCCAAATGTAAGTGGATTTTCCTCAGGAATGAGTGTTTTTGAACGCAAACTCGTACGCGACTTCTTACACAAAACAGGACACTTTTGCCCCATTCGTCGTACCTTGAATGCTCAGAATACAGCCACACAAATGAACATTCAACCCTTTTTACAAGAAAACAAAGACCGCTTTATAAGCGAACTGTTTGAATTGCTCCGACTGCCCAGCATCAGCGCTGACCCAACGTACTCGTCCTCTGTTGAAAAAACGGCAGAGCTCGTTGCCTATCACATGAGGAATGCGGGTATTTCTGGTGTGGAGATTTGTCCCACCCCTGGATTTCCTGTGGTGTATGGAGAAGTTATCCGCAATGCCACGGGTCCCACCGTATTGGTCTACGGCCATTACGATGTACAACCGGCAGACCCCCTGGAACTATGGGAAACTCCTCCTTTTGAACCAACCCTTCGCATTACTAGTATTCACCCCAACGGAGCCATCTTTGCACGGGGTGCCTGCGATGATAAAGGGCAGTTCTTTATGCACCTAAAAGCCATCGAAGCCATGATGGCTAGCGGATCGCTTCCTTGCAATGTCAAATTCATGATAGAAGGAGAGGAGGAAATCGGATCCGCCAACCTAGCGTGGTTTGTTGAGCGAAACAAGGAAAAACTAGCCTGTGACGTGATCCTCATTTCGGATACCGGAATGCTCGCCCCCGGTGTTCCAAGTATTACAACGGGCCTACGGGGTCTCGCATACATGGAAATAGAGCTCACCGGCCCCAACCGAGATCTGCACAGTGGTTTGTACGGTGGGGCCGTTGCCAATCCGCTCAATGCCATTTCCGCTCTCATTGCGCAACTTCACGACAAGCACGGCCGAGTAAGCATTCCCGGATTTTACGACAAAGTGGCGGATTTGCCCAGCAAGTTCCGGCAAGAACTAGGGCTCGCTCCTTTTTCCTTGGAGCAATACAAAGACGCGTTGAACTTGCCGGATATCAAAGGGGAAGATGGGTACAGCACTTTGGAACGCACCAGCATTCGACCGACCCTTGATGTCAATGGATTGTGGGGTGGATATATCGGAGAAGGAGCCAAAACAGTGATTCCATCCAAAGCCTATGCAAAGATTTCTATGCGCTTGGTTCCTCATCAGGATCCAGAAGAAATCGCCCTCCTTTTTCAAGCGTATATAGAGTCTCACGCGCCGCAAGGAACAACCGTCAAAGTGACCCCTCACCACGGCGGACATCCCTATGTATGCCCTCCCGAACATCCCGGTTACCGTGCCGCGCACAAGGCCGTTCAGCAGATTTTTGGGAAGGCGCCCATACCCGTGCGTAGCGGCGGAAGCATACCCATCGTGGCTCTTTTTGAAAAGGAATTGGGTGTAAAAAGCATACTGATGGGATTTGGCTACGATTCGGATGCTATTCACTCCCCCAATGAGCATTACGGCGTTGATAATTTCACCAAGGGGATTGAAACCATTCCGTGGTTTTACACCTACTACAGTGAAGAATTTACACAGTAACTCGAAGGAATAAAAAAAGCCGCCCTAAGGCGGCTTTTTTTATTTCAACTCTCTGAATTTCTTCAAATTATCTACTAACCTATAACTCACCGCAACCGCGTCTCGCATTTCAAATAGGATCTTTATTTGCAAATGCCCCAAGCGACTACCCATCTCTTCGCGTTGCAAGGAAGCAATTTGTTCCTTTAACAGGTCATTCAAATTGGCTACTAACGCTCGCTTTTCTTTTAAAACTTCTGGGGCGACCATCAAAGCTTCCGAATTAATGCACTCCAAAACCATATGGAAATAACCATCCACCCGTTTGTTCAGAAACAATAGACGGTCAATAAACACTCGGCTGGGTAAAGGATGGTGATTGTTGACATGGTAGCGGATGGCGGCAATAAAGCTCTCCGTGCTTTGGTGCAAATCCCCCATTAAATCAAACAATACCAAAGAATAATAACCTATGTCTGCCCGGTCAGGATTCATTTTTCGAATGGCCTTGGTCATGCGCAATTCTAGTTTGGAATGATCCAATGTA
>CAMDTE010000033.1 GCA_945907425.1 Owenweeksia hongkongensis DSM 17368 | reverse complement strand
CGTACTCGATTTCTGAAATAATTTCACCCGAATACTGCAGCTGAACAACGGTCCGTAGGGGAGAGGGATGTGAAAGAGTATCTTGGGATCCTTTGTGCACTAAAATCTCTTTCATTTCACCGCCTACTTCTACAAAAAGAAGTCGATTCGCTTGAGGGAAAGCCTTCTCGACCGCATGCACATCCGCCATGGGCGATGTTTTGAGCAAGACCTGTTTGGCTTTCTGACACCAGTCTGTCCAATGCGTTTTCGGATTGGGTTCACTTTCTTCCCAAGGAACTCGGTGGGATCCTTGTACTCTTCGCAACGGATCAATCAAGAGGGCATCCACAGGGTCGTCCGTTGGAATCGCCAACGCATCAGACGAACCCTGCACAACGGTACGCTGGGTTCCCAAAAGTTCTCCGTTGTGCAAAAGCAATGCAGCCAATAGAGGGTCTCGCTCATAGACGGTCACTTGAGCACCGGATTGCTCTAGGGCCCACGTGTCCACTCCTGATCCCCCTGTGAGGTCAAAAACCCGGTGAAGGGGGCCGTGACGAGCCAAAAAACACGCCTTAAACAAAGCCGTTGCCTCAGAACTGGCCTGTTCCGCATTTTGTTTTGGGGGAAAGAATATTCCGGGCGTTTGGGTCAGGCGTGGCCATTTTTTGGACCGGTGAAGCAGCGCATCGAGCCGCCAGAGAAACCAAGAGGCCTCCGCCGGAGAACGATTGTTTTTTCTAGCCCAGTCCGATAAGTGCAAGGCACATTGCTCTACAGTCCCTTGTCCAAATCGGTTCCAAAAGGCCGGCCACTCGTTTTCTGGAGGAAATGTTGCCATATTAGTTTGTCCACGGAATTTGTCCTCGGAAAACAAAATGCAAAATATTGGTTCCCATTTGTAAAGCGCGCAGCCTGACTTCGTGTGGATCTTGATGTACCTCCGGATCTTCCCATCCATCGCCCAAATCGCATTCTTTGGTGTAGAGAACGACCATGCGTTTGCCTATAAACAGTCCCCAGGCCTCCGGAGATTTTCCATCGTGTTCGTGTATTTTCGGCAGGCCGCTGGGGAAGGAAAAAGGACCACGAAATAGGTCGTGTTGCTTGGGCAAAAGAATCCATTTCGCACGGGGTAAAACGGACTCCATGGCCTTTTTTACAAAAGGATCCATGCCGTAATTGTCGTCGATATGTAAAAAACCACCGCGCTGGAGGTAGGTGCGCAAAGCCGCCGCCTCGTCCGCAGAAAAAGAAACGGATCCGTGGCCGGTCATGTGCAAAAAACTATAAGAAAACAAGGAAATCGATTGGGCGGATACACTTCCCACCGCGGAATGGATGTCCAACCCCCCTTCCTTTGTTGCAAATTTCACCAAGTTCGGTAACGACGTAGGATTGGCGTACCAATCTCCGCCTCCGCCGTATTCCAAAACGGCCACAGAGGACTGTCCCAACAAAGGGGCCGTGTTGACGAACACAAGAACAAGCAGTGCCTTCTTGAACACTTCATAAAAAAAAGAAAAAAAGGCAGATCGAGTCATTAAACCACAGGAGTTTGAGTACATCAAAGGTATTGATGGAATAATCTTAATTTAGACCCTCTGTTTTACATATAGTCCTTCTAAACGAGTAATCCCTATGAAAAGGAATTGGCAAACGCGTATCCTGACCTTCGCAATAGCACTAGGGTTAACGACGGCAGGGTCGGCACAAGTGATTAATTCCATATTCACCAAATCGGGGCCCTCCCTTTCGACTTCACAGGCCACCCCGCCTGTGTTGACCACTTCTGTTTCTTTGTGTGCAGATTCCTTGGTGGTGCAATTGCCCGTCAACCGTTATGTATACGGCGTTTCGATACAATACGAAATGGAGGCGTTTGGCCAAGGTTGGAAGTCGGAACAGGCCTCTTTCCTGAAATGCAAAACAACAGGTCTCTCGGAATCAACGGTTACTTTAGGCGTTGGAAACACAGCAGGCATTCAAAGCTATTCTCGTTCGGGATTGACCCTTGCCAATGGAATCACTACTTCGGGAAAACTTTCGTTTGTATTGGCTGCGTTTCGCACTTGGTCACCGGGCGGAACGGCCAACTGCGACACATTGATTCAAAAAGTACGAAAGGGAACATGGGTCATTACAGTGCAACATGGGCCTATTCCTACCTGTTTTCCTCCGAGCAATCTCAGCTCTGCATGGATTTTGAGTGATCGTGCGCGAATCACGTGGACAACAGGCGGTTCTGTTAGTCACCAATTAAAGGTAGGCCCTGCCGGTTTTGTGCCGACGACTTCTGGCGCCATTGTCCAGGTTCCAACCGGAAATTCGAGGATTCTCACGGGGTTGACTGTCTCCACGTCTTATGATGTATTTGTACGAGACAGTTGCAGCGCGGGGAATGTGAGCCAGTGGGCAGGTCCTTATTCCTTCACCACGTTGTGTGCTCCGTTAGCGGGGCTGCAAACAGAAAACTTCTCTACTTGGACACCGGGAACCGGAGGTAATTTCAATCCTGGGGGTGCAGTCACAACGCCTTGTTGGACAACCACTCCGATTCATACGGGAGTAAACGGTGGCCCCTTTGCGTGGAGTGTCCGTACAGGGGCTAATCCACAATTCAACACCGGGCCCAACGCTGACGCAACGCCAGGAACAGCTTTGGATCGATACTTGTCCGTAGAAAGTGCCCTAGGGGCGTACCAAGACGTGGCCACTATTGAGTCTCCTTTGTTCAACGTGGGAAGCTTTACCATTCCCACTGTGCGGTTTTATACGCACATGTTCGGCGCGCAAATGGGGTCTTTGCATTTGGATGTGTGGAGCCCTGCTACCGGCTGGGTGTCCAATGTTTGGACCAAGAGCGGGCAACAACAGGCTTCCAAAGCCGCCGCGTGGGATAGTGCGGTTGTACTGCTGAATACATTTACTAGCGACACCTTGCGTTTTAGATTTCGGGCCATTCGAACTTTTGGGATCAACCCGGCCACGTTTAACGGGGGAGATTTGGCTTTGGATGACTTTAAAATTCGGTCTGCTCCGGCCTGCCCAGATCCAACCGCATTTACAGCTACCAGCGTATCCTTTACACAGGTTAGTTTGTCGTTTAACGCCGTCAGTTCTTCCAATTTTCGATTGGCCTACGGACCGCCATCGGCTTCCATGGCGGCATTAACCAAAGCCAACACAACCTCTTCCTCGCCTACGATAAAAACACTGACACCCGGCACAAAGTACAAAGTGTACCTCAAAAGCAAATGCTCTGCTACCGATTCTTCGCAATGGGTGGGGCCTTTGTATTTCACTACATTGTGCAGCCCCGTGAGCGCTCCTTTGACGGAGAATTTTGACGGCGCAGGATGGATATCCGGTACAGGAGCCTATTCCGCTGGCGATTCGCTGGGGACGTGTTGGCAGCGATCTCCAGGAAGAGGGGTTTCTGGTGTTAGTCCCTATTATTGGGCGGTTAGAACAGGCTTGACATCGACACAAAACCCACCCTTCACAACGGGTCCTTCCACAGACAAATCCGGAACCGGGAGATACCTGTACACAGAATCCTCCTCAGGCATTCAAGGACAGTACGCCTACGTTCAAACGAAACCCATCAATATCGCCTCTTTAACCAATCCCTCTCTGGAATTTTCATACTTCGCCCACGGGGTAGGAATCGGATCCTTAGCGGTGGAATTGTGGAATCCTCAAACGGGTTGGGGAACGGCGATTCCTATTTTTTCTGGACAAAAGCAAACACAACAAACAGCGGCTTGGAAGGACACGGCGATCTCCTTGACAGCTTTCAATATGGACACCGTGGTGATTCGATTCAGGGGCACTCGGGGCAATTCCAATTACGGTGATATAGCCATCGATGAGATTCGAGTAGTAAATTACTGCGCCAAACCCACAGCCTTTGTTATGCAAAAGGCTACTCCGACGACTATTCGATTGGGATGGACCAATCCGGGTGCTACCCGTTGGAACGTGAGCTACAGTGTGGGCGCCACCGGAGCTGCCGGAGCGGGAACACGTGTCAATGTGACAACGATTCCCTGGACACTTACTGGGTTACTCCCTGGAACGACCTACACTTTCTGGGTGCGCGATTCGTGTGGAGTCGGTAACACATCCACTTGGGTCGGTCCCTTGGTGGTGAAAACGCCATGCCTGCCCCTTATTCCTACGCTTTCCAGCCCGTACACAGAGCCCTTTACTTCAACGACGAATTGGTCTGCTGGAATGGCTGCTCAAGGCCCTGGGAACATCAGCAGTTGCTGGACCCGTCAACACACAACGGGGTATTTTTGGAAAACAGGCCCTGGGCTACCCAAAACACCCGGAACGGGCCCAGATATGGACCACACCACAGGCACCGCAGTGGGTCAATTTTTATACTCGGAAGGCACCACCTCCACAGGAACCGTGACTTATGTAGAATCACCGCCGATTTCCTTGACACAATTGACGACTCCTGAGCTGTCCTTTTGGTATCACATGTACGGTGGTTTGATTCAATCATTGCAACTGCAAGTCAGCAATGGGGGAGCCTTTACAACTCTTTGGACCAAATCGGGACAACAGCATACGTCAGGCACTGCGCCTTGGAAACAGCACAACATAGTATTGACCGCTCCCTACGCTGGTGACACCGTAGTGTTCCGTTGGGTAGCCACGCGCAACGCGGGTTTTGCCAATACGGTGGACATTTCTTTGGACGATATCATGGTACAGCAAGCCCCGACCTGTGCCGCTCCAACGGCCCTTACGTCCACAGCACAAACAACCACCTCCGTAACATTGGCTTGGACATCAACGGGCACCTCCTTTGAAATTCAATACGGGCCTGTTGGCTTTGTTCCTCCGGCAGGAACGCAGGTAACTGCGGGTACCAATCCGTACACGGTGACAGGTTTGACCATTTCCACCGTCTACGATTTTTATGTTCGACGGGTATGCTCTTCCACTAACAAATCATCCTGGACAGGACCTTTTCAGGTCGGCACGGCCTGCGGAGTCGTTTTGACACCCCATACTCAAAATTTTGACACCGGATTTTTGGAAGGTACGGGTACACAAAATGCGGGAAGCACTATCGGTGTTTGTTGGACTAGAACGCCCACCGCGGGGTACCACTGGGGTGGTGGCTCAGGTTCAACTACCAACGGACCTTTGACAGGTCCCCCTGCAGACCATACAACAGGAACGGGTAATTACGTTTACACAGAAGCCTCCTCTCCAGGAACTACAGCCCAATTGGAATCGCCTTTGTACTTACTAGCCGGACTAACCAATCCGGAATTGACTTTTTGGAAACACCAATGGGGTGCCAACATGGGCACTTTCTCGGTGGATATTTACCACAACGGTGTATGGGCAACCAATGTGTACACTCAATCCGGTAACCAAGCCAATGCGTGGCAAAAAGTGACGATTTCCATGGCCAACTATGCCAACGATACCATTCGCTTGCGCTTTAAAGCAACCAAGACATTCGGCGGTGGTCCCGGAGGAGGGCAATGGGCAGATTTGGCCATCGATGATTTGGCCTTTGCCAGTGCTCCTTTGTGTCCCCAGCCCACAGCGCTCGTAACCACTGCACAAACGACGACTTCTGTCACCTTGGGATGGACAGCGACGGGTACTAGTTTTGAGGTAATCTATGGCCCGGTTGGTTTTGTACCTCCGGCAGGAACGCAGGTAACTGCGGGAACCAATCCCTTCACGGTGACAGGCTTGGCCCCTTCTACGCTGTATGATTTCTATGTCCGCAAGGTTTGCTCCGTTACGGATAAATCGTTTTGGACAGGCCCCTTGTCTGTTTCTACTTTGTGCGTTCCGGTGTCGGCTCCCTATACTCAGAATTTTGATGGAACAGGCTTCACACAAGGTGTAGGAGCAGGTACCCCTGGGTGGTGGAATCAGAATTCTACCGTGGCGGAGTGCTGGTCCATTGTTCCCGGAAGTACGGGCACAACCCCTATCTATCACTGGGGAACCGGTACAGGGGCTACACCCACAGCCAACACAGGACCGACTTCAGATCATACCTCGGGTACAGGAAAATACCTCTACGCTGAACCGGGGTTCAATGCCACAGGGGCCACAGCGGATGCTTACTCGCCAGAAATAACCACGACGGGTTTGACACAGCCGCAAGTTCGATTCTGGTACAGCATGGATGGACAAGCCATCAAGAGTTTACGCTTAGATGTGCGCACGTCCATCAACGGGCCGTGGATTTATTTGGATTCTATTTCCGGATCAACGGGCTCTGCATGGTTAGAAAAAATCATTTCTTTGAGCAGTTACGTCAATCAGAACGTCCAGTTCCGTTTTCGTGCCCGCCGACTCATGGCTCCGGTGAATCAGAATACATTGGCGGATATAGCCATCGATGATTTCAAAGTGCAACAAGCGCCCGCTTGTCCAGCACCCAACAACGTGACCGCGACTCCCTTGTCCATCACTTCCGTTCAAATCGCTTGGACTTCGGGTGGAGCCACTTCATGGCAAATAGAGTACGGCCCGGTTGGTTTTACCCCGGGAAGCGGAACTGTGGTTGCGGCATCCACCAATCCTTTTGTTTTGAATGGATTGACGTTGGGCACGACCTATCAGGTCTACGTTCGAGACAATTGCGGCACTACTTTAGGACTTTCTGCCCCTGTGGGCCCTGTCAATGTGTCCACGTTCAATTGCCTCAATGGTTGTTTGTATGAACTTACCTTGACGGATTCGTTCGGGGATGGTTGGGCTGCCAATCAAACCAATACGCTAGCGCATCGAATCGAATTGACTATTGGCTCCAACACAACCAACTATACGCTAACTTCTGGCAATTTGGCTGTGTTCTCCGTGCCGGTGTGTACCAACGATACGATTAGACTCCGGTTTGTAAACAACGGGCAATGGAGTGGAGAGTCCGGTTGGGTATTGAAGGATGGTTCAGGCGTTGTCATTACCTCGCATGTAGGTACAAATACCGCTCCGGCCATTGCAACGGGTTATAAATACGAAGGAAAAGCCCTGTGCAGTATCCCGTGCCCTTCTCCCACAGCGACCTTCACGTTTGCCGCCACCAATTTGACGGTTACTTTCAATTCTACCGCTTCGTCAGGGACCAGTTTGACGTACGATTGGGTATTTGCCCCCGGGGTGACATGGAATGGACCCTCTCCAACGCACACCTATACAGCTCCAGGGGCGTACTCAGTGCAGTTGATTGTCACAGACGCCTGTGGCCAAACAGATACCCTTCAACAGTCGTTGACCGTGTGCTCGCCCATGAGTTCTACGTTCACGACGAACATCAACCAATTGACGGTAGATTTCTCGTCCACCTCTACAGGTGCAGTAGCGTGGTATTGGGACTTTGGTGACAACACCATGGGCTCGGGAACTCCCTCAAGCCATACCTATTCTGCCGGAGGAACGTATACCGTTTCGCTGATTGCTGTCAATGCGTGCGGAGATTCTGCGGTGTCCACTCAATCCGTCTTGGTGTGTGCTAAACCCACTGCGGCCTTCACTTTCTTCATTGTGAGTTCCACTGGTAGCGGTATGATCGTTCAGTTCGATGCCACCATGAGTGTGGGCGCTTCCACGTACCTCTGGATGTGGGGGGATGGATCCACTTCAAGTGGCGCTAACTTTATTCAACACATCTACAGCGTACCGAGTCTGAGCTACAATGTCACTTTAATTATCACCAATGCGTGTGGTTTAAAAGACACCATTCAACACCGACTCAACGAAGTGGGCTTGGAGGAGCCCCATTCCCTTTTGGGGTACACCTTACTGCCCAACCCGATCATCGGTGATCAGTTCACTGTTCTGAGTCCGAACGAAGGAGAAGAGGTGCAGGCCACCGTGGTGGACGCGCTGGGCCGCCTATTTTATCAGCAAAACATGCAGTTCGATTCTTCTGCAAAGGCAACTATTTCAGCGGAAGAGTGGCCTGCGGGCATCTACACGCTCATCCTTCGCACCAAAAACGGAACCGCCGCACTGCGCTGCGTGCGCCAGAGATAAAACCAAAGACGCCATCCCCTCTCATGCGAGAGGGGATGGACCCGTCTCTGGGAACACTACTGGGCCCGTCTCTGCACCCGCCAATGGACCCGAACACAATTGGTCGACTAACCACTTACGTTTTTGCCGAGAAACGGGCAACACATGGGATCCAACCACCACGGTTTGTCCATCGTAGTCTTCGATTCTCTCTACAGACAGCGCATATTTTCGGTGAATTCTCAGAAAACCGTAAGGAGCGAGTTGTTCACACACCTTATCCAGACTACCGTCCGATAAACACAGTGTTTGTTCCTTTCCCTTACTATCGGTTCCCTTCCATTGAACATAGTCACCGCATGATTCAATGTAGGTTATGTCGTCGATATTGACGCGGAGCCAGGTGCGGTTTGAGCGTACAAATACTGCTCTAGGAGATTTGAAGTTTTTCATTCCACGAAAATAATGTGGGTGTTTTTCCGTTTATCGTTTATATACGAATACCCACGAGTATCGGCTAAAAACAAACCTGCCCTTACCAAAGAAGAACTTTGTATATGTTGTAAATTTGAATGGATAACCGCAACAAGCCCCCGATCAAAAACCCAATCCACAGAACTAAAAAACCAATAACCAAAGGACTAAAAAACCAATAACAAAAGGACTATTAACGAAAAGACTAGAAAACTAAAAAACTATAAACTAAAAAACTATAAACTAAATAACTAGTAACTAATAACTAATAAACCATTCATGAAATCCCTCCTCATCGTACTTATCGCAGGCGTACTCATCGCCTCGTGTGAGCCTTCCGTTGTTTGCACACAGGAATTTCGTGCCGTCACTGTGTTCAACGCTGGTCTTCCTTTGACGAAAACATACACATTGGACAATACCAACGGTGATACGTTGGCAAAATATGACATCTGGACAGCTGAGACGTATGTGGTAGTTTCGGATCTGGAAATGAACCGTATCGGTACGAACCAAACACGTCAGTTCACTTTCTTTGGAGAAAGAAACGGGAATATCGTTTGCCAGGAAGTGTACACCATTTCGACGGATATGTGCCATATTACTAAGGTATCCGGAGCTGACACATTGCTTTGTCCGTAAGTAGAATGAAAAAGCGGATTCCTTTAGGCATAGCGGCGCTTGCCTTGATCGGGGCCTGTTCCCAAGAAGCCGATACGCTTGTTTTAGCGGAAAGCGAAGGTGATTTATTGACCACTACGCAAGTAGCGGCGCAAATTCCTAGTGGGCTGTCGAAAAAAGACTCCACCGTTTTGGCGCAACGAATCATCACGGATTGGATTCTTCGTAAAAAATGGTTAGCCCTTGCTGAAGATAATTTGGGGAATGATTTGGATTCCTTTGAGCTGTCTGTGCAACAATACAGGGAGGACTTGCTGATATTGAGTTACAAAAACCGATTTGCTTCAGAGCGTGTGGACACTTCCATGGATGAGTCTGTGTTGCGTGCTTTATACGATCAATTCAAAAATGAATTGAAATTGAGCGAAACGGTTGTGCGCGCTTCCTTTCTAGTCATTCCAGAATCGACCAAAAGATGGGAACAGCACAAGAAAGCCTTGACTCAGAACACCATCGAACCGAACAAACAACTAGTGGTATTTGCTTCTAAACACGCTCGGCTGCAGCGATTGGGAGATACTACGTGGACGCGGTTGGAGGATGTGATGAACGCCATGGGAGTGCCAGCATACAATGAAGATAACGTTGCCAAAGCGGGAATAACTACATGGTCGGACGGTAACAGTAGGTTCATCGTTTGTTTTCATGCAGTGCGAAAGGCCCAACAAACGAGCCCGTATGCCTTGGTGCGTCCAGCCCTCAAAAACATTTTGTTTGAGCGCAAGAAAAAGGAATTGTTCCGAAGCGTAGAAGCAGAAATGATTTCGGATAAGGAGTAAACCTTAGGCCTTGACCAGTGCGTCCAGGGACTTCAAGCGCTGGAGTAGGGCGGGGAGGGCTGAGAAAGGCAGCATATTGGGCCCATCGCACGGTGCCTGATCTGGAGAGGGGTGACATTCAATAAACACAGCGGCTACGCCAGAAGCAACAGCTGACTGAGCCAATTGTGCGACAAATTCACGTTGACCTCCGCTGGCATGTCCGAGTCCCCCAGGAAGTTGAACACTGTGGGTTGCGTCAAAAACAACGGGATAACCAAACCCGCTCATAATGGGCAATGATTTCATGTCGACGACCAAATGCCCGTATCCAAAGGTGGTTCCTCGTTCGCAAAGTGCAATGGAATGATTCCCTGTGTGGAGTGCTTTTTCCAGGACAAGGCCCATTTCTTGGGGAGATAAAAATTGACCTTTTTTCAGGTTGACGGGTTTTCCGGCGGCAGCTACCGCTTGAATAAAATCGGTTTGTCGGCACAAATAAGCAGGTGTTTGAAGCATATCAACAACCTTTGCTACGGCGGCCACTTGGTCTTTTTCGTGCACATCCGTCAAGACGGGAACACCTACTTTTTCTCGAACTTCCGACAAAATAGAAAGACCTTCCCCCATACCCACTCCTCGAAAAGAGGAGAGGGAGCTCCTATTGGCTTTGTCGAAAGAAGATTTGTACAGAAAAGGAATGCCCGCATCGGAAAAAATAGCCTTGAGCGCGGTTGCTGTTGACAAAGCAAATTCTCTGCTTTCAATGACACAAGGTCCCGCAATCACAACCAATGGCAATCGATTGCCAAATGACACGGGGCCAGAAGGCCCCTCAACACGGAAAACTTTTTGCTCCATCATCGTGTAAAGGTAGGACAATTGCGATCTTTGGGCCTATGTTCACCATCCGTCATGCCCAGTTCCTTCTAGGGACACTCTATATTGTAGCAGCCATAGCCCTGTTCACTCCTTGGTTTGTTCCATCGCTTGCCTTTACTCATGTGCTATTGATATTGTCCTTGGCACTTTTGGTATGGGCACAAAAGCCACAAAAGGGTTGGTTTTCCTTCGCTTGGCGACTCGTAGCGTCTGCAGGTATAGGGTTTTTGCTGGAATTAAAAGGGATTCAAACAGGTAGATTGTTTGGAGACTACGTCTTTTTGGAAACGTTGGGATGGAAGCTTTGGGGTGTCCCACTTCTTATGGGAGGACTTTGGGCGATGTTTCCTCTGATGGCCGTCAATTTGGTGCCGGCAGGTGTTGTCTCTCCTCTCCACCGAGCGGTATCCGCCTCTGTTTTGTTGGCAGTTTTCGATATACTTTTAGAAAGAAGCGCGTCGTATGTGCATTGGTGGCAATTTGTAGGGGGTGTAGTGACCATAGACAATACCATCGGATGGCTTGTGACCGGGTTTTGCACGGCCTTTCTGTTGGTTCCAGCCGTTCCTTCCGTCGATGTTCATCCCCGAAATCCGTTGGCATTGCCGCTGTTTCTTTGTCTTGGCTTATATTTTAGTGCCGCATTCGTGGTTCAATTTCTTGTACCTTAAACAAATGAAAGGAGGAAAACTACCACCAATGCTTCTTCGATGCACGTTGGGATTCTTTGTCTTTCTGTTGTTCAGTGGTCCATCCTTTGGACAACGATTGATTTCCGTACCCAAGAGCCACAGTATTGAGCGGCTCGATGCATTGCCTCCGGGGCCTGGATTGACGGTACTTTCCTTAGAAGCACCCGATGCACAAAGTGCTCAAGGGGGTATGCAAGAACTCAAAAGACAAGCGGCCAAAGAACAGCAACCGCCATCGACACGCAAAAGTCAGCTCGGGCAGAATAGAAAAACGCAATCCCAAGTGCCCATCGTGTTGGATGGGATGAAAACATTTCGGGTATTTGGCAGCGTGGGGATTGTGACCGATCTCAATGGGGGCACACCCAATGACAACACCTTGGCGGTCAATAACAGGGGACATGTCTTGATCGGTGTCAATAGCTATATCTGGGGATGGGATACAGAGAACGATACCCTCTTGTTCCAACAGAGTTACATTAATTTGGGCGTCATAGGGCAGGCAACAGGACAGGATTATGCGTTTGATCCCAAAGTGGCGTACGATCCGGAAGCGGATCGGTTTGTTTTGGTGTTTTTAATGAACAACAAACCCAGTACAAGCAAAGTATGCGTGGCTTTCAGCAAAACAAACGATCCGCGCGATGGATGGCATGTCTATTTTTTACCGGGCAATCCGTTGAGTAACAACCGTTGGACGGATTTTCCAGCCATTGCATTAACCGAAAACAAATTGGTTCTCACAGTAAATCTCATTGTGCCCGATGTCAGTTGGCAAGTCGGGTTTGATGGCAGTGTCGTATGGGAAATGGACAAAGCAGAGGGGTTCGCGGGCGCAGTTATTTTGCCGAGTCAATTGCACCACAATCTGCGATTCAATGGAAAATACACGCGCAATCTGTATCCGTTGCATGGATGGAACGGGATTGCAGACAGTATCGTGCTGGTGAGCAACCGTAATTTCTCCACCAATAACGATAGTGTTTTTTGTTGGACGCCTGCTTCAGGAAGCGGTGGAACAGGAGATCATGGCTTTGAATGCCAACTTCTCTACGCGACGCCGCACTACGGATTGCCTCCCAACGGTCGGCAATCCACCACACCGATCAACGATCCGGCCAAAGGAATGCAAACCAATGACGGCCGCTGGCTGGGTGGACTAATGGGGCCGGATGGATCGCTGCATGTGGTTTCCACTACCCGTACGCTTTCCGGAACGGCGGACAGGGCGGCAGTGTACTACGGCCTTAGACAACCAGGGAGCGATACCCTGCAGGGTCAGCTCATCTACGATTTGGTCAAGGACTTTGCCTATCCAAACATTGTGTTTATGGGCAACGAGGCGTGTGACCGGGAGTATTTGATTGGCTTCAATCACACGAGTCCTTCTCATTTTCCCGGGGTTTCCGCTGTCTATGTGGGCAACGACGGTTCCTTGTCCCCCGTAGTTCAATTGAAAGCGGGCTTAGGTCCTGTAACAAAATTGGGTGGTGCTGAACGGTGGGGAGATTATTTTGGCTTGCAGCGCATCTACGGTTCGCCCAACGGAGTGCCGCAATGGACGCAACAAAGGGCTTGGTTGGCTGGATTTTTCGCAACGGGA
>CAMDTE010000032.1 GCA_945907425.1 Owenweeksia hongkongensis DSM 17368 | reverse complement strand
TCTTGCGGAGAGGGCGGGATTCGAACCCGCGGTACAGTTGCCCGTACGTCAGTTTAGCAAACTGGTGGTTTCAGCCTCTCACCCACCCCTCCTCAAATCCTTTGTGGCTTTGCCAAAGGAGTGCAAATATAACGCAAACGGGGTAAGCTCACAAAATGCTTTGTACCTTCGCAATCCTAAGAAAAACTAAGCATTTCCAATCATGAAAGAAGTCGTTATCGTCGCCGCTGTAAGAACTCCCATCGGTAGTTTTCAAGGAGCACTGGCCTCTGTTCCCGCCACACAATTGGGCGCAATAGCCATTCAAGGAGCCTTGCAAAAAGCGGGTATTCCAACGGAGGTGGTGCAAGAAGTCATCATGGGTTGCGTTTTGCAAGCCAACACCGGTCAAGCACCAGCAAGACAAGCAGCCTTAGGAGCTGGATTGTCTGTTGAGACACCCAGCACTACAGTGAACAAGGTGTGTGCATCGGGTATGAAAGCTATCAGCATGGCTGTCCAAGCCATAGCCGCGGGGGATGCTGATTGCATCGTTGCGGGTGGAATGGAGAATATGTCACAAGTGCCCCATTACCTCCCCGGTGGTCGTACAGGCACAAAGCTGGGGAACATCCAATTGATAGACGGCATGGTAAAAGACGGCCTGACCAATGTGTACGATCAAAACCATATGGGAGTCTGTGCGGAATTGTGCGCCTCAGAAAAATCCTATTCCAGAGAACAACAAGATGCGTATGCTGTGGAAAGCTATCAACGATCTGCCGCTTCGTGGGAAAAAGGGCTTTTCAATGACGAAATTGTCCCCGTTCCTGTGACAGACCGCAAAGGGAATACGGTTTTCGTCACGAAGGATGAAGAATATTCCACTGTGGATTTTTCTAAAATTCCCACACTGCGACCGGTTTTTAAGAAAGACGGTACGATCACTGCAGCCAATGCTTCCACCTTGAACGATGGTGCTGCCGCTGTGGTTTTGATGAGCAGAGAAAAAGCAAAACAACTGGGCCTTCAGCCTTTGGCTATCGTTCGCGGTTATGCCGATGCAGCGCAAGAGCCCGAGTGGTTCACCACGGCACCCGCAAAAGCGCTTCCTATGGCTGTAGCCAAGGCGGGTTTGTCGTTGGCAGACATTGAATACTATGAGCTCAACGAGGCTTTTGCCGTGGTGGGATTGGCCAACATGGATTTGTTAGGGATTTCCTCCGACCGATGCAATGTGAACGGAGGCGCCATTTCTCTTGGACATCCTTTGGGTTGTAGTGGCGCTCGGATTGTAGTGACTTTACTGCACGTTTTGCAACAACGTCAGGCCCGATACGGTGCGGCCGGAATTTGCAATGGCGGCGGTGGAGCCTCTGCCCTAGTGATGGAACGATTGTAATCTACTTTTCACTCGTACATTCATTCCCTGACAATGATCTACGCCACATGCCACCTCAGCGTCGTTCCTATGCGGAGCGACCCCTCTCACCGATCAGAAATGGTCAATCAAATGTTGTTTGGCGAAGTGTGCTGTATTGTGGAAACCCACAAAGAATGGAGTAAAATTGAACTAGCCCACGACAACTACCAAGGATGGCTCTTGACATCTCAATTGCGCGCCCTAGAAGAAGCCGACTATCTGCACGTTGCGAAGGGTTCCGCAGCAATAGCGGCAGAGTCTGTTGATTTATTGGAACACGACCAAAAGGCCACTTTGGCACGCATCGTCACGGCCGGGTCTTTTTTACCCTACTACAACCCGGATAAAAAATCGTGTCGTTTGGGCGAATCGAACTATGCCTATACGGGTCAGATTGCTCAGAATGCCAAAACGCGAAACGATGTTATTCTTCACGCCTACCTGTACATGAATGCCCCCTATTTGTGGGGTGGTAGAACTTTGTTTGGATTGGACTGCAGCGGTTTCACGCAAATGGTGTACCGATTGTCTGGATTTTCCATTCCGAGGGATGCATCGCAACAAGCGCGACAAGGAGAAATATTGAGCTTTTTAGAAGAAGCACAGCCGGGCGATCTGGCGTTTTTCGACAACGAGGAGGGACAAATTACCCATGTGGGTATGTTGGTGCACGCCGATAAAATCATTCATTGTTCCGGTCAGGTGCGCGTAGATTCGATTGACCAATCCGGTATTTACAACCACGATTTGGGCAAGCACACACACCGATTGCGCATTCTTACCAGAATACTGTCGTTGTAATTCTATCGTTTCGGAAGCAGCGGCATCGCTACTGAAGGTTTCTTAAGGGTGGGTTTTGTGGCAGGTTTCGGTTTGGGAGCGACGGGTATTTTCAAGAATTCTACTTCCAAACGCAACGAATCGCTTTTCTTAAGCAGAAGGGTTTCACTTTTCTTTGCTTCCAATAACCGAATGCGCAAAAGGTCGCGCTGGATGGCTTCGTACGCCAAATGTTTCCTAAGCGAATCCGCTTCTATCACGGCCTCCAACTGGCCCTTTTGCGCCTCCAAATAGGCACGTGCCATCTCTAACTGTGCTTGCTCCAGCCATTGATTGCTGATTTGTTCTGTCACCAAGGAATCTTTGGCCGTTTGGAAGAAACGAGCGACCCTTAAGCTGTCTTGCTGGAGTCGAGTGACCTGCGATTGTGTATCTACTAGCTGTTTTTTAGGCACACACCCAAAAGTCAATAGGAATCCGAGAGAAAGGAGGAGCATTCGTTTCACAAGCCAAAGATAGCGCACTACCTTGCACCAATGCTTTTTATCGACGTTAGAACACCTGCTGAATTTGAAAAAGGACACCGCCCGGGTGCCGTCAATGTCCCTCTTTTCACCAACGAGGAACGTCACGATGTAGGTCTTCTCTACAAGGAAGAGGGGCCACAAAAAGCCGTTCGATTGGGCTTGTCCTTGGTCGGTCCAAAAATGCATTCCTTGGTAGATGAAGTGGATCGAATCACCGGCGGACCCTCGGAAACTCCTCTTTCTGTTTACTGTTGGCGTGGAGGGCAGCGGTCTGGATCCATGGCGTGGCTTTTAGAAACCGCCGGGTATACAGTTTACAAGTGTCTGGGTGGATACAAGGCGTATCGTCAGGAGGTATTGCAGCGGCTCGCCGCAGAAAGACCGTACCGTGTTTTGACAGGAAGTACTGGAGTGGGAAAAACAGAGTGGCTGCACCTTTTAAAAGAGCATTTTGGTTTCCAAATCATTGATTTGGAAGGACTGGCCAACCATAGAGGGTCTGCATTCGGGCATTTAGGACAAGAGAAGCAACCTACTTCTGAGCAGTTTGAAAACACCTTGGATGCAGCCCTTTCCCTGTGTGATCCTTTGCGACCTATATGGCTAGAAGACGAATCGCAGCTCATTGGAAAGGTGTGGATGTCGCACGAATTTTACACGCAATTAGGGAAAGCTCCCCGACTTAAAATAGATCGCATAGCGTCAGAACGCGCCGCCTATTTAGCGGAAATTTACGGTTCGGCTGAACCAGAGAAACTCAAAGAAGTTTTCCTTCGATTGGCTCGAAAAATTGGTGGTCAAAACGTAGCTCCAGCCCATCTCGCCATCGACGAAGGCAGATGGGCGGATGCAGCGGAACTGGCCTTGCATTACTACGATAAAACCTACCAATACAGTTTGGAAAAAAAGGAGATTCCGCCCGTTGCATCGGTGGACATATCGGGCCTCGACCAACAAACGGCTTTGCAGAGCATTGCACAGGAATCGTTAAAATTACCCTTTCAATGACCCCAATAGAACTCACAAAATACAGCAAAGGATCAGGTTGTGGTTGTAAAATTGCGCCAGAACCCTTGGAGAAAATTCTATCGCAATCCGTGAGCCATCCGAAGGATCCCGCGTGGGCTCAATTGAACCGAATGCTGGCAGTGGGCCATGGAACCAACGACGACGCAGCTGTAATGGATCTTGGCAACGGACAGGGCTTGATTTCTACCGTTGATTTTTTCACTCCCATTGTGGATGATCCCTACGATTTCGGACGAATTGCCGCTACCAATGCCCTATCAGATGTGTACGCCATGGGGGGAAAACCCATCATGGCGCTGGCCTTACTGGGCTGGCCCTTGGACAAACTGTCGGTAGAAGCCGCGGCTGAAGTGGTTCGCGGGGGTCGTGATGTGTGCAAAGAGGTGGGCATTCCCCTGGCAGGTGGACATTCCGTGGATGTGCCGGAGCCATTGTTTGGACTGTCTGTCAATGGGTTGATTCCCATGGATCGCATAAAGAAAAACCAAGGTGCGCAGGCGGGAGATGCGCTGTACCTCACCAAGCCTTTGGGCGTAGGCATGGTGGCCTCTGGACTCAAAAAAGGTATCGCCACTCCAGAAGATCAAGCCTGGGCATTGGAGACTATGTTGCAGAAAAATAGTTTTGGCACTTTTTTAGGGACACAAACCGGAGTGCATGCCCTCACGGATGTCACTGGTTTTGGGTTGGTGGGTCACTTGTGGGAAATGCTGGATTCTTCCCATGTGTCGGCCACTCTTTATTGGGAAGCCATTCCTGCTTTGGCCGTTGATCGATTCACGGCTTTGGTGCAGGCTTTTTGCATGCCAGAGGGCACTACGAAGAATTTTCAAGCCTATAAAAGCAGGATTTCTACGTTAACCGGTCCTCAATTGATGCTGTTGTGCGATCCTCAAACCAGCGGTGGTTTATTGGCCAGTGTTCATCCTTCCTTCGAGGCGATTTGCGCAGAGGAGGCGAAAAAACAAGGAACCCTTTGGGTCAAGGTGGGAGAGATCCGCCCAAATACGGAAGACCAATGCCGTATAGAATTGGCATCAATCCAGATGGATTCTTAGAGAACCATGGAAACCCGCGGCGAGAGAACCTCTAGTGTGTTCTTTTGGGAGCTGTATCCGACTACTTTTGGCAGCATTCTACTGCAATGACGAGACCACAGGCCCAATGTGTTCGCCCCCGTTTGTCCAATGCACAACCAATCCCCTTCTTCCAGAAGGGGTAACGATTTGTTTCGATGGATGTAATCTCCTCCAAAGCACAAAGGACCAGCGATAGCATAGGCCCGTTCGTGGGCTTTCTTCAGCGTGCCATCGGATGATAGCGGTTGCATAGGAAAAGGACGAGGTTGTGTGTAAGCGTCGCGCATAAAATAATCGGCACCCAAATGAACGTACGCCACATCGGGCGTATCCCCTTCTCGCGGCAACACATACTCTACCGCAGAAAGCGCCCATCCAGCATCGGTATGCACCCATTGACCAAACTCTGTGTACAGGGACACATCCTCCAGTAGTGGACGGAGCAAATCCATAGCACTTTTCGCATACGATACCATCGTTTCCCAGGGAGAGGAGGGCAATCCGCCGCCAATATCCAACCATTCGATGCGTCGACTCTCTCCGGCCGCGGCCAACCGTTGGTTCGCTGTTTTTGTTAAAGAAATCAGCATCTCAATGGCTTCTAGCTGGGCATCGAGCCGCGTTATTTGAGAGCCGCTGTGCATGTGCAAACCCGTAATGGGGTAACGCACAATGGCATCCAAAATGGCCTCTTTTTGACGAATAGAAACACCAAATTTAGAGGAACTAGCACTCACATGAAACAGTTCCGGTGCCCCAGTGTGCACTTCGGGATTCACCCGCAATCCCAGTTTGTAAGAGGGGGAGAATCCGTGACGAGGCAATTCTTCCAAGGAATTGGCGTTCACCAAGGCAGCTGGCGCTTGTTGGTGCATCCAAGCCAATTCTGCTTTTGTTTTCACCGGAGAATCAAACACGATTCGGGAAGGAGCACAACCCACAGACAAGGCCAATCGAACCTCCTCTATGGATGCTGCTTCCAAACAAAATCCCTTTTTCACCATGTGGGTTAATACGGCTTTGTGGGGTTGGCTTTTGATGGCTATCGCATGAAAAACTCCAGGCCAATGGGCTGACAACAACCCCAACCGATGATCCAAGACATCCCAATCCACCAACAAAACAGCCGTGTCTTCCGACGGATCAATCACACCGGAAGACAAGGCTAATTGCACTACGCGTGCTTGTTCTTGAAAGGAAGTGGTCATGAAAATAAATCCAAGGCTGTTTTTTCTATCAAAGAAATCAAATGCATATCGTTTGCGCCATAAAATCCTCCCCGCTCCAATAATTTTCGCACGGAATAGGATCCAATCGCTAAACGAATAAAAGAGCATTGTCCGTACTGAACCGGCTGCCCGATGAATACATTTTGAAACGGACCCTCAAACCCACTCTGTTGACTAGTCACCAACGTTTTAAACAAAGTCTTGAGCTGTTCGTTGTTCAATGGTTCGTCGTTTACCTTGACCATGAACGACACAATGGAATCGTTGGTCATTTCCTGGTCGGGCATCAATTCAAACAACCGACTGTTGCGCAATCGATCGGTAACGGCGGCATTCCAATCTTGAATGACCTCGTTTGTTTCCGCGGCCGTCCACCGTGCGTAGGCCTCCATCTCATCCAGCGCCACATTCCAACGCAACCGTAGGCCTGCATTTTCTCTGCGCTCCAGGCCCTTTCGCAAGCCCGGCAAAGAGGCCGGCATATCGTAGGCAGAAAACAATCGATTGAAAATAGACACAGGACTCACGATTTGCACGCGGCGCAAAGCATCTGTCCATTGCCGAGGAACTAACAAAGCTCCGCAAAAAGGAGGCGATTGAAAGAATTTTGAGCCGGTAATCATCACCATGGCACCTTTTTGAAGAAGGGAGTGAACCAAGGCATTGTCGGTACGGAACTGGCACATGTCGACTACCCACATCACCTCTTGTTCTACCTCGTCGATGATATTTAAATCATCGGAAATGCCCGACTTAGAGCCAAAAACAAGGTTTCCAATGAGCGCAGCGTCGGGGTTATCCTGCACGATGCATTTGATCAATTCCTTGCGGTCCAGAATACGACCATCCGCACCACGAGCATCTAAATACTCCACTTGGGACGTGAGCGAATTGTCCAATAAAGTCTCTTTTTCTACTGTTTCGCCAAACTGAGTATACGTGGCATAATATTTTGCCTCCGCTGCCATTTTTGAACCCGATCCCAGCTCCTCCGGGCAAGAAACAATATTGACGATTTTCTTCCCTGGCCTGAGCAGTGATTGAAAAAGCAGGGGCAAATACATCATGTCTGAACCGCTCGGACCAAAAAACACATCGAATTCATCGGTCGGAGAAAAAAGGGCTCGAATTCTTCCGGCTTGCTCAGCAATCAAGGATTCGTAGTGTCGGTCGGGATAGGATTCCAAAAAATGTTGGGCAGATTTCAATCCGCTAGGGGTTAGTGTTCCGCACGTACAGCTACCGCGTTGAAACAATCCTTCCGATTGTGCAGGATCCAGAAAATACTTGTTTTTGTGTGTAATAGGATCCAAAAAAATGCGCTCATCGCATCCGGACACTAGGGCCTCTCGCAAAGAAATCACTGGCCGCAACGAGTTTTTCATGAATCTTAATTGAACCCCAAATTTATAGCTTAATTCTGCGCAGTCTCACCAATTGTCGTCGGTACCGAACGGTAATCCATCCGTGGTGTGAATCGAATAATAATTCAATATCATCCCCGGATAAATATCCTTCGGGGGCTTGGTATTTACCTTCGAATTCCAATGTGCCATTCACCGCATAACGGACCATATCCAAAGAGCCCTCCGTATTGGCCTCTAACCCATGCCATGCCCCCTCGCCCAATCCTCCTAACCAGTGGGCGTAAGTGGGAACGGTTGTGGGACGAGCCGGTTCTTCTGTCATCCCTAGATTGGCATCGCTACGCACTTTGTTTGCAAAATGAGGAGAGGCGCTTTTCAATATGCCCACGGCCAAACTCCACGCCGCTCTCCAACGACTCGGCACATAATAGGAAACAACTCCTTGGTCGACAAACAAGCATTTATCTTCTGTACACGCCGCGGATACATTGTGTGCAGGAGCTGGCTTGTAACTGAGGGGCCAACGCAACTTGTACAGAATGGGGCTGTGCGATGGCAATCCAGCCATGATACAATCGGAAACAAAACGCGCACAATTCGTATGCGAACGGCTCAATCCTCCGTACCGCTGGTACCCCTCTTCCTGCAATGTATTGGCAAATTTTTTGGACGCACAGTAATCGATTCCGTAACACATGGAAAAGAGCATGGGACCGTCTCCATGGGTCGATGCAGGAATAGCATCCAAGGCCAGGGCGATTTCTTCCACATTGGCAATCCGATGATCCTCTGTCCAACGCACCACAACCGGTAAAATCAATTTCGGATCCGTGTCTTTGCTCCGGACACGTCCGTGCTTTCGTGGGGCAATGTACCGACCGAAGTCAAAATACTCCACTTCCTCCGAATCCCAAGAAACCAAACACAAGGCGGCATGTCCAACGCGCAAATTGGTATTGCGAATGATACCCACGCGTTTTAAGAACTTAATGATGCCCTCTTCTCCTCTAGCGGTGGTTTCTGGCCACGCCAAAACGATGGCGACATCTGCATAGTGCGAAATTTTCACACGCCAAATGTCGGCAACAATGCGTTCACTTTACTCAGAAGGGTAACATTTCGTTACGGTACCTCAATGACTGCTTGAAAACCCCCCACACAGCCCAACCCATTCTGAATATTCGTATAAATACTTACCGGCTGAGTGAACATACTCATTCCGCCGGATTGGTTGTATTGCTCTGTGGATTGGATATATTTGAACAAATCGGGTGTTAACTTGGCGATATACAGCACAACTTCCACCTCATTCATGAATTCTTCCACATCGACAACCAACCGAAGCGTACGCGTCTGACCCGAGAACAATGCTGCAGGAAAAAAGACAGATCGTTTATAGTACCCACGATTCTCTATGGAAATGGGATCGGGTGACCCGATGCTTTGAGGCCAATGCGATTGGAGGTTTGGTGTTGTCGTATCCCCTTTTTGGCGAAGAAAGGCCATCACCTCATACATCCCCTCTGTGCCATCGTCTAGTAGCGTCAAATCGTACAGATACTTTGGATTGGGACGGGGGCTATTGGGAATAGGTGGAGCGTATCCTACAGAATCCGCAGAAGCGATGGGCTTGGTCGGAATAAAAAACGAACCTCTGACGGGCTTGAATCCGGTGGCGCTCACCCTCGCCACATAGTTCACACCGGGTTGTGGATACACAGCCGGTGAAGCATAAAAACCATCACCCCATGGAGTCAGTTGAGCTACCAAAGTACCGTCCTCTTTCTCTATATACACCGTCGCATTGGTGACGGCTTGAGGATTCCCCGTGTCCAATATCCCCACGGAATGAGTAACCATCGCGTTAAAGGGTTCCTTGGGATTGGATTGTGTATAGACAACCAATACGGGCTCATCCTCCCCTTTGTTGAAAACAATTTCACGACTACAGGAAGTCAGGAAGCCTAGGGTAAAGAGAGCGAAAGACCAATTTTTCATAAGAAAGGTTTAAAAAGAGAAACCGTAAGAGATGGAGGGAATGATAGGAAACAAACCGTACGCTTTGAGCACACGGGCTCCACTATCCGTTGTTTCAAAATTCAAGAAAAACGGATTGATTCTATTGTACGCATTGTACACGCCAAACGACCAGTTGGTTGAGCCCCACCGCGTTTCTTTTTTGTGCGTAAAAGACAAGTCCATCCGATGATAAGCGGGTTCCCTGTAATTGTTTCGTTCCCGAACATATTCGTACATGTTCCAAAAATTTTGGTAGGGAGATCCAATAAAACGGGCCGTAGGCAAGGTGGTTGCCCTTCCCGTGCCGTACACAAAAACACCCCCAAAAGTCCAATGTGTAGAAATCGGATAGGATAGGGTAAAACTCACATCATGCCGCCTATCGTATGTATAGGGATAGGGATTGCCAAAATTGATATCTTCAAAAAGTCTTTCCGTCCAACTCAGGGTGTAACCCAACCACCCCGTAAATTTACCTGCCTTTTTTTCCAGTAAAAACTCGCCGCCGTACGCCCATCCCCTGCCTGTTGTCACTTTTTCTTGCCAATCCGCATTGCCTGTCAAAAAAGAGGATCCTTCTTTGTATTCGATCAGGTTGCGCATGTCCTTGTAATAACCCTCCACACTCAATTCAAAATCATTACCCAGGTTGGACGCAATGCCCGCGGCGATTTGCCACGATTCCTGCGGTTTGATTTGCTCCGTAACAGGAACCCATAAATCCGTTGGTAATCCTATGGATTGGTTGGTAAGTAAGTGTAGGAACTGCGTCATGTGTACGTAAGATGCTTTCAAAGAGGTAGATTCTGAAAGTAGATAACGAGCAGATACACGCGGTTGAAGGGATTGATACAATGTTCCGTTGACCTCAAAGGCCGCCATATGGACTCCGGCATTCATTCGCCAGCGAGGACCTACCGAAAAATCATCTTGCAGATACGCTGTATAATCCAATGCTGTCTGACCGTAGCTGCCAAAAGTAGTGTCGATACTGGCTCCCCCTAACTGCATTTTTAACACAGAAGTCCCAGGCTCAAATCGGTGGCGCGTAACAGATGCGCCAAATTTAATGGTGTGGTTTGGGTTGGCCATATAATCAAAATCCAGCTTTCCGGCATAATCTTGAATAGAACTCAAGTAAGTAACAGCAAAAAACTCTTTGTTGACTGGTCCTATGAGCGGGGTTTCTGTCTCGTCCTGAGTAATTCCTGTGGAAAAATTGTATTTGGAATACGTAACGGTCGCATTACTGAAAAGTTTCGGTGTGATTTGATAATTCCAACGAAACGTTCCGATTCGATTGCCCCAACCCAAATCGTACTTCAATGAATTTACAAAAGTTGAACCCTCATTGGTAAATTCGTTTTTGTTTTGACCATAGACCACGTCCCGTCCTTGATACCAGCTCAAATACAACTGATTTTTATCGTTGATTTTGTGGTTGATTTTGCCATTCAAATCGTAAAAATAGTAACCACCAGAGGTTGCCCCTTTTGATTGGGCTCGAATGAACGGCTGGGCCAATACATCCAGGTAGGTACGCCGCCCGCTCAATAAGAAACTGGTTTTATCCTTGATCAATGGGCCCTCCAGCATCAGCTTGGAAGAAATTACACCCACTGAACCCTCTCCGTGAAACTCTTTTCTATTGCCTTCCTTGAGTCGAATATCTAGGACGGAGGAGAGTCGGCCTCCGTATTCTGCCGGAAATCCTCCTTTGATCAGTTGAACATTGTTGATTGCATCGGAATTGAATATGCTGAAGAAACCAAACAAATGACTCACATTGTACACCGGCACTCCATCGATCAACACCAAATTTTGATCCGGGCCCCCTCCGCGGACATAAAACCCACTAGACCCCTCTGTGCCTCCCTTCACGCCTGGTAACAACTGAATGATTTTGAGCAAATCGGGCTCGCCAAAAAGCACCGGAAGATTTTTAATGTTTTTCATGCTCAATTGAACAGCGCTCATCTGAACTTGGTTTTGCACCGGTCCCCCGCGCACGCCAGTGACTGTCACCTCTTTTAAAACATTGTCCAACGGCAAAGAAAAAGAATGCATAATAGCCCCTTTGCTGTTGAGCAATGAAACGTTTTGTTTTCCGTAACCAATGTAACTCGCCACCAAATGGGCGGAGTCTGTTTGAATCGTTAGGGAATAAAAACCATAGGCATTCGTTGTTGCTCCCCGCTGACTCACTTGATCAAATACACAGGCATGGATGAGTTTTTCACCCGTTTTAGCATCGAATACATAGCCATGGGCCGTTGTGTATCGCTGCGCTTGCAAGGATGTTATGGATAAAATTGTGAGAAAAAATAGAGACCACAGGCGTGACTTTTCCTGAAACAAGTGTACTTTAGACATTCAAAACCATCTTAATATTATGCAAAAACAACTATTCAAATTAGGGACTCCGAGAACATTAGGTAGCCTCCTTCTTGTGTTTTCACTTGTGATTTCCTCTGTGTCGGCCCAGACCGTTTTGACCACAGTGGTTCGTGGAACCGTTGTAGACACAGAAAGCAAATACCCATTGGAAGGCGTTACCGTGACAGTCGGAAATGAAAAAACCATAACCAACGCTTTGGGACAATTCAAATATAGTGCCATTCCCATCGGTCGCACAACCATCTCTGCGAAAATCATCGGTTACGAAATGACCAGTCGGGCTTTGGAATTGTCGAGCGCAAAAGAAGCAGTCCTGACATTGTCTCTTGAAGAAAGCTCTACTCAATTGGGAACCATTGAAATTCGAGGGAACGCTGGGCAAGGAGGTGCGAAAAATGAAATGGCTCTGGTCAGCGCTCGAGGATTTTCTGTGGATGAAACGAACTTGTATGCGGGAAGTCGCGGAGAACCCGCGCGCATGGCCACCAATTTTGCCGGAGTGCAGGGCTCCGATGATCAACGAAACGATTTGGTCATCCGAGGAAATACACCAGCAGGAGTGCTGTACAGAATGGATGGTGTCAATATTCCCAATCCCAATCACTTCAGCATACCCGGGACAGGCGGAGGTCCGGTGACCATTCTCAACAACAAATTTTTGGACAATAGTGATTTCTATACGGGAGCATGGCCTGCGGAATACGGAAATGCCAGTGCCGGGGTTTTTGATCTAAAAATGAGAGACGGCAACAACGAAAAATGGGAGACCAGTTTTCAGTTGGGTCTCATGGGAACAGAATTGATGATAGAAGGGCCTTTGGGAAAGGCCACCACGCACCACGGAGCCCCTTCTTTCTTGGGAGTCTACCGTTACAGCACCTTGGGTTTGTTTCAAGCGCTCAAAATTCCTTTGGGAACCACGGCCATTCCGCAGTACATGGACGGCGCTTTTCGTTTTTCTTTCCCAAAAGCCAAAGGGGCCAAATTAGCCTGGTGGGGAATGTTTGGGCAGAGTGATATCAATATTTTAATTTCCAACACCGATGGCGATATCGTTTCCAGCGAATTTGAAAGTTATGGCACCACGGATCGGGATCAATACTTCAGCACGGACATGTATGTCACCGGGCTGAATTATACCAAACCTCTTTCCGCTAAAACTTTTTTGAATATCGGAGCCGCCGTTAGTCGTTCCTTTATTGATACAGACAACGACAAAGTCTTTCGAGAAATTCAACAAAATGCCAACGGTGACTCCGTTTGGAAAGTGACCAGTATCGTGGATATTTTGGGGTATAAATTTGCGGAAAACAAACTGCACACCTTTGCTCACTACACAAAGAAATTAGGGAACAGAAGCACATTGAAATACGGCGTTATAGCAGATTATTA
>CAMDTE010000031.1 GCA_945907425.1 Owenweeksia hongkongensis DSM 17368 | reverse complement strand
TGCGTAGTTTTCTCACAAGCTCGAGCGTTTATACCCTAAATTTGGGACTTCCCAAATGTAGGAAATATGACCGCGCGCGAAATCAGAAAGACGTTTTTAGAATTTTTTGCCTCCAAAGGCCATGTTATTGTACCATCGGCCCCGTTGGTAATCAAGAATGATCCTACGTTGATGTTCACCAATGCGGGTATGAATCCCTTTAAAGACATCTTTTTAGGGGTGTCTCCGGTGAAACATTCGCGCATTGTCGACACACAAAAATGTTTGCGGGTCAGCGGAAAACACAACGATCTAGAAGAGGTTGGGCACGATACGTACCACCACACGATGTTTGAGATGCTGGGCAACTGGAGTTTCGGTGATTATTTTAAAGAAGAGGCCCTTTCCTGGGCATGGGAATTATTAACGAAGGTCTACGGAATTGATCCAGACCGTTTGTACGTGTCGGTTTTTGGAGGCGATGCCGGAGATGGATTGCCGGCTGATGAAGAGGCCAAAGCGATTTGGCTACGTTTTGTGCCGGAGAACCGCATTTTGTACGGTTCCAAGAAAGACAATTTCTGGGAAATGGGTGACACAGGCCCTTGTGGCCCTTGCTCTGAAATCCATGTGGATATGCGTTCTGATGGCGAACGGGCGTTGGTTAACGGCGCCGATTTAGTCAACAATGACCACCCCCGCGTCATAGAAATTTGGAACAATGTCTTCATGGAATTCCTTCGTAAAGCGGATGGATCTTTAGAAAAACTGCCCGCAAAGCACGTGGATACAGGAATGGGTTTTGAGCGCCTGTGTCAAGTCATTCAAAAGAAAGAATCCAACTACGATACCGATGTATTTGAACCGCTGATTACTTCCTTGGAGCGAAATACAGGAAAATGCCGGGGGCAATCGCCCATGGGAGATGTCGCTTTTCGGGTGATAGCAGACCACATTCGCGCGGTTGCTTTTACAATTGCCGATGGTCAACTGCCTTCCAATACAGGTGCGGGGTATGTGATTCGCCGTATTTTGAGACGGGCGGTTCGCTATGGCTATACCTATTTGGATTGTCGCACTCCATTCATGCATCGGCTAGTGTCCGTGTTGGCTGCAGAAATGGGAGATTTCTTTCCGGAAATTCGTCAACAACAATCGCTGGTGGAGAGGGTGATTCAAGAAGAAGAGGCGGCATTCTTGCGCACGCTAGAACAAGGATTGCGATTATTGGATGAGGTCATGGCCCAAACAACACCGGGTGGAATGATCACTGGCACCAAAGCGTTTTCTTTGTACGATACCTATGGATTCCCACTGGACCTCACCTCGTTGATCCTTCGCGAACAGGGATTCTCTTTGGATGAAAAAGGGTTTGCTGCAGAAATGGCACTCCAAAAGGAAAGGTCCCGCGCTGCTACGGCTCAAGAAGCAGGCGATTGGGTGGAAGTACAGCCCGGTGAAAACAGTGTCTTTGTTGGGTACGATGTGTTGGAAGTTGAGGCGCGTATCGTGCGGTATCGGTACATTCAAACAGCGAAAACCTCCTTTTATCAAGTGGTTTTGGACAAAACACCCTTCTATCCAGAAGGAGGAGGGCAAGTGGGGGATACCGGTCTACTGATGGTGCAGGGCACTCCGTTTCCAGTCATCGACACCAAAAAAGAGACGGGTCAAATCATTCACACCCTTTCGGAGTTGCCGAGTGATCCGTCGGCATCGGTCACAGCCTGTGTAGACCTTCGCAAGCGCAAGGCTACAGCGGCACACCACAGCGCAACCCATTTGTTGCATACGGCTCTTCGAACGGTTCTGGGGCCCCATGTAGAACAGAAAGGTTCCTTGGTGCAGTTCGATGGTTTGCGTTTTGATTTCTCTCATTTTCAAAAGGTTACTACGGAAGAGTTGTCTCGAATAGAAGGGATAGTCAATGAGGCCATTTGGGCAAATTCTCCTTTGAACGAAGAACGCCACGCTACCCTTGAGGCAGCGAAATCTCGCGGAGCAATGGCCTTGTTTGGTGAAAAATACGGGGATACGGTTCGTGTCATTCAATTGGGTGATTCCATTGAATTGTGTGGAGGAACGCACGTTTCGTCTACGGGGGCTATTGGCTTCTTTAAATTCCTTTCCGAGGGGGCTGTTGCTGCTGGGGTGAGACGTTTGGAAGCTGTGGTGGGCCGTTCAGCCGTAGAATACGTGGATCAAATGATGGATCAATTCCGGGAAGTGCAGGAAGAATTAAAAAATGCTTCCCATCCAGTGGAAGCCATTCGATCCTTGAAAAATGAGCACGCCATACTCTTGAAGGAATGGGAGGGGTTTCAACGAGAAAAGGCGCAACACACCCTCGCGGCCTTAAAAGCGAAAGCCACATCAGTCGGCAAAGCCCAATGGATGGTTTTTGAAGGGCCAATGGACGCGGGCTCGGCCAAAGACATTTGTTTTGCGCTGAAATCGGAGCCCTTTGCCGCTGTTTTAATGGGCGTGTTGGCTGACAGTAGAATCACATTGCACGTAGGATTTTCCGACGATTTACTCTCGTTGGGCGCAAATGCTTCCACGTGGATTAAAGAAATAGCGGCACACATTCAAGGCGGCGGCGGTGGACAACCCTTCTACGCTACGGCGGGAGGAAAGAATCCGTCGGGATTTGCTGCGGCGACGGACGCGTTGAAAAGAAAAATCATGACATTATGAGATCTATTTCCTGCCTTGTCCTTTTTCTATTGCCTTTGACGACGCTCTGGGCACAAAAAAACACGGAGCCAGAATACTACACAGACTCTGATCTTAAAAAAAGGGTGGTTTTGTTGGAAGCGCGTTCCTCTAGTATGGTGGGAATGCGCCGATTAGCGACCACGATGGACGGAACGGTGGTGGATCCTTCCCTGTTTCCTTACAGGCCTCGTTTTGTGATGTCCAATGGCCTTCATGGCGCCTTCCTGCTCAAAGGATCGCTGCACGCGGGAATAGGGGTAGAAATGTCGGATTGGTCGTATGCCGTTTCTAGCCCAAGCCTACCCGTTGAGCCGTTCACTTGGAGGGGGTCGTATTGGGCTATCCCTTTCCGAGCGGGTTTTGTTACCGAAGTGAACGAAACGTACACGCTAGAGGTGTGGCCACAAGCCACTCTCAATAAGCTGAAAGTATTTCGTATCAACGACGAAGATTATTCACTCCATGCTACCCAGCAATTTTGGTCTGGCGGGATATCTTTGCTTGGAGGCAGGGCGGTAGGTATTCGCGGTCGTTTTCTCCTAGGAGCAACCATGGATTTTGGATTCCGCCCACTGTATTATGTGAATGCCAGGGCCACGGAGTATCCCATCCGCACAGGAGTTTCTGTCGGATACCGAATGGCGTTCTGATCAAAGCGCTTCTAGTAGTCGTTCCAGCGCCATGCTACGAGAGGCTTTCAGAAGGACAAATCGATCTTTCAATGGATTCTTTTTTAAGAAATCCAAAGCGTCGTCCGTAGTAGCAAATTGCACAGTCCCCTTGGGAGCCTGACAGGCCTGAAAGAGAGGTCCGACGGTCATCACCTCAGCAGTAGGGGCATGCGCCTGAATCCAATCCAGCAAAGCCTGGTGTTCTACTGCCGCATAGCTACCCAATTCCATCATATCGCCAAGAATATACACATGTGGCTTCCCGCTCTCTTGCGTTTGTGCCGATTGAAGGCTGGCCAACATACTGCTGGGATTTGCATTGTAGGCATCCAATAGTACCGTGTTTTTATTAGTCCTCCGCCATTCCGCTCGATTGTTTTGAGGCACATAGCTTTCGATGCCCGCTTTTATCTGTTTCGGTGTCAATCCAAAGTAAGTGCCCAAAGCCGCTGCGGCAGCCAAGTGAGTGCACTGAAAGGCACCCGCCAGATGACTTTGCAGAAGAAGGCCACGAAATGAAATAGCAGCAAAGCCATTTTTTCCTTCAACGATTTTGTACCGAACATCCGCCTCTACAGGGGAGTTTTCCAAGGCAAATACAAAGTGTGGAATGCCGTTGGAATGTTCCCATTGCAAAGGATCGTCACCGTTGATCAAAGCCAGTCCCTGTTGTGCGCGGAGAGCAACGTAAAGTTCAGATTTTCCTATAATAACACCCTCTATACCCCCAAAACCTTCCAAATGGCCCTTTCCGAAATTGGTAATGTATCCAACCGAGGGGTGAACCAGTTCGCTTAACAATGCGATCTCTTTTTGGTGATTAGCACCCATTTCAATGACCGCTATTTGATGTTCTGGCCGGAGGGAGAGCAGGGTCAAGGGTACGCCGATGTGATTATTTAGATTTCCTTGGGTATTCCACACCGCAAATTGCTGACTGAGAACGGATGAAAACAGTTCCTTAGCGGTGGTTTTTCCATTGGATCCAGTCAATCCTATCACGGGATGGTTCCAAAAGGAACGGTGCCGAGCGCCCAAGGCTTGCAGTGCTTCCAATGTGTTGTTTACCCACAGAATTTTCTTGGGGTCATGAGAAACCAAAGAAGCATCGTCTACCACTACTGCCACGGCTCCGCTTCGCAGGGCATCCAAGGCGAAGGTATTTCCGTCAAATCGGTCTCCTCTCAGAGCAACGTACAACGATTGATTACCGACTTTCCGCGAGTCAGTAACGATACCTGTAGAAGCTAAGAAGGCCGCGTAAAGCGTTTCGATAGGAGTGGAAGTCATAGTGCAAAAATGACATAAAAAAACCACCCCGAGGGGTGGTTTTTGAAAAATGATGAACAGAAAATCACATACGGTAGCGACGGAACTTGTCGCGTTTTGGTTCTTTGTGCTCCTTGGTCCGTTTGCTGTTTTCGTTTTGGAATCCAAGTCGATCCATAGCGCAACGGAAACCGATATCGTCTGTCGACAAATTTTGCTCCATGTACCTGCGTGTTCCTGGAGACAACCAGTACACTCGATCTTTCCAAGAACCCCCTTTGTAGACACGAGTATGATTGCCTACCAGTGTAGAGGTTCCGTAGGCGTACATCGCAGGCTCTCCTTCGGCTAGGCCTTTCTCATAATAGATGGATGATTCCACATCTCCATCAAGGAAATCGCGGTAATCGGATTGTTGGTAATTGCGGCGCTGCAGATTCTGCTCAGCCGTCACAGGCTTGATGGGCAATTGACCGGGCAAACGAACCACATTGGAATCAGCATCGTATTGAGGTTCAGTCAATACGGATAATTCGCCTAATCCTTGGTAGTCGTTGTCGAACTGTTGAAATTCATTACCACGGAAAGGGCGGTGATCGGTCATGTCTTGACCGCTTAACGGGCGGTATACATCCAATACCCACTCCGAAACGTTGCCGACCATATCGTACAAACCAAAGTCATTCGGCGGATAAAATCGAACCTGCATGGTAATATTGGCTTGATCGTTCAAATAACCGCCAGTACCCATGTTGTCACCGCGTCCACGCTTGTAATTGGCCAAAAGGTCACCGCGATCTTCTTTTGATCGACTGCGAACACTGCTGCCATTCCATGTGTATTTGTTGCGGTCAATGGTGCGGTTGTACACACGGTTTCCTACTTCAGCATAAGCTGCGTATTCCCACTCGGCTTCTGTTGGCAGACGGTATTTTGGCAGTAAAATGCCGTCCTCGATCCGTGCCGGGCGACCTTCTTTTCCGTACCCGCTGTTGGGATTTAAATCCTTCAGACCTTTTTTGTTTTGCTGTGTGTACTCATTCGACTTGTACAAGTACGTTTCTGTGTTGAAATTCTGATCGTCTTTCTGATCAGCCATAGTGGTCAATATGCCTTTATCAATCAAAATCTGCTCGTTCACACGGTCCGTTCTCCAAGAACAATAACGCATGGACTGAATCCAGCTGACACCCACTACAGGATAGAAATTGTACGCGGGGTGACGCAGATAATTTTCAACATAGGTTTCATTGTATCCGAGCTTGTCGCGCCAAACCAAGGTGTCAGGCAGGGCAGAAGTATACACTTCAGGGTAATAATCGTAGTCGTACACTCGACGCAACCAGTACAAATACTCGCGGTAATCGGCATTCGTTACTTCGTTTTCATCCATGTAAAAAGAAGCCACCGTTACGCGTTGAGGTTGATTGTTCCAATCTTTTATGAAATCTTCTTCTACACGACCCATCATCAAGGAGCCACCCTCAATAAATACCAATCCAGGACCTGTTTCTTGGCCCTTGTATTTTAAATTAATCTGGAATCCACCGTTTTTACGGTCGTTTAGGTTCATGCCTGTGGAACCAGAGGAAGGTTTTCCACAAGAAGAAACCAACAGAACCAGGGCTGCGCCAAGGAGTAGAGATATGCGAGGTGCTTTCATAAGACGATAAGGTGAACTTCTTATTAAAATTTAGGACACTTGATTTCAGAATACTTTGTCTTGCGTGAGCGGCAAGGGAAACGGTAGGACAGGGTGACTTCGTGCGCCCCTCCAAGAGAATTGGTTTGCGGCGATATCGTATAATCATACGAATAACCAAAAGTCCAAGGAACTTCGTTGGGGGCAATCCCGATCAAAACAATCAATGCATCGGGATTGTAACTCACTGCCCCCATGGCTTGACGATAGGCAAACCCACCCGTTAAAGGTCCTCGGTTGAAGGAAACGCCCGCGGTTAAATGCTGAGCGCCGCCTTGCATTTGATAAACGATGTTGGGAATCAATAAATTGTCCTGCGAGTTATACAAACGTTTTTTACCCAAACGAAGGGTGGCTCCCGATTGAATGCTCACCTTGGTGGGTAGGATGGAATTGGTTAAAAATGCCTCGTTGGGTTGTGTCAGGTGATGCACAGAAACGCCTATATAGTAATGCTCTGTAAAGCCCACCATACCCATGCTTAAATCCAGATTGGACGAAGTAGTTTGATTGGGGGGAAGTTCGTTCGTCGGCTTAACAAAACCGTAAAAGGGGTCGATTTGGTCTGGGAACGTCAAACTGCCCCAATCCAATCCGCGTTGACGAAAGGTGCCTTGAAAACCGGTCAATAATTGAAATTTCCGATTGACTTTCAAGTGATACGAATAAATCAACGAAGCTTCGGTTAGCCGCAAGGTGCGATTTGCCGCCTCGTCTTGCACGATCAATACTCCCAAACCTCCGTTTAATTTGTCCACATACTGGTCATACGACGCACTGTATGTTTGATAAACACCTGCCACCGGATATTGATTCCGATACGACGTATTTACTTTCGGACACACTTTAATTCCCGCAAAAGCTGGATTGAGATACAGCGGATTTGCATAAAACTGAGAAAAATGAGGGTCCTGCGCGGTCGCACTCTGTACGAGTATCGCGGTGAAAACCAGGGTGTATAGGCGCTTTAGAGCCATTCTGCAGGCATTTTAGGAACTACAATAATACGACATTTCCCTTTTTCATTTAAAAAAGGTTGAATTTTACCACACCATTTGACGCAATTCATGCGTTAAAGAGGGAATTTATGAAACGCAGCAAATCCTATTTTCTTGTATTGAGCGTCCTTTTTTGTTTTTTGGGATGGGAAGAGTCCTTTTCGCTTTATGGACAAAACTCTGTCCTGTCGAATGGGAATTGGGCAAAAATGGCATGGACGCAGGATGGATTGTACAAACTTACGGGCAATGATTTAACGGCTTTGGGTTTTGGCGCGGGTCCTTGGCCCAGTGATTCCGTAGGGGTGTACAGTCAATTTACGGGTGTTTTGCCGGAGAGAAACGGTATGTTTCGTCCTACCGACCTTGCGGCTGTTCCCGTGCGGATAGTAGATGGTGGCGATGGCTTTTTCCACGCGTCCGATGTCCTTTATTTCTATGCCTACGGTCCTCACCGTTGGGATTGGAACACCATCACCCATCGGCACGATCACGTTACGAATCCCTATTCCGATACAGCCTTTGGTTTTATTTCTGTGCAAAAAGGAGGACGCCGTTGGAGTACGGCTTGGGCTCCACCGAGCGCAGGAGCGCGGGATGTGAATCGTACGCTGGCGTTGTCTGTTCATGAGAAAGACCAACGCAATTTGATTGGATCAGGCCGGGAATGGTTTGGAGAGGTATTCGATTATTCCTTGGCGCATCCGGTCTCTATTGCCTTGCCTCTGCTCGATGCACAGAGCCGGGTCAATGTTTGGTTTCGGGCTGCCGTGAGAGCATCTGCGCCAGGCACTGTTTTTAAAATTACCCACAACGGCCAGACGATTGCTTCGGGTTCCGTGGGTACATCGAGCAACATAGCCGGGGCTGAGTATGCGGTCAGCATGCTGCAAAATGGAATTTTTCAACCCGGAGCTGGGAATTTACAAATAGTGATGGCGGAATTTGATCGTTCCGCTAGCCCGTCGGCCACCGCTTTTTTGGATTGGGTTCGGGTTACTGCCGATGTGCCCATGGGGTATCAACCCGGTGGACTCGTGATTCGAAATCCATTGGACACCGGGAATGTGCTGCGGTACAGTGTGTCCAATCCGCCGTCCAATGGATGGATTTTGGAGATTACACGCGGTGTTCCTCAGCGTCAAATTCCGCATTCGTTGGTGGGAGGGCAGTGGGTGTTTTTGGGCGCTACCGATTCGCTGCGCACGTTTTACGTAGGCAAACCAGAAGATGCCTTATCGCCTGTTCTAAAAGGAGGAATTTCCCCGCAAAACCTACACAGTCAAGAACCGTTTGATTATGTAATCGTTTCCGCCACTCCTTTCTTGCCGGCCGCAGAACGATTGGCTCAATTTCACAGAACCAACTCCCGGTTGAGAGTAAAAGTGGTAACGCCAGAAATTATTTACAATGAATTCAGCAGCGGCGCTCAAGACATCACAGCGATTCGGGATTATATGCGCCATTTGTACAAATCAGCCACCACTCCAGAAGATCGGCCGCGCTATCTTTTGTTGTTCGGAGATGCCTCCTACGATTACAAAGACCGTGTCGCTAACAAGCAAAATTTTGTGCCGATTTACGAAAGTACTGCTAGTTTTTCTTTGTACACATCCTATTGTTTGGATGATTACTACGGTTATTTAGAAGACAATGAAGGGTACAATCAGGTGTATGAATCGTTGGATATAGGGATTGGCCGTTTGCCTGTCAACACTTTATCGGAGGCGGAGGGGATTGTCACTAAAATCATAGGGTATGTGACGGATTCTACTGCTTTTGGCCCGTGGAGAAAACGTTTGGTTTTTGTGGCGGACGATGCTGATTTGCCATGGGAAGCAACATTTTCTGCAACCCAAGAACAGTTGAGCGATAGGGTGTCTACTCAATTTCCCCTTTTTGATGTCTCCAAAGTGTATTCCGATGCGTATTTACAAACCAGCACTTCGGGTAGCCAATCGTACCCAGGGGGGCGCGAGGTCTTGTTGCGTTCGGTAGAGCAGGGAAATTTGGTGACCACCTATTTAGGGCACGGCGGTGAAGTGGGATGGTCTAGTGAGAATATTTTGCAAATGCGTGATGTCAAAGCCTTTTCCAATGGATTCAAATGCCCTCTTTTTGTCACCATTACCTGTGAATTTTCACGGTACGATGATCCGATGCGCACCAGTGCGGGAGAGCATCTTTTGATCAATCCCAAAGGGGGCGCCATTGCCTTGCTGTCTACCACGCGGGTGGTGTCTGCGGCCGAAGGGTCTTTGATGAACGATTCTATTTTTGGGCAGTTGTTTTACAGGACCGATGGAAAATTCAGGCGATTTGGAGACATTGTAAGACAATCAAAAAACAGTGTCCGGTACAAAGACAAATTGCGCTTTGCCTTACTGGGTGATCCTGCTGTTCGTTTGAATGTTCCAGAACATACGGCAGTATGGGACTCCCTCAATGGGGAAGCATGGGAAGATCAAAACGATACCGTCAAGGCATTGGGACGTGTGGTAGCATCGGGTCATATGGAATCGCTGGACGGCACTTTTTTATCGGACTTCCAAGGTGTTGCGCAAGTGGAATTACTGGACAAACCGATTCAGCGTTTCACTTTATTGAACGATGGACAGGGGCAAGCCATTCCATTCAAAATCCAAGAAAATGCGGCGTATCGCGGCAAAGTATCCGTGCGAAATGGCCGTTTCCGGGTGGAGTTTTTAGTTCCGTTGGACATTGCTTTGAATGTAGGCTTCGGTAAATTGAGCCTATACGCATACAACGATACAACCGACGCTGCCGGGCAACGAAGCAATGTGAAAATGGGTGGAATAAACCCTGGCGCAGCGGCCGACAATACGGGTCCGCATGTGCGCGTTTATATAGGAGATACATTGTTTCAAAACGGCGGCATTGCCAGTGAGAATCCCGTTGGTTTGGCGCGCATTGCTGACCCCAGTGGAGTCAATGCGGTCGGCAATGGGATCGGTCACGATATTTTGGGAGCATTGGACGGAAGATGGGATCAAGCGGTGGTTTTGAACGGCATCTACCAAACGGATGTGGATGCCTTTACGCGCGGAACGGTGCGTTGGCCCTACGAAGGACTTGCGGAAGGGCCCCATCGCTTCTCTGTGCGCGCTTGGGATGCCTACAATAATCTCGGAGAAGGATCCATCGACTTCGTGGTAGTGAAGGGCGATGTCTTGACCTTGGAACGCCTGTTTGTCTATCCAAATCCAGCCACGGAAGGACCGGTGACATTTGGAATTAGCCACAACCAAGAGGGGGAAGAATTGTTGGTTCAGTTGGTGGTGAGTAGCCCCAGTGGTCAAATAGTGTATACCGCCGATTGGGAGGGGGAAGCAGAGGGAAATCGATTGGAACCCATTCAATGGGATTTGCGTTCGGCTAATGGTTCCGTGTTGCCGTCGGGCTGGTATATTTTCAGCGTAGTGGTGACGCATAAAGCCACCGGAATTCGTGCAAAAGCAGGGGAGAGACTCGTGTTACTGCCAAACCATTAATGTATCTTTGTAGACTATGACAATCTTAGGTAAGAAATTTATCGCCGTTACCGCACTGTTTCTTTTGACGCTACCTGTGTGGTCGCAAACGGCATTTGGTGATAAGCTCAACGTGGTCACTTCTGCCCTACCCATGCTAGCCATTGGTCCTGACGCCCGCATGGGAGGGATGGCCAATGCCGGGGTTGCGGCATCGGTAGATGCCAATGCGTTGTTTTGGAATCCAGCGAAATTGGCGTTCATCGGCCAAGGAAATAAAATGGGCGGGTTGGCCTATACTCCGTGGCTTCGCTCCTTGGTTCCCGATGTGGAATTGATGTTTGCCAATGTTGCCTTTGGCGTTGGTAAAAGAGGCGGCCTAGGTATTGGAATGCGGTACTTCTCCTTGGGGGATATCACGTTTAGAAACGAAAATGGCGACGAGCAGGGTACGTTTCGTCCCTATGAAATGGCGTTGGATGTAGCCTATGCCTTGCAATTAAGCAAACATTGGTCGGGTGGGATTTCCTTGCGCGGTGCCTTGAGCGATTTGACCCAAGGGCAAGTGGTGGGCGGCTTGCAGACTAAGCCCGGAACGACAGTAGCTTCGGACGTGAGTTTTTACTACCAAGGCAAAACAATCAATATGCCCGACGGGCAGAAAGGCCAATGGTTGGGCGGCATCCATTTGAGCAATGTGGGCGCGAAAGTAAAATATACAGAAAGCGGTGCGGTGGATTTTATTCCTACCAACCTGCGTACAGGTGTTGGATTTAACTGGACCTTGGATTCGTACAATCGGCTCACCCTTTTGGCGGATATCAACAAACTCCAAGTTCCTACCCGCCCAGAACGTGATTTGCTGGACATCGACGGAGACGGAGATCGTTCGGAAGTTATCGCGGGAAAAGACGATAATGTAGGCGTTATCCAAGGCATTTTTCAATCGTGGGATCCTTCTGCCAAACCGGGGGGCACCACGGAATTACTGCGTGAATTCATGTTCAATGTAGGGGGCGAATATTGGTATGACGAAAAATTTGCTGTGCGCGGAGGGTATCAGCACGAAGATCCCACCAAGGGGAATCGTCGCTATTTTACGATGGGTTTTGGAATCAAGTATTCTTTGATCGCCCTTGATTTTGCCTATCTATTCCCTGCGGATCAAACGGTGCGTTCCCCTTTACAGAACACTTTGCGCTTCAGTGCATTGTTCGATTTAAATCATCTTTTGAAGTGATATAGCGTATTTTTGCACGCTCAATCTGAATACTCCGATGCCCAAAAAGAAATTAACGAAAGAGGTTTATTTGAAATGGTATGAGGATATGCTCTTCTGGCGCAAGTTTGAAGACATGACCGCTGCCCTGTATATACAGCAAAAAATTAGAGGATTTCTCCACTTGTACAACGGTCAAGAAGCCGTTTTAGCGGGTGCTTTGTTGGCCATGGAGCCCGGTGATAAAATGATTACCGCCTATAGAAACCACGTTCAGCCCATAGGCTTGGGAGTTGACCCGCGAAGGGTTATGGCCGAATTGATGGGCAAGGTAGACGGCACCTCCCGTGGCAAGGGCGGGTCGATGCATATATTCAGTAAGGAGCATCATTTTTATGGTGGACACGGCATTGTTGGAGGTCAAATCCCTTTGGGTGCGGGGTTGGCATTTGCCGATAAGTACCAAGGAAGCAACAATGTCACCTTGACCTACATGGGTGATGGAGCGGTTCGGCAAGGATCGTTTCACGAAACGATGAACATGGCGATGCTTTGGAATTTGCCGGTCGTTTTTATCGTTGAAAACAACGGATACGCGATGGGTACATCCACTCAACGCACCTCCAATCATACCGATATTTGGAAATTGGGTTTAGGATACGAAATGCCTTGCGCTGCGGTGGAAGGAATGGATCCGGCCAAAGTATACGATGCGATGCACGAAGCAATGGAGCGGGCGCGTAAAGGCGGCGGGCCTACCTTTTTAGAGATTCGAACCTATCGCTACAAAGGACATTCCATGTCGGATGCGCAACTCTACCGAACCAAAGTCGAGGTGGCTGAATACCAAAAACAAGATCCTATTTCTCTCTCCAAAGAGGTGCTCCTTTCTAAGAAATGGGCTTCGATGGACGAATTGGAGGCTATTGAAGTTCGCGTCAAAGCAAGGGTTGAAGAATGCGTAAAATTTGCAGAAAACTCTCCTTTTCCTGAGGCTCACGAGCTTTGGGAACACATTTATGTTCAAGAGGATTATCCGTTTATCAAAGAATAAGCCCCCGTTCCATGGCCATTGTTATTAATATGCCGCGTTTGAGTGACACCATGACCGAGGGTGTTGTAGCCAAATGGCACGCGAAAGTCGGGGATACCATCTCAGAAGGAATGCTTTTGGCGGAAATTGAAACCGACAAAGCAACCATGGATTTTGAAGCTTTCCCCGGTCAAGAAGGAGTTCTCTTGTATGTGGGAGTGGAGCAAGGAAAAACGGCACCCGTGGATACTATTTTGGCCATCTTGGGTGTCGCCGGGGAAGACATTTCAGCATTACTTTCTGGGCCGGAGAAAAAATCGACGACGACAGTACAAAGACCGATGGAAAGTGCAGCACCCCCGGCCACTAACATTGCTATTGCGCCTTCTGCGCCAGCAGCAGTAGCGCCGTCGTCTCCCGCACCTTCTGGACCTTCAGTAAATACAGGCCGGATTGTAGCCTCCCCCTTGGCAAAAAAATTAGCCAAAGAAAAGGGAGTAGATATAGCCACTTTGGTGGGTTCTGGTGAAAATGGACGCATCGTCAAGCGCGATATTGATGCAGCCTCTTCTTCTGTTGCGTCCGGTCGTTCGGCTGCTAGTATCCGTGCAAAAGAAGGATTTGTAGATACGCCTAACACGCAAATGCGCAAAACGATTGCGCGTCGCTTGAGTGAAAGTAAATTTTCTGCCCCACATTTTTACTTGAAGCTGACCGTTGACATGTCGGCAGCTATGGAGGCTAGAACGCAGATCAATGCTGTCCTTGATACGAAAGTATCGTTCAATGATTTGGTGGTGAAGGCAACGGCGCTGGCGTTGAGAAAACACCCTGGCGTGAACAGTTCTTGGATGGGAGATTTTATCCGCAC